>CABUCQ010000121.1 GCA_902490095.1 uncultured Collinsella sp.
ACTTTGCCACAGAAAAGTGCGAGACTTCGGTATGCGGTATCAAGCAATCGTTATTCGGGTCTTTGGGAATCCGCGTGATTAAATGCACGGCAATGGGTACATAGCCAGTACAGTAAGTCCCCGAGGCAGATTGGAGCCACGTATGGATATCAAGGTTTCTGGACGCAAGACGACGGTAACCGATGCTCTGCGTGCGCATGTTGATGAGAAGATCGGCGAGGCGCTCAAGGTTTTCGACATCGAGCCCATGACGGTCGACGTTGTACTTCGCTACGAGAAGAACCCCTCGAACCCCAACCCGGCAATCGTCGAGGTTACGGTTCGCGCTCGCGGTTCCGTGATTCGCGTTGCCGAGCACGGTGCAGATATGTACGCCGCCATCGACCTCTCCGCCGATAAGGTCACCCGCCAGCTGCGCAAGTTCAAGACCAAGGTCGTGGACAACCGCCAGGGCGGTGCCAGCGCCGCGGATGTCGTGCCGGTCGAGCGCGTCGAGGATCTGGCCGACCTGCTGCTGCCCGAGGAGGAGGACGACCTGCTCGTCCGCGAGAAGGTCATCGACGTCACCCCGATGACTGAGGAGCAGGCGCTGGTGCAGACCGATCTGCTCGGCCACGACTTCTACGTGTTCGAGAACGCGACGACTGGCCTCATCAATGTGGTGTATCACCGTAAGAATGGTGGATATGGCATCATCAAGCCCCGAATCGAAACACTTGACGAGTAAAATACGTTAACTTGCATGAGTTAACGGTTGGCGGCCATCCCATGCGGGTGGCCGCCTTTTTTACGTAAGGAGTCGCTTTGATGGACAAGGCCGCATCCGCCGGTCATTCGAACCGTTGCCGCATCGTCGTCGATACCTGCTGCGACTTTAGCCCCGAGGTCGCTGCGAACCTCGATGTCGATATCCTGGGTTTCCCCTTCATTATCGATGGCGAGGAGCGCACGGACGATATCTGGTCGAGCATGAGCCCCAAGGAGTTCTACGACCGCATGCGCGCCGGCGCTCGCGTGTCTACCTCCGCCGTGTCGCTCGGTCGCTATATCGAGTTCTTTACCGAGTGCGCCAAAGAGGGCACGCCCACGGTCTACCTGTGCTTTACCTCGGCGCTGTCGTCGAGCTACAACTCCGCGTGCCAGGCGGCAGATGCCGTGCGCGCCGAGTATCCCAACTTTGAGCTCTATGTGGTCGACAACGCTCTACCCTGTGCGACCGGCGCACTTTTGGCGCTCGAGGCCGTGCGCCAGCGTTCGGCGGGGCTGACCGCCAAGCAACTGGTCGATTGGGCAAACGAGGCGAAGACCTACGTCCACGGCTACTTTACGCTCGAGAGCTTTGACGCGCTGGCTGCCGGCGGCCGCATTCCGCCCGCGGCGGCGCAGCTCACGGCAAAGCTCGATGTCAAGCCCGAGCTCTCCTACGACCTTGCCGGCTCGCTGTCGCTGATCGGCGTCAACCGCGGCCGCAAGAAGGCGCTCAAGTCCATCCTCAAGTCGTTCCGCGAGAACTACGTGCCCGACCGCACCATGCCCATCGCCATTATGACTGCCGATGCCGAAAAGGACGGTGACTGGCTCGAAGCTGCCATCCGCAAGGAGGAGGGTTGCGCCGACGTCACGATCATTCGCAGCTCCGTGGGTCCCACCATCGGCTCGCACGTGGGTCCCGGCATGGTGGCCTGCGCGTTTTGGGGCAAGAATCGCGCCGAGAAAGCCTCGCTTTCCGACCGCATCGCGCGCCGCGTGCGAGGCGAGTAGGTAGGCGCTGCGGCTGCAAGTGCCCTCAAGTCACGGCCGAAACGCTGGCACCGAGTATTTTAACCTGGTAACAACACCCAACCCAAAAGGAAAGGTTTCATGGCAAACAAGCTCTCCGTCGCATTCATCGGCACCGGAATCATGGGTGCCCCCATCGCCGGCCACATCCTGGACGCCGGCTACCCCGTCACGGTCAACAACCGCACCAAGTCCAAGGCCGCCGCGCTTATCGAGCGCGGCGCCGTCTGGGCCGATACGCCGGCCGAGGCCGTGGCGAACGCCGATGTCGTCTTTACCATGGTGGGCTATCCCTCCGAGGTCGAGGAGCTCTATCTGGCGGGCAACGGCCTGCTTGCGTGCGCCAAGCCGGGCGCGGTCTTGATCGACCTCACCACGAGCTCGCCCGAGCTCGCCCGTGACATTGCCGAGGCCGCCCAGGTTTCTGGTCGCATGGCGTTTGACTGCCCCGTCACCGGCGGCGAGTCGGGTGCTATCGCCGGCACGCTCACGGCTATCGTGGGCGCTACCGAGAACGACATCGCCCCGGTCCGCGACATCCTTGCCACCTTTGCGGCCAACATCTGCTGCTTCGACGGCGCCGGCAAGGGCCAGGCTGCCAAGCTCGCCAATCAGGTGTCGCTGGGCGCCTGCATGGTCGGCATGGCAGACGCCATGGCATTTGCCGAGCTGAGCGGCCTTGACCTGGAGAAGACCCGCCAGATGATCCTGGGCGGCACCGGTAAGTCCGGCGCCATGGAGAGCCTGGCGCCCAAGGCGCTCGACGGCGACTACAAGCCCGGCTTTATGGTCGAGCACTTCATTAAGGACCTGCGTCTGGCGCTCGCCTACGCCGATGATCGCGAGCTCGCGCTGCCCGGCGCCGACGTCGCCTTTACGCTCTATGACATGCTCGACGCCATCGGCGGCGCCAAGCTGGGTACCCAGGCCATCACGGTCCTCTATAAGGAGGAGGCCGACGCCATTGCCGCCGGTCTGGACTGGTCGCAGTATCGTCCCGAAGAGCATGGCGCTCACGAGGAAGGCTGCGGTTGCGGCGAGCATGGCGACGACCACGAGTGCGGTTGCGGCCACCACCATGGCGAGGACCGGTTGTGGCCACCATCACGGCGAGGACCACGAGTGCTGCGGCGGCCACGGCCATGATGACGGCCACGAGTGCTGCTGCGGCCATCATCACGAGGAGTAGCGACCATGAGCTGGACGTTCGTGGTGCTTGCGCTGGTGCTCTTTCTCTTTGCGATCTACATCGGCTTTTTGTGCGGCCAGTGGGCGTGCGAAAAGCGCGTGATCACCAAGCGCGACTACTGGATTGCCAATTTTGCAGGCGCGGCGGCAGTCGTTCTACTGACCTGGGTGTTTTCGCTGTTCCCGCTGGTGCAGTTTGCGCCGATCGGCTGGCTCGGCGGCTTTATCGCCGGCCTTAAGATGAGCTTTGGCGAGTCCGTCGGTCCGTGGCGCAAGCACGACGAGGTCTTTAACGTCAACAAGGCTCACCGCGCCGCCGCCGACGCGGGCGACGCTGAGGAACGCCGCCGCGCGCGTCGCAATGGCGCGGCCGACCGACAGCTCATCTCGGTCACCGATGACAGCAAGGGTGCTGGCAAGCACGCTAAGAAATAGTAAGAAGAGGTAACTATGGCAGAAAACAAGGAAGAACAGCTCACCGATGAGGAGCTGGCACAGCTTCAGCTGGCAGAGGAGAACGAGAACGCCGTCGACCGTCTGGTCAAGGAGCTCGGCTGCCCCACGCGCCGCATCCGTCAGTTTGCCGCCCGCGTGCTGCACCTGCTTGCCGAGCGCGATCCGCAGCGCGTCGTGCCCTGCGTGCCCGCGCTGATCGAGGCACTTGACCGCCCCGAGGCTCAGACCCGCTGGGAGGCCCTCGATGCCCTTGCGGCGCTCGCCACCACCTGCCCCGAGCAGCTGGGCGATGCCTTTGAGGGCGCCGAGACTGCGCTGTTCGACGAGATTTCCTCCACGCTGCGCTATGCCGCCTTCCGCCTGCTGTGCGTGTGGGGCGCCACGAGCGTCGAGCGTTCGCGCGAGGCTTGGCCCATCCTGGACGAGGCCATCCAGTGCTACCACGGCGACCTTGAGTATCGCGATATGCTCGGTTGCCTGTACGAGTTTGGCCAGGGCGAGATCGACGCCGAGGTCGCCGAGAAGCTCGCGCTGCGCCTTAAGTTCGACGCCGAGAACGGCAAGGGCAGCTATCTCAAGGCCCGTTCGAGCGAGATTTGCGAAATGCTTGTTAAACGTTTTGGCCTGGATCTCTCCAAAAAGAAGAAGCGTGCTAGCGTTAAAAAATCTGACGACGCCGAAGACGAGGAGTAACAGATTATGGCGCACGATGTAGTCCTGATCCCCGGTGACGGTATCGGTCCCGAGATTACGCAGGCCATGCGCCGCGTGGTCGAGGCCACCGGTGTCCAGATCAACTGGAACGTCCAGGAGGCCGGTGCCGGCGTCATGGACGAGTTTGGCACGCCACTGCCCCAGCACGTGCTCGATGCGGTCGCCGAGACCAAGGTTGCCATCAAGGGCCCCATCACCACGCCGGTCGGCACGGGTTTCCGCAGCGTCAACGTGGCCCTGCGCAAGCACTTCGACCTGTACGCCTGCGTGCGCCCCTGCCTGTCGCAGCCGGGCGACGGCTCGCGCTTCCGCGACGTCGACCTGGTCATCGTGCGCGAGAACACCGAGGACCTCTACGCCGGCATCGAGTTCGATGAGGGCGCTGCCGAGGTCGAGGAGCTCTCGCAGCTCGTCGAACGTTCGGGCCAAAAGACCTTCGCCGCCGATTCCGCGATCTCGATCAAGCCGATCTCTATCGCCAAGAGCCGCCGCATTGTGGAGTATGCCTTTGAGTATGCCCGCCGCTGCGGCCGCAAAAAGGTGACGGCCGTGCACAAGGCCAACATCATGAAGGCGACCGACGGCCTGTTCCTGCGCGTGGCGCGCGAGGTGGCCGCCAACTATCCCGATATCGAGTTCAACGACAAGATCGTCGACGCCACCTGCATGGGCCTGGTCCAGAACCCCAACGACTTCGATGTCCTGGTGCTGCCCAACCTGTACGGCGACATCGTGAGCGACCTGTGCGCCGGCCTGGTGGGCGGCTTGGGTATGGCCCCCGGCTCCAACATCGGTGCCGACTGCGCCATCTTTGAGGCCACGCATGGCTCCGCACCCGATATCGCGGACAAGGATATCGCCAACCCCACAGCCGAGATCCTCTCTGCTGCGATGATGCTCGATCACCTGGGCGAGAACGACGCTGCCAATCGCATTCGCGCCGCCGTCTCTGCCACGCTCGACGAGGGCGAGCAGGTTACCGGTGACGTGCGTCGTGCCCAGACTGGCTCCGTCGAGGGTGCTGTGGGCACGCAGGCCTTTGCCGATGCCGTTATCGCGCACCTGGCCTAAGGCATGCAGACTGCAAACGCCTAAATAGTACTTAAGTGTTTGCGTATAACCTGAGAATCAATACGCCCGGCGCTTTGTCGGGCGTATTCTATTGCGGACTATGTTTCCTAACAAGGAGTAACTGATATGGGTCTGATTCAAAAGAAGGACGAGAAGGACGAGATCGACGGCATCCAGATCATCGAGCGCGGCGAAGGCCCCGATGGTGATGAGGAGGAGAAGATCGATCTGGTCGCCGGTACGTCTGCCGAACATATTGCCGCCGGTACGACGGCCGAGGAGGAGGACGCTCGCCTGGAGGCAAAGATCGCCGCGGACGCCGCCGACGAGAACCTCATGCCCGAGGAGCAGGACGAGGACGACGATATCCTGGGTTCCGACGAAGACGACCGCGCATCCAAGCACAAGAAGACGATGATTGCCGCCTTCGTGGTTGCAGTCGTGATCGCTGCTGTGGTCGGCTTCTTTATCGGCAACGGTGGTTTTGGCGGCAAGGGCGTCGGCTCGGCGACCCTGTCCGAGGACCAGCTCGATTCGACCGTGGCGAGCTATAGCTACAACGGCAAGAAGAGCGACATCACCGCGCGTGAGGCCATCGAGAGCCAGTACAGCCTTGACACCGTCAAGGACGACGACGGCAACTACACCGCTCCGTCTGCCGACGTTATCCTGTCCTACGTGCGCAACCAGATTCTGCTGGACGCTGCCGAGGACGAGGGCATTACCGTCTCTTCCAAGGAAATGAAGCAGTATGCCGAGGATTCCATCGGCACCTCCGACTACAAGACCATGGCCACGCAGTACGGCGTGTCCAAGGACCAGGCCAAGCAGATCGTCCGCCAGTCCGCGACGCTGCAGAAGCTCTACAAGAAGAAGGTGGGCGATAGCTCCGCAAGCATGCCGACTGCTCCGACCGAGCCTTCTGACGGCAACGAGGACACCGCGAGCAAGGATTATGCCGATTACATCATCAACCTTGCCGGCGACGAGTGGGATAGCTCAAAGGGCACTTGGAAGGATGCCGACGGCACCTATGCCAAGGCCTTTGCCGATGATGCCTTTACGGCCGATAGCGCCACCTACAAGCAGGCCATGACCGCCTACTACACTGCTTATCAGCAGTACTCCTCGCAGGTTCCTCGCAGGCTTCGAGCGCCAGCTCCAAGTGGACCGAGTATGCTAACGGCCTCTATGCCAAGGCCAACATCAGCATCTACGGCCTGTTTGCGTAAGGCTTGCCTGCACTACTGCGCGCTAACCGATCACCTGATTAAGCCCGCTAGAACGGACAACGTTCTAGCGGGCTTTTT
>CABUCQ010000122.1 GCA_902490095.1 uncultured Collinsella sp.
TGAAAGCCCCGATTCTGAGCCCCAACGCCTCTAGAGCCGCTCGTTTTTTTACAGGATGCGGCCCATGGTGCCTGCCTTTCGCCCAAAATCCAGTATGCAGGCACCCTCGGCTGCTGAATACTCCCAAAAATGCACGCCGCATCCTACCCCAGGCACCCGCAGCAAGAAGACGAATAGTCTCGGCCTCCCCAGTCACCGCAGGAGGCCCTAGGGCTTACCTCCCAAATCTTTCCGCAGGACGGAAGGATCCCGCCGCGCGAAGCGCACGGCGGGATCCTGACATGTCCGAGGACGATTTGGGAGGTAAGCCCTGGGGTCTCCGATGAGAGCAGTTTCGGCCGAGGCTATTCGTCGCCGAAGCTGATGCCCAGCGCCTTGGCCTCGCGCACCAGATCACTCTGGGGGTCGACATACTTGAGCTTGCCGGCGACTTCCTCGAGCGGCATGTGGCACATCTTGCCGTCACGCAGGGCGATCATGTAGCCAAACTCGCCGCGTAGACAGCCCAGTGCCGCCTCGACGCCGCACTGGGTCGCAAAGATGCGGTCCTGGGCGTCGGGCTGGCCGCCGCGCTGCGTGTGGCCGGGGATGGCGACGCGGGTCTCGCGACCGGTCTTGGCCTCGATCTCCTTGGCGATGTCGTAGACGATCGACGGGCTCGTGCGCTCGGCGAGTTTCTTCTTGTACTCCTTCTTGGACAGCGCCGCGTCCTCCTTGGAAATAGCGCCCTCGGCGACGGCCACGATGGTAAAGCGGCTGCCGGTCTCCATGCGATGCTCGATGGTCTTGATGACGTTATCCATGTCGTAGGGGATCTCGGGAATCAAGATGACATCCGCGCCGCCCGCGACGCCGGCGTATAGCGGGATCCAGCCAACCTTGTGGCCCATGATCTCGATAACGAACACGCGGCCGTGGCTCGAAGCGGTGGTGTGAATGTCGTCGATACACTTGGTGGCGACGTCGATGGCGCTCGTAAAGCCAAACGTCAGCTCGGTGCCCCAGGTGTCGTTATCGATGGTCTTAGGCAGGGCGATAACGTTGAGGCCCTCTTCGCGCAGACGGTTGGCGGTCTTGGTGGAGCCGTTGCCGCCCAGCATAAACAGGCAGTCGAGCTGCAGCTTATGATAGGTGTGGACCATTGCCGGCACCTTCTCGACGCCGTCGGCCTCGGGAATATCCAGGCGCTTGAACGGCGTACGGCTCGTGCCCAGGATGGTGCCGCCACGGGTAAGGATGCCGCTAAAATCGGCGGGCGTCATGACGCGGAACCGGCTGTAGATAAGGCCCTGGTAGCCGTCCTCAAAACCATAGATCTCAATAGGCTCTTCGCTATTGGTCATAAGCGTTTTGACAATGCCGCGCATGGTGGCGTTGAGCGCCTGGCAGTCGCCGCCACTGGTAAGAAGACCGATCCTAAGCATGATGAATCCTTCCGGGCAAGTTATAACATGCGCATAAGTTTACCCCCGCACACTGTTGATACGGGGGTAAAACGTGTTAGCTCAAGCGTATGGAAATGTAAACAACGTCAGGCGAGCGTAAGGTCGACGAGCCTGGGTCCTTACAGTGCGAAGGCGTCGACGTCGCCCCAGTGGCGGCGCAGCGTAATGGCGGCGGCGGGTTCGGTATTGTCAAAGACGACCGACCATTGCGTATTGCTGGTGATGTCTTTCGGATTGGGTTCTTGCGCTGCAGCGCGTAGGGCCTTCCAAGCGACTGCCTCGTCCTGGGCACCGACATGGGCGTCAAGGACATCGGCGATTGCGACGGCGCGCTCTTTACCATGGCCCAGCTCGCCATTCTTTTGGTTGGGCAGCACTTCGTCGCCATAGCAGACGTAGAAGTTCGTAACCTGGCGTACAGGAGTCGCTTTGAAAGCACGGTCCGGATCGCGCGGATCCCACTCTACTACGCGCGCGTCACCGGCGGCGTCGTTGATAAAGAAGTGGTAATCGCGTCCTGCCATGGCGTGCATGTCGTAGGCGGAAAGCAGGTCGACAGCTTCTTGCGTGGTGGCGGCACGGTCGAGCACCAGGCGGATGGCGAGCGAGGTATTGATGACGGGGCGTTGCGCGTCCTGGTCACAGGGCTTGGAATCCAGGGTGAGTACGGCAATGGACACGCCGCATTCGTTAACACCGTCGAGCTGGCCAAACGGGCCCATGAGTGCGGCGGCCCGTCCGGCGACGGAGTCAAGCGGAGTGTTATCGCCCAGGTTGTTAAGGGCGGCAAACCCGATGGAGGCATAGCCGCCGCGTGGGTGATTGCGCACCAGCAGCGCCGAGGTGTCGTCCTTAAAGTCGTAATTGCGACCGGTGCGCACGCGGCCTTCGGCATCTACGGCGACAAAAGCGCTGCAGGCAAACTGGGGCGCCTGGACATGTACCGGCACACCGGGCAGCACCTGCGCCACCACGGCATCGATGTAGGCCTGGTCGTCGCGCACGCCAGCGGCGATGATGCGATCGAGATCGTAGTCGTAGGCGATGTCGATTGCGTACAGGTCATAGCCATCCGCGTAGCCGGTCAAGCGTTTGAGCGACGCGGCGGACTTGATTTGCTTGTGATAAACGATACCGGTGGCAGCGGCAAGGCCGACGGCGACTCCCGCGACACCGCAGGCGATGGCAATGTTACGTGGCTTCATGACGACTCCTCTCGTCCTGTTAGCGTAATTGTCGCAAAAGGTGCACGGGCATGATGGCTCAACTTGGCGAGCGGCGCGGGATTAAACATGGAATGAAGAGTGCGGCGCTGGTGTGGCGGGGTATGCTGGAGGGGACCATCAACCCAGCGAAAGGGGAGAGCATGACGGATCAGGAAACGCCCGAGCGCGCGCATGTGACGGCCGACGATATCGAGGCCGCCAACGACCTTATCGACTTTATCGAGGCATGCCCCAGCATGTTCCATACGGCGGCGACCATTATGGCCGAACTCGACGAGGCGGGCTTTACCTACCTGTCCGAGAACGCGGCGTGGGATATCGAGCCGGGCGGTCGCTATTACACGCAGCGCAACACCTCGAGCGTTGTTGCCTTTAAGGTGGGCGAGGACCTGGCTGCTACGTGGGGCGAGGACGGCGTTGCCGGCGACTATCATTTTCAACTGACGGCGTCGCACAGCGATTCGCCTACGTTTAAGGTTAAGGCCGTGCCCGAGCTCGACGGCGCAGGCGAGACGCTGCGCCTGAACACCGAGGCATACGGCGGCATGATCGACTACACCTGGTTCGATCGCCCGCTGGCGCTCGCGGGCCGCGTGTTGGTGCGCGAGGGCGACCGTATTGAGAGCCGCCTGCTTGCCACCGAGCGCGAGGTCGCTATCATTCCGAGCCTTGCCATCCATATGAATCGTGGCGTTAACGAGGGCTTTGCGCCCAACCGCGCCGTCGACCTGTGCCCGCTCATCAGCGCCGGTGATCTTAAGCAGGGCGACTTTGATGCTCTGATCGCCGACGAGTTGGACGTTGAGCCCGAGCAGATTCTGGGTCGCGATCTGTTCCTGGTCAATCGTCAGGATGCGCGCATTTGGGGCTGGGCCGACGAGTTTATCTCGACGCCCAAGCTCGACGACCTGGCCTGCGCCTATACCTCGCTGCAGGCATTTTTGGGTGCTGAGAACGCGCGCGATATCTCGGTCTTCTGCTGCTTTGATAACGAGGAGGTTGGCTCCGAGACCAAGCAGGGCGCCATGTCGACGTTCTTGGCCGATGCGCTGCACCGCATTAACGGCTCGCTGGGCTTTGACGACGAGTCGTACCACCGCGCGCTTGCCGCCTCGATGCTCGTGAGCTGCGACAACGCACATGCCGTGCATCCCAACCATGCCGAGAAGTGCGATGCCCGCAACCAGGTGGTGCTTAACGGCGGCATCGTCGTCAAGGAAGCTGCTAACCAGCACTACTGCACCGATGCCTTTAGCCGCGCGGTGTTCCAGGCCATCTGCGATGACGCCGACGTGCCCACGCAGGCCTTCGCCAACAAGAGTGATATGGCGGGTGGCTCCACGCTCGGCAACCTGTCGAACATGCAGGCGAGCATGCATGCCGTGGACGTGGGCCTGCCGCAGCTGGCCATGCACTCAAGCTACGAGACCGGCGGCGTGCGCGACGTGATGTACGCCATCCGCGCCCTCACGGCCTTCTACGAGCGCGACCTAACCATCAACGGCGCCGAAAGTGTGGAGCTCTAAAATCTGCCAAAAAGGGACAGGTTTACTTTGGCAGGTTTTATTTGGGCAAATGCCGCAATGCCAACAGCTGGACAGAATTGTTATGACACCGCAGGTTGAGCAAACGTCAGCGAGCGATGTCCAGAGCGAACAAGTTGGCATGAAAAAGGCAAGGCATAGACCTTTTGGTCATGCCTTGCCTTTTGAATGGCAAATTGTCGCTCTGGGCGGCGCGCAGCGTCGACCGGTCCGCCGTTCGTTAGAACGGCGGAACAAGATTAGTGCTCAATCCAGCAGCGGAGTGTCTCGCCGGCCTGCAGGTGACGCAGGTTCTCCGCGGCGATGTCGACCACGTTGTTGAGCGTAGCCTCCAGGTGGAACCATCCGGAGACGTGCGGTGTGATGAGCATGTTGGGCGCATCCCACAGGGGGCTTGTCTCAGGCAGCGGCTCGGGGTCGGTGACGTCGACCGCGGCGCCGGCAAGATGTCCCGACTCCAGGGCGGCAACCAAGTCGTCAGCAACCACGAGGTCGCCGCGGCCGCCGTTGGCAAAGAAAGCGCCTGGTTTCATCGCGGCGAAGAATTCGGCGTTCGCCAGACCGCGGGTCTCGGGTGTGCTGGGCATAAAGGTTGCGACGACGTCGGCCTCGGCCAGGCGCTCGGGCAGGGCGTCCATGCCGTCCATGTCCTCAAACACAATGGGGTAGACGAGCGGATGGCGCTTGATGCCGCGGACGTGCGCACCCATACTGCGGCAGAGCGTGGCGAAGTGGCCGCCGATATCGCCCGCGCCCAGCACCAGCACGTTGGCGTTTTTGAGCGAGGTGACCGGGCCCAAGTCCTCCCAGCGATGCTCGCGCTGCAAGTCGTGGTAGCCGGGCAGGCGCTTCATCATGGAAAGGACCATGGCAAACATATGCTCGCTCACGGCCTGGCCGTAGGCGCCTACCGAGCAGGAAAGCTTAGCGTCGGCTGGCACGGTGCCGGCGGCTAAGTAATCGTCATAGCCGGCAGTCTGCAATTGCAACAGCTGGAGATGTTCGCATGCCGTGAGCATGTCAGGGTCGATGTTGCCCAAGATCACGTCGGCGTTGGCGACCTGCTCGCGCGTGGCGGCGTCGGCACTCGTGTAGAAAAAGTTCTCGCCCGGAGCACTCGACTCAAGAATTGCGCGATGGCGGTCGTTGACGGGCAGCAAAACCAGGATGTTCACAAGCAGTCCTCTCCGCTCGACCTGCCAAAAAGGGACAGGTTTATTTTGGCAGGTTATATCAGGTAAAACACTCAATTAAAACCGCCGGATGCAAGACGAGCGTGCCCGTCAGCATCCGGCGCATCCACGGTTACCAGCTCAGCAGCTCGTAGCCGTCCTCGGTCACCACGAGCTGTACCTCGCACTGGGCCGAATCGCTGCCGTCCTTGGTGCGCACGCACCAACCGTCGCCCTTGCTGATCTTGATGTCGGGCACTCCGGCATTGACCATAGGCTCGATGGTAAAGACCATGCCCGGAGCCATGATGGTGTCCACATCGGGTGCCTCGGTGGTAAAGCCCACAAACGGGTCCTCGTGAAACTCCTTACCGATGCCGTGTCCGCCGTACTCGCGCACCACGCTAAAACCGGCGTCCTCGACCGTCTTTTGCACGGCTTCGGCCATCACGGACAGCGGCAGCCATGGCTTGACGGCTGCCAGACCCGCCTCCACGCTGGCGCGGGTGACGTCGACCAGGCGCTGGCGGTCGGCCGAGACCTCGCCGATGCAGAACATGCGGCTCGAGTCGCTAAAGTAGCCGTCTAGGATCGTGGAGCAGTCCACGTTGATGATGTCGCCCTCGTGCAGCACGTCCGTATCGCAGGGGATACCGTGGCAGACCACATCGTTGATCGAGGTGCACACGCTTTTGGGGTAGCCCTCGTAGTTGAGATCGGCCGGCGTGCCACCGTGTTCGACGGTGTAGTCGTAGATCATCTGGTCAATCTGGTTGGTGGTCATGCCCGCGGCGATGTGCTCGCCTACGTAGTCGAGCACGCCCACGTTGATGGCGGCGGAGCGCTTGATGCCCTCGATATCGGCGG
>CABUCQ010000123.1 GCA_902490095.1 uncultured Collinsella sp.
GCGCGAACGGCGCGCCTGTTTAGCGAAACTGGTGAAAAATAGATTGACGCTAACACTCATGACCTCCCTGTCGCTCTTCCCCCGCGCCCTGGCCCTCTCGGCGTACTCGGCGGTCTCGGGGTCGCGCATGACCCTCTGCCTCGCGATCTCGTGCGGCGCGCTGTTCGCCTGCCGGTCGCCGCCCCTGTTGAGCCTGTGCCTCACGGTCTTGCCGCTCGAGGCGGGGATGGGGCAGGCCCCGCATATCGCCGCGAACGACGCCTCGGAGCGCAGCCTGCCCGGGTTGTCCCCGGCCGCGACCGCGAGCTTGGCCGCGCTCACGGGCCCGCACCCGTACATCGCCAGCAGCGCGGGGCAGTTCTCCTCCAGGGACGCCTCGATCGCGCGCTCCATGTCGAGCGCCGCGTCGCGCGCCGCCGCCCACAGGTCCGCCAGCGCGCCGAGAGCGGCGCCCAGCGCGCCCTCGGCGCGCACGGAGGGGAGCTCCTCCATCAGCCTCGGCCCCGCCATCCCGCGGAACCTCGACCTGAGCCCCTCCGGCGCGGTGGTGAGCAGCGACCTCGCGGTGTTGATCGCCGAGGTCCGCGCCTTCACCGCCCCGGAGCGCGCCGCGAGCATGCAGCGCACCCCGTCGACCCACCCGTCCTGGCTCTTGGGGGTCCCGAGCCTTGAGCCGGACATCGCCGCGCGGGCGGCCCTCTCCGCGTCCGCCTCGTCGCACTTTCCCTGCCCCGGGCGCCTCCTCTGCGTCCTCGCCGGGGAGAGCGCCTCGCGCACGGGCATCCCCAGCGACGCGAGGTGCCTGGTGAGGCCCGCCCCGTAGGACGACGTCCCCTCCATCGCGACGCAGGCCGGCTCCCCGGCCGCCGCAGTCGAGGACGCACAGCCAATGCGAGTCGGCGTGGGTGTCGACCCCGCAGAAGACCGGCCCGCGGGCGCCGGGTGTCGATTCGGTTCTCATGTCTCGCTCCGTTCTTTCCGTGCTCGCCTGGACCGGGCAGACGGCACACTGACGGGGCGCGATAGAATGCGGTTGTTCGGGTCCGCGGTATCGCTCCATGCTCCTATTAGGTCATGCGGCGGTCTCGGCTCGCCGCGGCCCGCGCGGGACATGTCAGGAAACGAGGGCAGCCCTGTGGGCGCCAGCGGAATGTGGGGTCACCGCGCGGTCCGCATCTGATGGTGTCGACGTCAATGGTATACGGGTGCATCATCGACGTCTTCAATACAGAAAATATCAGTGCGGAGTGTTTTCAAAACCAAGCCCGGTCCCGGCCTGCGATGACGTTGCTGGCGGTTCTTGGGCATCGCTTGCTGGCGGGGTTCCTTGTCTGAGTTGAACTTAGTTGGCGGGGCTACTGGTCCCGGTCGCTGTCCCGGCCCAACATCGCCCGTAGCTTCTCGAAGCTTTCCTCGCTTAGGCAGTGCTCCATGTGGCAGCCCTCTTGCGACGCGACCTCAGCCGAAACACCCGCATCCTCTAGCAGCCCCACGAAAAAGCAGTGACGCTCCCACATTTGGCGCGCGACCTCCAGACCACGCTCCGTCAGATGAACGTCGCGCTTGCCCATTTCGACATAGCCGTTGCTTTCCAACGTCGCCATGGCCTTGGAAACGCTCGCCTTGGTTACGCCGAGGTGCTCCGCAACGTCGATCGAGCGCACGATGCCCTGGCGTTCCGACAGAACGTAGATCGATTCGAGATAGTCTTCTCCGGATTCACGTAGGGCCATGGGCCGCCTTTCGCGATGATTGCTAGTTAGCCTTTGGATACTTTCCACGGCTTACTTTACCGCAAAAGTTGCCCATGTCTTACTACTTTGCCTAAAAGTTAGCCGTGTTTCACAAAACGAGCGGGACGAAAACAAAATGGGAACACGCCCCGCAAGGAGTGTCCCCAAGTGCCGAGCCGCAGCTATAGCAGTCCAAAGTACTTCGCGGCGTTGTAGATCCCATCGTCGTCCACGGCGGTCGTCACGTAGGTCGCCGCAGCTTTCACCGTGTCCTGCGCGTTGCCCATGGCCACACTTGTGCCCACGGCCGAGAACATCGACAGGTCGTTCTCGCCGTCGCCAAAGGCAATCGCTTCACTCGCGTCGATGCCCAGGCGCTCCAGCGTCGCCGCCACACCCAGGTCCTTGCCGCCGTTGGCCGGAATAATGTCGCAGAACAGGTCGCACCAGCGCGTGGTGAGCGAATGCGACACGGCATCGGTCACGATATGCTCGTCAACTGGGTCAACAAAGGCACAGAACTGATAGACCGGCGCGTCAAAGGCATGCTCAAACGGCTCCTCGTGGTAGACGATTCCCGCGTTGCTGCCAGCCGTCACCACGCGCTCGGACAGGCGGTTCACAAACGAGTTCTCGCCCTGCATGCACAGTGAGTCGTAGCGCCCCTGCGCCACCTGGTCCACAATCACCGCAACGTCGTCCGGATCGATCGGGCAGCTGCGGTAGACGCCCTTGGCATCAAAACAGTGCTGGCCCGAAAGCGTAATGTACGCATCCCAGCCCAGGTCGAACAGCCAGTCCGGCATCTGGTAGGTCGGACGGCCCGTGGCGATCACGCACGCAATCCCCTGCTCGCGAAAGCTGTCGAGCACCTGCTGCGCCGACGCCGGAATCCGGTGGGTCTTAAAGCTCAGCAGCGTGCCGTCGATATCGAAAAACGCGGCTTTGATCATTCTCGCCTACTCCTCGCCCTCGAGCTTTTCGCTCGCCTCGAGCCACGCCATCTCCAGCTCGTCCATGGCGGCGTGAGCCTCGTCGATCTTTGCCTGCTGCTCGCCGAGCGCCGTGTAGTTGGTGGGATCGACCTGGGCCATGGCGGCCTCGGCCTCCTCCACGCGGGCGCGCTGCGTCTCCATCTTGCGCTCGAGCGAGCTCACCTCGCGGCGGAGCTTCTGACGCTCGGCGTTGGAAAGGCCGTTGGGCTGACCGCTCGACTTGGGCTTGTCGGCAGCAGCCGCCGCACCGGTGTCGAACGTGCCGGTCTTAGCGCTCGGCGCGCCCACGGGCTCGCCCTCGGCGGTAGCGTTGCACAGGCGCAGGTACTGGTCCACGCCGCCGGGCATATGCGTCAGATGGCCATCGAGCAGTGCCCACTGTTGGTCGGTCACGCGCTCCATCAAAAAGCGATCGTGTGTCACCAGGATCAGCGTGCCGGGCCAGCCGTCCAGCAGGTCCTCGACAATCGCGAGCATGTCGGTATCCAGGTCGTTGCCCGGCTCGTCCAGGATGAGCACGTTGGGCTCGTCCAGAATCGTCAGCAACAGCGACAGGCGACGGCGCTGGCCGCCCGAAAGATCGCCGATGCGGCTCCAGAGCTGCTGCGTCGTAAAGCCCAGACGCTCGCAGAGCTTCTCGGGCGAAGTCTCCTTGCCGTCGATGACGTAGTACTTCTTATAGTTGCCGAGCACCTCGCGGATCGTGTCGCCCATGTAGGGTTCGAGCTCCTCGAGCTGCTGCGACAGCACGCCAAAGCGCACTGTCTGGCCAATCTTCACGCGGCCGCGCGTGGGTTCAATCTTGCCCTGGATCACGTCGAGCAGCGTCGACTTGCCGGCACCGTTCTCGCCCAAAAGGCCATAGCGGTCGCCCGCACCAATGAGCCAGGTCACGTCAGAGAGCACCTGCTTGGGCGCGCCATCGGTATCCGCATAGCCGGCGTCCACGTCGACCACATCGATAACCTGCTTGCCCAGGCGGCTCACGGCGAGGCGCTTGAGCTCCAGCTCGTCACGCACGGGCGGCACGTCGGCGATCAGCTCGCGAGCGGCATCAACGCGAAACTTGGGCTTGGTGGAACGCGCCTGGGCGCCGCGGCTCAGCCACGCGAGCTCCTTGCGCGCCATGTTGCGACGGCGTTCCTCGGTAACCGCGGCCATGCGGTCGCGCTCCACGCGCTGCAGGATATATGCGGAGTAGCCGCCCTCGAAGGGATCGACCTGGCCGTCGTGGACCTCCCACATGCTGGTGCAGACCTCGTCCAAGAACCAGCGATCGTGCGTGACCACGAGCATGGCGCCCTGACCGCGCTGCCAGCGAGCCTTAAGATGGCGTGCAAGCCAGTTGATGGTGCGCATGTCCAGATGGTTAGTGGGCTCGTCGAGCATGAGCACGTCGTAGTCGCCGATCAACAGGCGCGCGAGGTCCACGCGGCGGCGCTGGCCACCCGAAAGCTCGCCCACCGTGCCCTCCCAGGGCACATCGCTAATGAGACCGGCGAGGATCTGGCGCGTGCGGGGGCTCGACGCCCACTCATACTCGGGCGTGTCGCCCACGACGGCATGGTGCACGGTGTCGGTGTCGACAAGCTGGTCCTTTTGGCCGAGCAGGCCGATCGTGGTGCCGCGACGATGCGTCACGCGGCCGTCGTCGGGCTCCAGCGTGCCGGCGAGCACGCTCAGCAGCGTCGACTTGCCGTCGCCGTTTTTACCGACAATACCAATACGGTCGCCCTCGCCCACGCCGAGCGTCACGCTATCGAAAATATGCTTGGTGGGAAACTCTAGGCTGACGGAATCGCATCCCAAAAGAATCGCCATATGCCCTGCTCCTTCGTAGAAATTCAACGTTGTCCATAATAGCAGCGAAAAGGCGGGCCGCACACGACACAAAAAGGCGGGCCATCTCCCAAAAGAGATGACCCGCCTCTCCAATCAGTCCCGTGGCAACCGTGGCCGCCGCGGGCCTCAAGCATGTCCCGGACTAGGAGAACATGCCGGTGAGGTAATCATTCAGCCGCTTATCCTTGGGCCGTTGGAAAATCTCGTCAGTCTCGTCGTACTCGACCATATCGCCCATGTAGAAGAACGCCGTGCGGTTGGACACGCGCGACGCCTGCTCCATGTTGTGCGTCACGATAACGATGGCGCGGTCGGCCACGATCGATGACATGAGGTCCTCGATCGCCAGCGTCGAGATGGGGTCGAGCGCCGAGCAGGGCTCGTCGAACAGAATCACGTCGGGGTTGAGCGCCAGCGTGCGCGCGATGCACAGACGCTGCTGCTGGCCGCCCGAAAGCGCGTAGGCGCTCTTGTCGAGCTTGTCTTTGACCTCGTCCCAAAGCGCCGCGCCGCGCAGGCTTTCCTCGACCATGCGGTCGAGCTCGTCGCGGTCGGTGATGCCGTGGCGCTTAGGCGCAAACGTGATGTTGTCGCGAATGGACTTGCGGAACGGGTTGGGCTGCTGGAACACCATGCCAATGGAACGGCGCAGCTCGTAGGTGTTTTCGGTCTTGGTGTTCACGTTGCGCCCGCGATAGTTGATCTCGCCCTCCACGCGGCAGCCGCGAATCTCGCGATTCATGAGGTTGAGGCTACGCAAGAAGGTCGACTTACCGCAGCCCGAAGGCCCGATGAGCGCCGTGATCTCGCCCTTGTGAAAGTCGAGCGACGTATTGTGCAGTGCATGGTGGTCGCCATAGTACACGTTGACGTCCTTGGTGGAGAGCACGACCTCGTCGCTCACGGCCTTGCCGCTCGCGCGCACGCGCTTCTCGCTCTCCCCCACGCTCGACAAAAAGTCCTGGGTCTCGGACGATGCCGCCTCAGTTGCGGGCGTTGCATTTATCTCGCTCATTCGGCCGTCATCTTCCTTGCCAGTTGTTTGCCCACGATACGGGCGACTACGTTAAACAGCAGCACGCAAATCATCAGCAGCGCCGCGGTGCCCCAAACGATCTGCTGGGCCTCGGGGCTGCCCTCGCCATAGATCTTGTAGATGTGCACGGCGAGCGACTCACCGGGGCGGAACACGTTCCAGGCGCAGGTGGGGCTCGACAGGTTAAAGCTCAAGAAGTTCAGACGCACCGGCGAGCTCATGCCCGAGGTAAAGAGCAGCGCCGCGGCCTCGCCAAAGACGCGGCCGGCCGAAAGCACGATGCCGGTCACGATGGCGGGCATGGCCTCGGGAATCAGGATGTGCAGCGTGGCCTCCCAGCGGGTAAGGCCCATGGCCAGGCATGCATCGCGCTGGGCCTGTGGCACGTCCTCGAGCGCCTGCTGGATCACGCGCACCAGGATGGGGATATTGAACATGGTGAGCGCAACGGCGCCGGAGATGATGGAGTACTTCCAGCCCAGCTGCACCGAGAACACCAGAAAGCCGAACATGCCGACGACGATGGAAGGCAGCGAGGACAGCGTCTCGATGGCGGTGGAGGCGATGTCGCGGATGGGTCCGTCCGGCGCGTACTCAACAAAAAAGACCGCGCCGCCCAGGCTGATGG
>CABUCQ010000124.1 GCA_902490095.1 uncultured Collinsella sp.
ATCTCGGTGGTATATGGTGCGTTTTCCGTGGCAATGGTCTTTGTCACTTCGATCGGCAAGTTTGTAGCCGACACGCTTGATTGGCATGTAGCAATGTACGGCACGCTGACCTTTGCCGTTCTGATCTGCGGAGCGCTCGTGATGTTTATGCCGCGTGCCGGACAGACCGACGAACCCGCTACCTTCCGTGAGCAGGCGGGACTTCTACGCGAGCCGAGCATCATCACCGGCATGCTCATCTTTTTGTTTGGCGTGGGGTCGGTCTACGTTTTCTACGGCTACGTGACGCCTTATCTAGAGCAGGTGTTGGGCATGGGCACGGTCGAAGCCAGTACCACGCTTATGGCCTACGGCGTGTTCTGCCTGATCTCGAACATCTTGGGCGGATGGATCGATGCGCGCTTTGGCATGAAGGCACTGCTTGTGACGTTTGTGCTGCAGGCCGCGGCGCTACTCGGGCTGTTTGCTGTGGGCGGCACCATGCCGCTCGCGCTGGTCTTTGTCTTTAGTCTGGCAATGCTCATGTACCTGTTCTCGGTGTCGTGCATCACGCACTTTATGGACGTGGCACGCAGCCGCCATCCCAAGTCGATGGTACTCGCGAGTTCGGTTGAGCCCATGGCGTTTAACGTTGGCATCTCGTTTGGCACCGCAGTGGGCGGCGCCGTGGTGAGCAACGTTGGCATTGCGTACGTGGGCGCCGTGGGCGCCGCGTTCTCGCTTGTGGCCTGGGCGCTCACGCTGGTGACGATTAAGTTGGCTCGCTGGGAGCGCCGTCGTCAATCAGCACGGCCCCGGATGCAGGCATAGGGGCGAACATAGCCCAAGGTGGCGAGCAACCGGTGAACCGCCCAATATGAGTATGTTTATCCGCCCGGAAGCTTCAGCAGTGCAATTTCGTGTACTTCAGATACACGCTTTTCCACGATTTCGTGTATCCGAAGTACACGAAATGCGCGTGGGGTAACTCAAAGGCGGCGACAGACGCATTGTCTGCCGCCGCCTTCTACACCGGATTTTATAGATATGTGGGGCGTTTATTCCATACCCAGCAGCTCGCGCATCTGGGTTGCGTAGTTAGATGCCATGTTACCGTAGACAATCTGCACGCCGCCGTTAACATGCACGATGCCACGCGCTTCGAGCTTTTCGGTAAACTCGGCGTCATCAACCACCTTGTCACAGTCATTGAGCTGGATGCGCAGACGGGTGAAGCAGGCCTCGACAGACTTAATGTTGTTGTCGCCGCCCACTGCCTCAACGATGGCGGGAATGAGGTCGCTGATCACGGTCTTGGGAGCCTTTTCGGCCTCATCGTCGGACTCTTCCTCGCGGCCGGGGGTCTTAAGGCCCTTCTTAAGAATGATGAACTTGAAGACGAAGTAGTACACCACGAAGTAGATGGGGCCGAGGAACAGGATAACCTGCCAGTTGGAGCCCTTGGCTGCACCCATAATGCCGTTAAAGATCAACGACAGGAGCGGGCCGCCAAAGGATGCAGAGCCAGCCACGTTGAACTGCAGGATATAGGTCAGCGCATAGGCAAGACCAGCCATGAGAGCGTGGAACACGTAGAGGATGGGCGCGATAAACAGGAAGGAGTACTCGAGCGGCTCGGTAATGCCGGAGAGGATGCAAGGCACCACGATGGCGATCATGAGCGCTGCGGTCTTCTTCTTGTTCTTGGGAAGTGCCGTCTTGTAGAAGGCGAGTGCAGCGCCGGGCAGGCCGAACATGGCGAAGATAACCTTGCCGTTCATGACAAAACGGCTGACCTCGATGTTAAACGGCGTGCTAGGAGAGCCCAGGATCGCGTTGTAGATATTGATAGCGCCCTGAACGGTCTGGCCGTCGATGGTCTCGACGCCACCGAGCGACGTGAAGAAGAACGGCAAATAGACAAAGTGATGCAGGCCAAAAGGCAGGAGCATGCGCTCGCCGGCACCGTAGACAAATGCACCAAAGGCACCCGTGGTCTTGATGAACTCGGACAGCGCGCCGAGAGCGTTCTGAATAAACGGGAATACAAAGGACATGACCAATGCGAGGATGCTGCATGAGAGCAGCGTCACCGCCGGGATAAAGCGCGTGCCGTTGAAGATGGAGAACACGGCAGGCAGCTCAATCTTGTAGTAACGGTTATGCAACCATGCGACGATTGCACCCACCAGAAGACCGCCAATAACGCCAGTGTCGAGCGTGGTGATACCGAGGATCGTGCTCTGGCCCGTCGTAAGATTCGCGGGATCGATAACGCCAGTCGCCGTAAGGAACGTGCCCATCACGGAGTTCATGCACATGTAGCCCAAAAAGCCACAAAGCGCCGCGGTAGCCTTCTCGGACTTGGCGAAGCCATAGGCGAGACAAATCGAGAAGATAACCGGGATGTTGTTCATAACGATGCCGGCTGCGGCCTTGAGAATCGAAAAGAAAATCGCAAAGCCCGGAGCAGCCAGCCAGGGAACAGCTGCCGTAAGGGTGGGGCTGGTAAAGGCATTGCCAAAGCCCTGAAGGATGCCGGCGATTGGCAGGATCAAGACAGGCGTCATGAGGACTTTGCCCAGGCGCTGGAACTTTGCCAGCAGCTCATCTTTGTTCATGGGATACCCCTCTTAAAGAAACGGGGCGTGCAGCTCTACAGCCCACACGCCCCATAACAGTTATCAAGCGCTATGGAACTAGCTACTTAAGCTCCGGCCAGTAATCCTTATTGGCCTCGATGAGCTTGTCGAGCACTTTGCGAGCCTTCTTTGCGTCACCGACCAGACGATTAAGTGTGAGTGCCTGCAGGGCCTTCTCGTAGGAACCCTCCATCCAAGCCTCAACAGTCAGACGCTCATAGGCGTACTGGTTCTCCATAAGGCCGCGATAGAAGGTGCCAATCTTGCCAACAGCATAGGGCTGCGGGCCATTGGCGCCCACGCTTGCCGCGACCTCGACCATGGCGTCATCGGGCATACCCTCGATAATGCCGTTGTTGGGCACGATGACAATGAAGGTCTTGTTGGTGTTGCGATAAATGGCCGAGGTGATTTCCACGATCATATCGCCATGAGCATCGTTCTGCACAACCGAGGAGTTCTTTGCGGTGCCGACTTTGGCAACACGCTCGCACTCGGCGAACACGCGCTTCTCACGACCGTTGATAACCTCGTCGGAGCGAGTGTAGTCGGGGTCGAGGTGAGCGACCTTGTACTCGGGATACAGATAGTACTGCAGATAAGTGTTGGGCAGATAGTCGGGGAAGTCCTCGAGCATGTCCTTGACCATGGCGTAGGTATCAAGCCAGGACTGGTCACGCTGCTCGGCATCGGCAGGAAGGAAGCCGTTCTTCTCCGTGTACTCCTTAATCTGCGGGACGAGGTCATGGCCCTCTTCATCGTAGATGTGCTTGAACCAACCGAAGTGATTGAGGCCAAAGTACACGGGCTCCGTCTTGCTCATATCGCGACCGAGCAGGCGACCGTAGGAGCGCATGAGGTTGACGGGCTGATCGCAGATGTTGAGGACGCGATGCTCATCGGGCAGGACGCGCTCGAGACCATATGCCACAATAGCGGCCGGGTTGGTGTAGTTGATAATCCACGCCTCCGGGCTATGAGCGCGAACGTCGTTGACGATCTCAACCATGTCATGCATGGAGCGCATACCGTAAGCCATGCCGCCAGGGCCCACCGTTTCCTGGCCGATGATTCCCATATGCAGCGGAATCTTCTCGTCCTTGCTACGCATCTCGTAGCCGCCGGTACGAATCTGGCAGAGCACAAAGTCGACGTCGGTATAAGCCTCGTCCTTATCGGTGGTGTAACCAAACTCCACACCGGGCTCCTCCTCGGCGAAGAGGATCTTGCCAAACTCGCCGATCGGACGCTGACGCTCGGCATCGATATCATAGAGCATCACGCGGTTCAGCGGCAGAATGTCCATGTGCTTGGTCAGGGCTTTAAGAATGCCAGGGCACCACGTGGAGCCGCCGCCAACGATCACAATATTGAGCTTATCCTTCATGTTCCGTCCCTCCAGGGTTGGCTGATCGGTGTTCTCGAAGACCTTGGGCTCCGCGGTTGTCCTCGGCTTGCTTCGTTTCGATTGCTATTTTGCGACATAAGGTCATTTGCGAGTCCCCGTGTGGGCCAATGCGAAACGGGGACACATGATTTCGCTCACAACACAGATATGTGTAGGCAAACACGCGCGTTTGCCCAGTTCATGGGCAATAGGCAATCTTGACCGATTACCGATTTCTCACTTGGCTACACAAAGCGGTACCATATGTACGGCGAGATGCAAGGGGCTGAAACATCTTATGAAAGATCAAGAATCTTTTTATGATCATGTGCGAGCTGGCGAGAGCAAGCTCAACGATCTCGAAAGCGAGATCATGCGCTACATCATCGAGCTGCGTGATGATATTGACGATGTCACGCTTAAGAGCGTTGCTGAACGGTTCTTCGTCGCTCCCAATACAATTGTCAGGCTTGCCCACAAGCTTGGCTTCTCGGGGTTTACGGAGCTCAAGCAATCGTATTCCGCCTCGCTCGACCGCAATCGATTCACTATCGAGGCACTTCCTCTTGATACCCAGCTCGTACAGACCAAAGATCTGCTTAACGACCGGGTTATCGATTCGGTTGTGAGTCTTATCCAGGACGCCTCGCATATCGTGTTCTTCTGCTCGGGCTTTTCGAAGTACCCGTGCCTCGAAATGGCTGAAAAGCTCAAAATTATGGGCAAGAACACCGATACGCTCAGTGAACGCCACGTCATGAGGCATTACGCAGAACTCCTCGGCAAAAACGACCTGGTCTTCAGCGTTTCCGTAAGCGGCGAGACGCAGGTGTCTATTGACGCCACATCGATAGCCAAAACGCGCGGATGCAAGGTCGTCACGCTCACCGGCTTTTCTCGAAATTCTCTCTCGAAACTAGCCGACTACCCTATCTACACCGTGCAAAAAGAAATCCGCCTGGGCAGCATGGACCTCGACAGTCGATTGATGTTCTATTACGTTTTCGAATTGATATTTGAGCGCTACTTCAAACTGGCCAAGAAATAAAACTTGGCATGCGCCCGGCTTCGACTCTTTAGCGGCCTTCTATATGAAAGGTATCGTTCTATGCAACGTGTACTGTTTATCTGTCACGGCAATATCTGCCGCTCGACGATGGCTGAGTCGGTGTTTACTGAGCTGGTGCGCCGCGCCGGGCGCGAGGGCGAATTTGTCATTGATTCCGCTGCGACCTCGACCGAGGAGATTGGCAACCCGCCACATCACGGTACCGTTGCCAAGCTACGCGAGGTCGGGATTCCCGTCGTCGCACATCGCGCACGTCAGGTGCGTCGCGCGGAGTATGGCGACTGGGACCATATTGTCTATATGGATGCTGAGAACGCGCGTGGCCTGCGTCGCATCTTTGGCGACGACCCCGACGGCAAGATTACGCGCTTGCTCGATTGGACCGATCGCCCCGGCGACGTGGCCGACCCCTGGTACACCGGCAATTTCGATGCCACCCACCGCGATGTGCTCGCCGGTTGCACCGCTATGCTCGAGCAGCTGTAGGCGCTCGGGCGGCGCGGGCACACGGGCCACGCCATCGGCATAAAACGAGCGTGGATTTTCTCCCACTTTGAGCGTTCGAGTGCGCTCTAAACGGGAGAAAATCAACGCTCGTTATCTCGGTGGGAGAAAATCCACACTCATGAATGTGACAAAGGGACTGTCCCTTTGCCACATCCGGAACCGGCCCTAGACCGGCTTGACCTCCAGCTTTATCCCCTCGGCGCAGGAGTCGCCCAAAACATCCGAAAGGGCCCAGGTCGCATATAGCGGCAAATAGAGAACCGCTCCGTTGCGCTCAACGTTGCCTCTCGAGAAAACAATCCCGAGCCTTACGCCATATTCAGCCGTATCAAGCACATGACCGAGCGCAGCGTGCGCGTGGTAATAGGAGCCCGATTTAACCTCGATCGGAACAGCCGTCCCATCCGGTCCATCGACCACAAAGTCCACTTCACCGCGCTTTTTTGTCTGATAGTAGTAAAGCTGGCGATTTTGGGCAGCCAGCTGCTGGGCCACCACGTTTTCGTAAATGCCGCCCAGATTGGGCTCCTTGCTATCAAGATACGCCGCTTGGGCGACTCCAACGGGGTAGCGCGCCATCAACATGCCCGTATCCGATTGATATAGCTTGAACTGCGATGGCCGTGCCGTCTTGAGCAGGGGCGA
>CABUCQ010000125.1 GCA_902490095.1 uncultured Collinsella sp.
CAACGGCGGACGGCATACGGCCCAGAAGGGCGGAAACCTCGGAACCGGCCTGGGAGAAGCGGAAGATGTTATCGATGAACAGCAGGACGTCCTGGCCACGATCGCGGAAGTACTCAGCGGTGGTGAGGCCGGCCAGACCGATGCGCAGACGCGCTCCAGGCGGCTCGTTCATCTGACCGTAGACCAAGCAAGTCTTGTCGATAACGCCGGACTCGCTCATCTCGAGATAAAGGTCGGTACCCTCACGGGTACGCTCGCCGACGCCGGTGAACACCGAGGTGCCGCCGTGCTCCTGAGCGAGGTTGTTGATGAGTTCCTGAATCAGAACGGTCTTGCCGACGCCGGCGCCACCGAACAGGCCCGTCTTACCGCCACGAATGTAGGGCTCAAGAAGGTCGACGGCCTTGATACCGGTCTCGAAGATCTCGGTCTTGGTGGTGAGCTCGTCAAAGCGGGGCGCTGCGTGGTGGATGGGATAGAACTCATCCACCTCGGGCATGGGCTTGCCGTCAACGGGCTTGCCCATAACGTTCCAAATACGACCGAGCGTCTTGGGGCCAACGGGCATCTTCATGGGCTCACCGGTATCGGTGGCGACAAGGCCGCGCTGCAGGCCGTCGGTCGAGGACATGGCGACCGTGCGGACGACGCCGCCCGGAAGCTGGCTCTCGACCTCGAGGATCGTGCTCAGGTGACCGATCGGGGTCTCGGCCTCGACCGTGAGCGCGTTGTAGATCGGGGGCACCGCGCCGTCAAACTTGACGTCGACGACAGGGCCGATGATTCTCACGATGCGACCATCACCGGCAGTCGTCTTCTTGGTGGCTTCCTCGACCGCAAGCTTTACGGTGTTATTAGCCATTACTGTTCCTCCAATGCTGAGGCTCCGCCGACGATCTCGTTAATCTCGGTCGTGATCGAAGCCTGGCGCACGCGACTATACGTGCGGGTAAGGGTCGAGATGATCGCGGTGGCGTTTTCCGTCGCGGAGTGCATGGCCTTGCGGCGTGCACCCTGCTCGGCAGCCGCCGAATCGATCAGGGCCTGGTAGATGACCGTCAGGATATAAGACGGCACAAGCTTGCCGAGAACATGCTCGGGAGAGGGCACGAACTCGAACGTGGACGAGATGCGCTTAGGGGCGTCGGTCTCGTTCTTACGCGGACCGTGGGCCATAGCGATCATCTCGGGGTCGAGCGGCAACAGATGCTCGACGCGAAGCTCCTGATCCACGCGGTTCTTGGCGTGGTGGTAGACAAGCTCGACACGGTCAAGCTCACCGGCACGATACGCATCGCAGATATGAGAGGAGATCATGCGAGCCTGATTGAAATCGGGCTCAGAGGAGTTGCCCTCAAAGTGCATGACGACGTTTGCTCGGTCACGGAAATACGTGGCCGGCTTACGCCCGCACGCGATGATCTCGCACTCGATGCCGTCGTTCGCCCAAGAAGCGGCGAGCTTTTCGGCCGTGCGCTCCACCGTCGTATTGAAACCGCCGGCAAGGCCGCGGTCCGAGGCAATAACGACAATCAGGCCATGCTTGACGCTCTCATGCTTCTGCAGCATGGGATCGGTGCCCGAACAGGAGGCGTCGCCGGCGACCGTCAACATGACGTCGGTCAGCGCCTCCTTATAGGGCTCGGCCTGCTTGGAGCGATCGAGGGCACGACGGATCTTGGCCGTAGAGACCATCTCCATCGTGCGCGTGATCTGCTTGGTCGTGGTAACCGAGGAGATTCGCTTCTTAATGTCGCGAAGGTTGGCCATAGGGCTTAGTTCTCCTCTGATCCAGTCGTATCGGCATGGTGCTTGGCCATGAACTGCTGCTTAAAGTCGCCGATGACGCGCAGGAGCTCAGCCTTGGTGTCATCGTCGATCTTCTTGGCGCGAACCTTGTCGAGCAGCGAGCCAAAGCCATTGTCCATGTACTCGACGAGCTCGGCACGGAAAGGCAGCACGTCGGCGATCTCCAAATCATCCAGGAAGCCCTCGTTGCCGGCAAACAGCGTAACGATCTGCTCGCCAACCTCAAACGGTTTATAACGCGGCTGCTTAAGGAGCTCGGTCATGCGGGCACCGTGGGTAAGCTGCTTCTGCGTAGCCTCGTCAAGGTCGGAGCCGAACTGCGTAAAGCCGGCGAGCTCCTGATACGAAGCGAGGTCCAGGCGAAGGTTGCCGGCAACCTGCTTCATGGCCTTGGTCTGAGCATCACCACCGACGCGGGACACGGAGATGCCCACGTCGACTGCCGGGCGCTGGCCCTGGAAGAAGAGCTCAGACTGCAGGTAAATCTGACCGTCGGTAATGGAAATGACGTTGGTCGGAATGTAGGCCGAAACGTCGCCGTCCTGGGTCTCGATGATCGGCAGGGCCGTCATAGAGCCGTAACCGTTCTTCTTGGACATCTTGACGGCACGCTCGAGCAGACGAGAGTGCAGGTAGAAGATGTCGCCAGGATAGGCCTCGCGTCCGGGCGGACGATGCAGCGTCAGCGACATCTGACGGTATGCCACGGCCTGCTTGGACAGGTCATCGTAGATAACGAGCACGTGACCGCCGGGGTTGGTCTCGCTGGCGGGCTTGCCGTCCTCGCCGTTGTACATGAAGAACTCGCCGATAGCGGCACCGGCCATAGGCGCGATGTACTGCATAGGGGCAGAATCGGCAGCGGTGGCCGAAACGATGATGGTGTAGTCGAGCGCACCGTGCTGAGCGAGGGTCTCGCGGATGTTAGCAACCGTGGAGGCCTTCTGGCCGATGGCGACATAGATGCAGACCATGCCCTTGCCGCGCTGGTTGAGGATAGCGTCGATGGCGATGGCGGTCTTACCGGTCTTACGGTCGCCGATGATGAGCTCACGCTGGCCGCGGCCGATAGGCACCATGGAGTCGATGGCCAACAGGCCGGTCTGAACCGGCTCGCACACCGGAGTACGGTCGATGACGCCGGGGGCCTTGAACTCGATGGGGCGACGGTGCGTGGCGACGATGTCGCCCAGGCCGTCGATGGGCTGGCCGAGCGGATTGACGACGCGGCCGAGCATGGCACGGCTCACGGGGATATCCATAATGCGGCCAGTGGTGCGGCACTCGTCGCCTTCCTTGATGGCGTCGACGGCACCAAACAGAACGGCGCCGACCTCGTCACGGTCAAGGTTCTGGGCAAGGCCGAAGACGGTCTCACCGGTATCGGAGCTCTTGAACTCCAGAAGCTCGCCTGCCATGGCGCTCTTGAGGCCGGAGACGCGCGCGATGCCGTCGCCTACCTCGTCGACCGTTGAAACCTCATGCGTATCGACCGTCGCGGAGAGGCTCGTGAGCTGCTCCTGCAGTTTCTTGGCGATATCCTGGGCATTGAGGGTTTCGGACATTAGGCTTCACCTCCGTACGAATTAGCAGAGTTTGCGAGGGTCTCCTGCGCGATGCGCAGCTGCGTCTTGACGGAAATGTCACGACGCTCGCCGCGGGCCTCGAGCACCAGGCCGCCCACGATAGACGGGTCGACCTGCTCGATAAGGAATACCTTGCGGCCGAAGTCCTGCTCGCATTTCTTAGTGATGGTTTGACGCAGCTCGTCGTCGAGCGGGATCGCCGTGGTGACGGTCACGCCCACTACATCCTCGTCTTCCTCGGCAACATACTTAAAGGCAGCTGCCACCTTGGGAAGAAGGTCGAGCTGGTCGCGCTTGGACATGGTGTCGAGCACGGCGATGATCTCGGGGCTGGCAGAAGCCAAGCGCTCGACCATCTCGAGGTCCTCGAACACATGGTTCTCGGCCTTGGCGGCTTCCAAAAGGGAACGCGCGTAGGTCTCGAGCACCTTGTCCTGATAGCGGCTAGTCGGCATTCAGGCTACCTGCTTCCTGGATGTAGCGCTCGATGAGCTTCTTCTGCTCGGCCTCGTCCTCGAGTGCCTCGCCCACGATCTTGGTGGCGACGGCAACGGACAGGTCGGCGATGGAGCTCGCGGCACCGGCGTAGATGGACTTGCGCTCGTCCTCGACGGTCGTATGGGCCTTGGCGATGATCTCCTCGGCCTCCTTGTGAGCAGCCTCGATGATACGGGCACGCTCGGACTCGGCGTCCTTACGGGCCTCGAGAACGATGTCGGCAGCCTGACGACGGGCGTCGGTGACGATCGAGTCGGACTCAGCGCGCTTGGCGATAGCCTCCTGCTTGGTCTTCTCGGCCTCGTCGAGGCTCTCCTCGATCTTCTTGCCGCGCTCCTCCATGGTTTTCATGATGCCCGGCAGGGCGACCTTGGCCAGCACGATCCAGATGATCAGGAAGGCGATAAGCGCCGGGATGAACTCCGCCATCTTAGGGATGAGGATGTCCGCACCGGCAGCGCCGTCCTCGGCGAACGCGGAAACCGGCATGAGCAGCGCGGCCGCGGACGCGGAGAGTGCGATCGCGCTCTTCTGGGATGAAAGATTCATACTTGACGCTCCGTGCTATTTAACGATCAGCGCGACAACGAAGCCGATCAGAGCCAGAGCCTCGCCGAAGGCGGAGCCCATGATGAAGACGGTGAACACGCGGCCCTGGACCTCAGGCTGACGGGCCATAGCACCCGTAGCACCCAGAGCAGACAGGCCGATAGCAAGACCAGCGCCGATAACACCGAGACCGTAACCGATAACTCCCACGATTCCTCCTTTGTCGTGCGTGTCTTATTTCACGCAGGATAACCTTTTTATAACTGCCGGGCTCCATGGGTACGGGCACCGGCGGTTTAACGAATTGCCTTACCATTAAGGCGCGAACGGAAGATTACTCCTCCTCCGCGACCTCCTCTGCCTCGGAGACATACACGGCGGTAAGGACCGTGAAGACGTAAGCCTGGATGGCGCCGACCACAAGCTCGATCGCATAGATCAGGATGAGGATGGCAAGCCAGGCCAGCGAAGGCAGGGCGCCGACGGCGTGGGCCGCGGAAACCTGCTGAAGCAGCGGCTGCATGAACATGCTCGCCATGATGGCGAACGAGCCCATGACCACGTGTCCTGCGAACATGTTGCAGAACAGACGGACGGCAAGCGTGATGAGGCGCAGGAAGGTCGAGAAAAGCTCGACGACCCACACGAGCACGTTCATCGGGAAGCTCACGCCCTGCGGGGCGAGGCTCTTGATGTAGCCGATCACGCCGTGAGCCTTGCATCCGTAGTAGATGAAGTACACGAAGGCGAAGATGGCGAGCGCGGCGGTGGAGCCGATTGCGCCGGTGCCGGGCTTCATTCCCGGGATCAGGCCGATCATGTTATTGATCAGGATGAACAGGAAAAGCGAGCACAGGAACGGGAAGTGCTTCTTCCAGTTCTCACCCACGACACCCTTGCCGATATCGTTCTCGACGTACTCGATGATGTACTCGAAACCGTTGACGAAGAAGCCCTTGGGAACCAGGGTCTGCTTCTTCTTGAACACGGCTAGGACGATCAGGAGCACGATCGTGGAGACGATCAGCCAAAACGAGTACTGCGTGATGCCGCAGCTCAGATCGCCCACGACAGGGGTGGAGCTGAACTCGCTGACCAGATGATTAATCTCATCAGGCAGCTTTTCAAAAATTTCCACGACTTACCTTTCGACCTCATGAGGATCTCGCAGCGCCTTGGCGACGCGAACCGTGCAGGCGGCCATAAAGGCCACGAAGCCGATCGCCTCGCCCAGGAGGAACACGCGAAATGCCTCTCCGAACAACGCAAACACAACCAAGGTAAAGACGAGCAGGGCGACTGCCGAGACCGCCAGACTCACCATACCCTTGAGCATGTCCGCATTCTGCTTATCGTCAAGAACCGGCTTGAGCGTAAAGACAAAGGGAAGGAAGGCAATTGCGCCCGCGATGGCGCCTGCAACGATAGCGAGCAGATCGGCTATCTGAAACACTGGCTTCCTCGCTTTCCTTTTTTACGCCTCACAGCACAGTTCCCGCCAAACATTGGTGACTATTGTACGAGCCAATCGCTAAAGTACAACCG
>CABUCQ010000126.1 GCA_902490095.1 uncultured Collinsella sp.
CGAGCGACAGGGCGCGCGCAACCGCCTCCGGGTCGGCGAGCGCCGCCGGGTTGTCTTGGGCAATCTGGGACATGAGCTCGGCATTTTGTGTATACGAGCTTGCCACCGTCTCCAAAATGCTGCGGTCGGTGAGCACCGACGACGCACGCGAGTTGTCGTAGCTCGAAAGCAGCGTGAGCTTGGGCGTACCCGCGTCGTCGACCGTATAGATGCCCGCCACTTCGCCGGCCTTGAGCGCACGGTTCGCGGCGGTCACATCGTCGCACTCGTGGATCTCGAGCAGCTGATCGTCGCCCTCCTCGGCAAGCGAGGCCGCCACGTCCTTAAAGGTCGATGCGCTCCAGGCTTCGTCGGCGACGACGGCAACCGGTACCGGGTCGGCCCTGCCGTCAGAGCTCAGGTTCGCAAACATAAACATGAACATCGTGGAAAGCGCAACGGGAAAGATCGCGCCCCAAACCCACGTGCTCGGCCGGCGCAGCAGCGTCTTGACCGTGATAATAATGGTGTTGAACATGGCTGCCCCCTAGTCGCGCAGCTCGCGGCCGGTGATCTCGAGGAACACGTCATTGAGGGTCGGCGGCTCGGAGTAGATGCGGCCGAGCGCCACGTCATGCGAGCGCAGCGCGTCGAGGATGTCGGTCAGGTTATGCGGGCTCGCTTCGCACGAGAACGTGAGCTGGCCCGCCGTCGCCGCCAGGTCCAGGACATGCGGCAGGCTCGCAACGGCAGCGAGTGCCGCACTCGGCACCTCACCGACCTCGATCACGATCTTCTCGCCCATCTGGATCATGCGCTTGAGCTCGTCGTTGGTGCCCTGCGCCAGCACGCGCCCACCGTCCATGATCATGATGCGGCTGCAAATCTGCTCGACCTCCTCCATATAATGGCTGGTATACACCACTGTGGCGCCCTCGTCGCGCAGGCGGCAGATGCCCTCCAGGATGGCGTTGCGGCTTTGCGGGTCGACCGCCACCGTGGGTTCGTCGAAGAAGATGAGCTCGGGCTTGTGCGCGATACCGCAGGCGATGTTGAGGCGACGCGCCAGGCCGCCCGAGAGCTTGCCGGGGCGGAACTTGGTAAAGTCGCCCAGGCCGACAAAGTCGATTGCCTCGTCCACTAGCGCGCGGCGGCGCTTGCGGTCGTTGACGTAGAGGCTGCAGAAATAGTCGATGTTCTCGCGCACGGTGAGCTCGTCGAACACCGCCACCTGCTGCGGTACCACGCCAATGCGGCGCTTAAGGTCGTAGCGGGCGGGCGTCATGGGCTCGCCGAACAGTTCGATGGTGCCCTTGTCGTAGGCAAGTAGCTGCAGGATGCAGTTGATGGACGTGGTCTTGCCCGAGCCGTTGGGGCCGAGCAGGCCAAAGATCTCGCCGGGGGCGATGTTCAGGTTAAAGTGGTCGAGCGCGATAAGATCGTCATAGCGCTTGACGAGATTTTCGACGTGGACGATGTCTGTCATGAGGCGGCCCTTCTGTTGATTGCGGCCCGGTACGATTGCATCATCGCAGGAACCGCCGGCGCGCACCAGTGAGCTTTGTCACGAGTGCGGGGGCCTTGGTCGTGCGGCCTGCCGACGCCCCCGCTTTGCCGCGCGGGAGGAATGTCACGGTTGCGCAGGCGGCCCCTCCACCACGCGCAGCTTCGCGTACAATACCCGTATGAACAGGCTTTTCGACAAATCGATCGTGCTAGCGTGCTGCATCGCAGCCGCCGTGGGCCTTGCTGTGGACGCTCGCCTGGTCGCGGCGTTTTGCCTGGGCGTTATTGCCACCTCACTGGCCGAGCTCGCACAGAAGGAACGCACGCGCCGTGCAAGCGAGACCGCGAGCTACGTCTACATCATCGCGGCCGTTTTCGTGCCGCCGTTTGTGCCGTTTGCGCCTCTCGCCCTCTATGACATCGCGCGGCGGGCGCGCCGTGAGCACGCCTGGGCCGCGCTGGGCATTGGCACCACCTTTGTCTTTGCGCTCGTCGCGGACCTTCGCACCGACGCGCTCACCGCCCGAACGCTCCTGCTGACCGCCATCCTTTCGGTCGCCGCCACGTTGCTGTCGCTGCGCACCGCGCAGCTGGAGCGCGAACAGGAACGCATGCGTCGCACCCGCGACAAGCTGCAAGAACGCGCCCTGGCACTCGAGGCACGCAACCGCGACCTCGCCGACCGCCAGGACTACGAAGTCGAGCTCGCGACGCTCGCCGAACGCGCCCGCATCGCACGCGAGATCCACGATAACGTGGGCCACCAGCTCACGCGCGCTTCGCTTCAAACCGAAGCCCTGCGCGTGCTCCATGCCAACGAGCCCGGCGTTGCCGCCGATTTCGCCGACGTCAAATACACCGTTGACGAGGCGCTCCAGCTCGTGCGCGCCAGCGTCCACGCGCTCAACGACAACGCCGTTGACCTTTCCGTGCAGCTCGAACGCATTGTCGAAGGCGCGCGCTCGGACGGCGGCCCGCAGATTGAGCTTGAAGTTTTGGCCGAGCATGCACCCGCAAACGTCGCCAACTGTTTTGCGGCGGTCCTGCGCGAGGCGCTTTCCAACGCCATGCGCCACGCTTGCGCCCAGACCGTCACCGTACGATGCATGGAGCATCCGTCGTTTTACCAGCTCATCGTTACCGATGATGGCGCGGACGCGACCCCGGCGAGCAGCAGCAACGTCGTAGAAGGCATGGGGCTCGCCTCCATGCGCGAGCGCGTCGAGGCGCTTGGCGGAACCTTCACCGCCGGCCTGCGCGCCGGCGCCCCCGGCTGGCGCGTGTTTGCCACCGTCCCCAAACAGCAAGGAGATGAGGACCGATGAGGCTCATCGTTGTCGACGACGACCGCTTAGTGGTCGATTCGCTCAAGATTATCCTGGGCGCCCAGCCGCAGATCGAGGTAGTGGGTACCGGCGCCAACGGCAACGACGCGGTTTCGCTCTATGCCGAACACGCACCCGATATCGCGCTGCTCGACATTCAGATGCCGGAACGCGACGGCCTATCGGCGGCACGCGAGATCCTTGAGCACGAACCCACGGCACGCGTGGTGTTTTTGACGACATTCTCGGATGACGAGTACATTGTGTCGGCGCTTAAACTGGGCGCCCGCGGCTACCTGATTAAAACCGATGTCGCCGCCATTCCACCAGCGTTGGCGCAGGTCATGGCTGGCAAGCGCGTGCTCGAGGGCAAGGCGATCGAGGACATCGATTTTGACGGAACGGACGTCGAGGCGGGCACGCCCCGCCGGCCCACAGCCTTCGCCAGCCTGACCGACCGCGAGTTCGAAGTCGCCGAACTCATCGCCCGCGGCCTCGACAACAAAGAGATCGCCGCCACCGCCTACATGGGCGAAGGCACCGTGCGCAACCACATCAGCTCAATCCTGGCAAAGATGGGCCTGCGCAACCGCACCCAAATCGCCATCGCCTACCTGCGCGGATAACTCAAAGAATCGGCCACTCAGATGCGGTGAAATACGGACTGCTGTGCCCCCTAGGGCCGCCAAAAAGTCCGTATTTCACCGCAACTTATAGAGCAGCCGCACAAAAGTGCCGCCACGGAGGAGGGAGATGCCTCCGTGGCGGCTGGGGGGTGGGGTGGGGGCTGTGTTTTGGCTCCCCGCCGGCCGCCCGGGGCCTTTTGACCCCGGGCGCTGCCAGCGTGCCTAGCGCTTACGGATACCCCAGACCAGGGCTCCGACGCCGGCCATGGCAATGACGAATGCCATGAGCAGCGCGGCAGCCTGCTGGTCGCCCGTGGTGGGCAGGAAGCCCTTAACCGTCTTGACGATGTTCGTCACGGTCTTGGGCGTGCCGGGATCGGGCGTCGGCACGGGCGTCTCGGGCTTCTTGTACGTGTTGTTGAACACGATACCCTCGACGCTCTTGTCGCCCTTGGTAAAGGTGACGTTCGCCTTGAGGTTGCCCTCGCCGTCGTCGACCACGTTGACGGTCGCGGTAAAGACGGACTTGTCATAGGTCATACCGGCCTCGTCGCCCTTGACCTCGCTGATGGTGTAGACGTACGTACCAGGCTCGTCGTACTCGAACTTGTCGAAGTTGATCTTGCCGTCGGCATCGTTGGTGACGGTGGACTCGATGTCCTCGCCAACGAGCTTAAAGCTAAACTCGTCCTTCTTGAGCTCGCGTCCCTCGAGCACCTTGATGGCGCCGATGGAAACCTGCGTGGGCATGGCGTGATACTTGTTGGTAAAGCCAGCCGACTCGGTGGTTCCCTCGAGCTTGTGCGTCGCGGTCAACGTGCCGTCGCCATTGTCGGAGACGGTGGTCACGACGGTGTAGGTCGTGCCGTCATAGGTGACACCCTTGTACAGGCCGAGCGCGTTGGGGCAAGCCTCGCGCAGCGTATACGTGTGCGTGCCGGGTGCCTCGTAGCGGATCGGGCTCAGCGTAACGTTGCCGTTGGCGTCGTTGGTGCCACTAGCGACAGTCACGCCGTCCTCGAGCAGCTCAAACGTGAACTCACCAGCCGCAAGATCACGTCCGGTCAGACGCTTGACGGTCTTGACCTGATCGGTCACGGAAGAATCGGTGGGTGCCACACCGTACGTGTTGGTGAACGTGAAGGCGGCGCCGTCATCGCCGTTGCGCACGACACTCAGGTGTCCGGCACGGTCGTCAGTCACGGTGTAGGAAACCTTGCGCGCGGTGTTGGCGTCGTTGGTCACGCCAGGGGCGCTACCGGATTCGGTCACCGTATAGGTAAAGGTGTGCGAGCGCGGAGCGGCGGGATCTGCGGGCTCGGACTCGTCGCCGGACTCGTCAGCGTTGACATCAGCGTCGGCGTCGGCTTCTTCAGCCTCTGCCTCGTCGGCCTCGGCCTCGTCAGCTTCGTCTGCCTCGGCCTTATCGGTCGCATCGTCCATCACGCCCAGGGCGCGGTTGAGGTCCTCGAGCGTAAAGTGGATCTTGCCAAAGTCCACGTTGCCGGCCGCGTCGTTGGTTGCGGTCGCGCGCTCGGGCATCGGGGCGCCCGCCTCATCGGCAGTCACGGTAAAGGTGAACTTGCCCGTGATGTCGGCCGGGGTCAGGCCCTCGGCAGCCTGGAGCTTCTTGGTGCCGGCGAGCGCAGCGTCAACGGCATCGGCGCCGTAGACGTTCTCGAACAAGGGCTCGACGCCACCGTAGTCGACCGTTGCCGTCAGGGTGCCGTCGCCGTTGTCGACGACGATGACCTTAAAGCCAAAGTACCACGTTGTAGCGGAAACGCCATTCGGCAGCCCGTTTATAGCTTCGTAGGCAATGTAGTTAATGGTCCAAACGAGCTTACCGTCCTTGTCAGTGCGATGGGCAAGCCCTGCCGCCTCAAGATTAGCAAGCATCTTGGTGTCGTAGTGCAGCGCATCAAAGCTCACATGCCCGCCGATATTGGGCTTGAGGTTTTCGTAACCCACAAGCTCACCCTGATAGGCAATGCCGAACCAGAACTCGCCGTCAACCATCGGGCGACCGGTCAGGGTCTTGGCGGCAACGACCTGAGCAGCGGTGCCACCAGGCGTGTTAGTCGTCGCACTATAGCTATTGACGAACGGGACCACGGCGCTCTCGACCGCAGCCGCGCCGGTCTTGTACTCGGTCACCAGCGTGCCCTCGGGACCGCCGGAGACGGTCGTCGTGGCGGTGAGCGTGCCGGCGCCGTCATCGGCAATGGCGATCGTCACGGTGCGCTCGGCGTCATCGTAGGTGTAACCGGGCTTGCCGTCGTTCTTCTCGGACACGGTGTACGCAAAGGTCTTGCCGGCGTCAGCCTGCGTGAACTTGACCTCATGGCCCGCCAGAATGTCAATCAGACCGACCGTTGCCTCTGCCGTCGCAGGGGACTTGAAGTTGTTGGCGCCGGGCAGTAGGCCGAGCGCCTTGGCCGAAGCCTCGTCGGCGGGCGTCACGGTAAAGGTGAACAGGCCCTCGGTCATGGGACGTCCGGAGAGGCTCTTGCTGAGCTTGAGGCCGCCGGC
>CABUCQ010000127.1 GCA_902490095.1 uncultured Collinsella sp.
CGCGCTGGCCGAGAACACGCTCGAGCGCTTCCTGCTGATCGTCCCCAACGATGGTGCTGTGCCCAACTTCGACCCGACGGCCATGGTCGAGGTGCCTTGCATCGTCGGTTCCAACGGCTTTGAGAAGATCTGCCAGGGCCCGATCCCGCAGTTCCAGAAGGGCCTGATGGAGCAGCAGGTTTCCGTCGAGAAACTCGTTGTCCAGGCTTGGGTCGAGGGCAGCTACCAGAAGCTCTGGCAGGCACTCACGCTCTCCAAGACCATTCCTTCGGCAAGCGTTGCTAAGCAGATCCTGGACGAGCTCATCGAGGCCAACAAGGATTTCTGGCCCGAGCTTAAGTAAGGACTGCTGTCTCGAACTCTCACGCATCTCTGCTTCATTTGCGCCGCCGCGGTGTCCGGATTCGCCCGGATGCTGCGGCGGCGCTATACTTATACGGTTTGAAGTACCTGTACCAAAAGGAGCTGTCGTGTCCCTTTCCATCGGTATCGTGGGCCTGCCCAACGTGGGCAAGTCGACGCTGTTCACCGCGCTTACCAAAAAGACCGGCCTTGCCGCCAACTACCCGTTCGCCACGATCGACCCCAACGTGGGTATCGTCGATGTGCCCGATAGCCGCCTGCAAAAGCTTGCCGACATCGTCAACCCGGGCCGCATTGTGCCGGCGACGGTCGAGTTTGTCGACATCGCGGGTCTGGTGAAGGGTGCCAACGAGGGCGAGGGCCTGGGCAACCAGTTCTTGGCAAACATCCGCGAGACCGACGCCATCTGTGAGGTCGTACGCTACTTTAAGGACCCCAACGTCATGCGTGAGGTGGGCCGCACGGGCGAGTTCGTCGATCCCGCCGGCGATGCCGACACCATCATGACCGAGCTTATCCTGGCCGACATGGGCACGCTCGAGAAGCAGCTGCCCAAGCTCGAGAAGGAGGCCAAGCGCGACAAGGAGCTCATGCCCAAGTTCGAGGTGGCCAAGCGCCTGCTTGCCTGGCTCAACGAGGGCAAGCGCGCCGCATCCATGGAGATGACCGACGAGGAGCGTGCCGCCGCCAAGGGCCTGTTCCTGCTCACCATGAAGCCCATCCTGTATGTGGCCAACGTGGACGAGGATATGCTCAACGACGATCTGGCACCCATCGACGGCGTCAAGCCGCTGCCTATCTGCGCCAAGATCGAGGCCGAGCTTTCCGAGCTCGATCCCGAGGACGCTGCCGACTACCTGGAAAGCCTGGGCCTGGAGCAGCCCGGCCTGGACGTGCTCGCGCAGGCCGCTTACAAGCTGCTCGGCCTGCAGTCGTTCTTTACGGCCGGCGAGATGGAGGTCAAGGCCTGGACGGTTCGTCAGGGTGCGACCGCCCCGCAGGCCGCCGGCGTCATCCACACCGACTTTGAGCGCGGCTTTATTAAGGCCGAGGTCATTGGCTACGACGACTACATCGAGCTCGGCGGCGAGCAGGGCGCCAAGGCCGCCGGCAAGCTGCGTATTGAGGGCAAGGACTATGTCATGGCCGATGGCGACGTCGTGCACTTCCGCTTTAACGTGTAAGGACGACGCATATGTTTAAATATGGCAAAAAAGCTGGCTACATGGGTATTGCGCTGCTCGTACTTGCGGTGATTCCGCTGGTGGTCGCAGCGTGTGTTATCCCCAACATTGGCCCCGAGGTGGCAACGAAGTTTAACGCAGCCGGCGAGGTGACGCGCTGGGGCAAGAGCTACGAGCTGCTGGCGCTTCCGGTGCTCAATTTGCTGCTGAGCGTGGCAACGTACTTTACGGCGGGACGCCAGGCCAAGAACAATGATGACTCCGCCGCCATGGCGCGCATCGTGTGCGAGCGCTACCTGCGCAACGGTTGCATCACGGGTGTGTTCCTCAACGTGATCAACGTTTACTTTATGTACTCGGCGATTACCGGAACGGGCTTTGGCTTTGGTTTCTAGCTTGTCCTTTTAGGCAACGAGCCTGCACGCATATTCGATGGCTGCTGCGAGGCCGCCGCTCGATCGTGGTTGAAAGACTACATCGGCGGCGGCCTCGTTTTCGTATCCGGCACCGCGAAGGGCAAGTGCGATACCGGCTTCCAGGAGAAGGGGCAGACCGTGTTGGCTGGTTGCGATTACGGCAGCCTGATTGAGCGAGCAGCTGTGCGCTTGGCATTGGATGGCAAGTTCACCTTGCGCCGGGCAAGGGACCAGAACGGCGGCGACGCGACTTGATAGCAATGCAAATGCTGTGCGCTCATCGGGCGAAAGACATTCTGCTTCAACGACGACGAGCTTGGGCGGTGCGCTGTTTGTACGAAGCGTGGCTCGGTACGTGCGGACCGAAGAACCCGACATAGAAAACTCCTGTGTATTCGGCAAAACGTAAACTATAGTTTACGTTTATGTTCGGCTCCATTTCAAACTCGGCTGCATGGACGAACGTGCGAAACAGATTCTTGGCAGGCGGGTCGAAGAGACACGCAGAGACCTTGGTATCTCCAAGGTTGATTTTTGTGTGGCAACAGGAATCAGCCGACCCTACCTCGACCGAATCGAAGATGGGACGGCAAATTTCACGCTCAGGGTTCTATTTAAGATCGCGCCCGCACTCGGCATGACGGTGTCAGAGCTTCTCGAGGGCATTGAATAGAAGATGCCTATTGACCGGTGGTTACACCATCGGGATACGGTCGTGGTTGACTTGGCTGTAGAACAGGCGCTGAATTTCTGACGCATCACGTGACTGGCCGAGTGCCCACATGGTCTTGGCCACGAGCGTCTCGGTGGTCATGTCATCGCCGCGCAGGATGCCCGGATGATCGGCGTAAGCGCGGCCGACCTCATAAACGCCCAGATCGAGGCCCTCTTCGGGGACCTGTGTGGTCATGACGACGGTGCGACCCGAATCGACCCAGCGGAAAATCGCCTCCTGGAACGACTCGCCCGACTCACCAAACTCGGGGATACCGCCAATGCCAAAGGTCTCAAGGATTACAGCATCGTAGCTATCGGCTAGGGCGTCGAGGATGCCCGGGTTTACGCCGGGCGTAAGCTTGAGTACAAATACGCGCGGGTCGATGCTGTCGTAGAAATGCACCGGGTTTTCGTCCTGATGCGTGCCGTGGAGCCCGTTGCGCACGATACGGTCATTGCGGATGTAGGCAATGGGCGGATAGTTGACGCTAATGAATGCGTTAAAGCTCATGGTGCGCTGCTTGCGGGCGCGCGTGCCGGCAATGGCGACGCCGCCAAACACGATCGAGACGTCGTGCGAGTGCTCATCGAGTGCATAGAGCAGGCTTTGGTACAGGTTGAGCTTGGCGTCGGTAAAGGGGTTGCCCATGGGCTTTTGCGAGCCGGTGAGCACGATGGGCTTGGGGCTGTCCTGAATCAGATAGGAAAGCGCCGCCGCGGTGTAGCTCATGGTGTCGGTGCCGTGCAGAATCACGAAGCCGTCGTGGTCGGCATAACCCTCGACGATGACGTCGCGGATACGCATCCAGTCACTGGGGCGCATATTGGTGCTGTCGATGTTCATGGGCTGCACCACGTCGAGCTCGCAGAGGCCCGAGATCTCGGGGACGCTCTGGGCGAGCTCCTCACCGGTCAGGGCGGGGGAGAGGCCGTTGCCGTCCTCGGTCGATGCGATGGTGCCGCCCGTGGCGATGAGAAGGATGCGCTTCATGCTGGTATTCCTATCGTATTTGCCGCCCCAGAGGCGGAGTCGTTCGGCAGTATTGTGGCACAGGGCGTCCAATGTTCAAACGTATTACATCATCTGCCACGTCTGGTAACACTTCAATTGCCGTCAAATAGGGGCCCAGGTCGTGCGTTTGCCGTGCGCTGATGGCTGCGAGGGACGAGAAACCCCATATAACGTGTACACTATGAAAGTTATTCTCGTTTATTCGCGCGGGTGGGCACCGGCTCCCCCGCCAACAAGAGGGGGAACCATGGATCAAAAGGCTTCCGCAAAGGTCCTCGTACTCGACTTTGGTGCGCAGTACGGTCAGCTCATTGCCCGTCGCGTCCGCGACCTCAACGTGTATTCCGAGATCGTCCCCTGCGACATCTCGGCCGACGAGATTCGCGAGATGAACGCCTCTGCGCTCATCCTTTCCGGCGGCCCGGCTTCCGTGTATGCCGAGGACGCTCCGTCTATCGACCCCGCCATCTTTGACCTGGGCCTTCCCGTCCTGGGCTTTTGCTACGGCCATCAGATCACGGCCGTGACGCTCGGCGGCAAGGTCGGCCACTCCGAGGTGGGCGAGTACGGCCGCGCCACCATCACGCGCACGGCCGGCGCCAAGCTCTTTAACTCTACGCCTATGGAGCAGACCGTGTGGATGAGCCACCGCGACGCCGTTTCCGAGGTGCCCGAGGGCTTTACCGTTACCGCCAGCACCGACGTGTGCCCGGTTGCCGCCATGGAGTGCCCCGAGCGCAAGATTTTCACCACGCAGTTCCACCCCGAGGTCAAGCACTCCGAGTACGGTCAGCAGCTGCTGAGCAATTTCCTGTTTGAGATTTGCGGCCTGGAGCCCAACTGGAGCATGGACAACCTGGTCGAGACCATGACGGCCGAGTTCCGCGAGAAGGTCGGCGACGACCGCGTGATTCTGGCCCTGTCCGGTGGCGTCGACTCCTCCGTCGTGGCCGCCCTGGGCGCTCGTGCCGTGGGCAAGCAGATGACCTGCGTGTTCATCAACCACGGCCTGCTGCGTAAGGGCGAGCCCGAGCAGGTGGAGGAGGTCTTCACCAAGCAGTTCGACGTCGACTTCATCCACGTTCACGCCGAGGACCGCTACGCCGAGCTTCTGGCCGGCGTGACCGAGCCCGAGCAGAAGCGCCGCATCATCGGCACGCAGTTCTGGAAAGAGTTCTTCGCGGTTGCTCAGCAGCTCGAGACCGATGGCAAGCCGGTCAAGTACCTGGCTCAGGGCACCATCTACCCCGACATCATCGAGTCCGGCGCTCGCAAGACGGGCGGCAAGACGGCCACCATCAAGAGCCATCACAACCTAATCCCGTTCCCCGAGGGCGTGCACTTCGACCTCATCGAGCCGCTCGATCACTTCTTTAAGGACGAGGTCCGCGCACTTGGTCTGGCGCTCGGCCTGCCGGGTCATATCGTGTTCCGTCAGCCCTTCCCGGGCCCGGGTCTGGCCATCCGCATCATCGGCGCGGTCGATAAGGAGAAGCTCGAGATCCTCAAGAACGCCGATGCCATCGTGCGCGAGGAGCTCGACGCCTACAACCAGCGTCTGTTTGAGCAGACTGGCGAGCGCAACTCCGAGCACAGCTGCTGGCAGTACTTTGCGGTCCTGCCCGACATTAAGTCCGTCGGCGTTATGGGCGACGAGCGCACCTACCAGCGCCCGATCATCCTGCGCGCCGTCGAGTCCAGCGATGCCATGACCGCCGACTGGGCCAAGCTGCCCTACGACGTGCTGGCCCGCATCTCCGGCCGCATCGTCGCCGAGGTCCCTGGCGCCAACCGCGTGTGCTACGACATCACGTCCAAGCCGCCCGCGACCATCGAGTGGGAATAAACGATATTCGTTGATTTCAAGCCTCTGACCTGCGAAAACAGGTCGGGGGCTTCTTATTTTGCAACCTCTGTGCAACCTTTGCGGTTTCGCGCCCCGTGAACAGGGGATGTAGCACTGTTCACGTCTGGGCCCATGTCGGCACCGATCAATGCCCGCGCTGCTTCTGCTTGCGCTTCAGCTTCCGCTGCTCGAAGCACGTCGCCCGGGGTTCCTCGCCAGAGGAGAACTGACCGTTCCTTGCGAAACCGCGAGACCAGCTATATCCGCTTGCTGCGGGCTTGCTTGAGCCAGTTCCTCTTGAAAGAGCCTATACCTCCGAAGAACTTGTTGTACGTCTCACCGTTCTCCTTGGCCTCGCACTTGACCAAGGCAAGTTCGATGGTGCAGAGGTAATCCGCCACTTGCTCGAGGCG
>CABUCQ010000128.1 GCA_902490095.1 uncultured Collinsella sp.
ACTCGCTGCTCGACGGCCTTGCCCATCGCGTGACGACGGAGCTGCCCGAGCGTACCGGTAACCTGGGCCATCTGACATGGAAGAATCCCTTTACCGACGAGGTCTCGAACGAGAGTTTCCCCGAGGTCTTTGATCGCGCGCTGGTCGATTACGAGTGCACGGTCGCACGTTTTATCGAGACCGGTGACATGGATGCCGTGACCAGTCACGTCAACTACAGCGGTCGCGTGCTCGAAGCCGATGAGGAGTTCGACCGCGAGGAATAGGGCCCGTGCGTGCCCCTTTGCCGAATCCTTACCGGCGGTTCTGGACAATTGGGGTACGATGAACTAACTGCATATCGGGCGAATACGAAGGGTCCCTGTCCATGAAATACACCAAGCTCGAGCGTAACTGGGTTATGTATGATGTGGGCAATTCGGCCCTCGTGCTGCTCAATACCTCGGTGGTGCCCATTTACTTTAACGCCATCAATACCGGCGCTTCCTCGGCCGACCTGGTGGTCGCTTGGGGCAATGCACAGACGATCGCCTCGCTGGTCATCGCCATGCTCATGCCCATTCTGGGCGCACTTGCCGACTACGCCGGCAACAAGATCAAGTTCTTCTTGGGCTTCTTCCTCACGGGCCTGGTTCTTTGCCTGGCGCAGGCTATCCCAATGTCCGCCATGGCATTTTTGACCGTGTACGTGCTGTGCACCATCGGCCTTAACTCTTCTATGACGTTCTACGACGCCATGCTGCCCGACATTACCACCGACGAGCGCATGGACGCCGTGTCCAGCTCGGGCTATGCCTGGGGCTACATCGGTTCCACCGTGCCGTTCGTCATCTGTCTGGCGCTTATCATGGGTGGCCCCGCTCTTGGCGTCCCCACCATGCTGGCAACGCGTCTGTCGTTTGTCATCACCGGTGCCTGGTGGCTCATCTTTACCCTGCCGCTCATTCGCACCTATAAGCAAAAGTACGGTCGCGAGCGTGGTCCCGAGGATACCATCGGCCACATCGTGGGCGGCGTGTTCTCCGAGGTCGGACACACCATGCGCGAGATCGCCCATAACAAGACCGTGCTGGTCTACATGGTCGCGTTCTTCTTCTATATCGATGGCGTGCACACGGTCATCTCCATGGCAACCAGCTACGGATCGGCCTTGGGCATCGATTCGACCCAGTTGGTCCTGGCGCTGCTCGTTACGCAGTTCGTGGCCTTTCCGTCCGCCATCATCTATGGCAAGCTCGCCGGACGCGTGGGCACGCTCAACATGATCCTGGTGGCGGTCGCCGCCTACATGGGCATTGTGCTGTTCGCCGCGTCCTTCTTAAAGACCGCCTTTGAATTCTGGGTGCTTGCCATTATGGTCGGCCTGTTCCAGGGCGGCGTGCAGGCGCTCAGCCGTAGCTACTTTGGCCGCATTATCCCCAAGGAAAAGTCCAACGAGTACTACGGCTTCTTTGACATCTTTGGTCGTTATGCAAGCGTTATGGGCACCTTCCTGGTGTCGGTCGTCACCTCGCTGACCGGCAACCCGTCGCTGGGCGTCCTTTCCATTGGTGTGCTGCTGGTCGTTGGCTTTATGCTGCTGGTCCGCCTGTCCCGCATGACTCGGGCGGCAGAGCATGCCGCATAGGAGCGAGCGGCTATTGTGCCTGTCCACGGTACTCTTTTGGGGTTATCCGCAATAAACATTGCGACTTGCGAGCAATGATTTGCCCAAGTGGGTATGATGGAATCAGCTAGGTCGCGGGGCGTCGCCTGTGTTTGGCGGCGTCCCGTTTTTGTGTTGCAGGGAGGGTAAGGCATGAACGCCACGGTCGTGATTCCAACGTATTGGGCGGGCGATGACGCTTGCGCAAACGCCCCTGGCACCTATGACCATTCGACGCGACTCAACGCCGACAATCCCGAACTCGACCGCTGCCTGGCCTCGCTTGAGCAGGTACGTGACATCCCGCGCATCATCCTTTTGGTGGTCTGTCCCGTTTCTGCCACAGCCGATGTGTCGCTGCGCGTGCACGAGATTGTCGACGCGCATCCCACGCTCAAGGTCACCGTTGTCACCAACACCCAGGCCTCGCGCATCGCAGACCGGGTTGCTCAGATCGCGCCCAAGGGTTCGGGCGAGTGCGTGAGCCTGCGAGGCTACGGTGCCATCCGCAACATGGGGCTAGCCTGTGCCGCTGTGCTGGGGCATGACGCGGTTATCTTTTTGGATGACGATGAGGCTGTCATCGACGCCGACTTTATGAAGCGCGCGACCTATGCGTTGGGGCAGCAGACGCGTCAGGGCTTGCCGATCTTGGTCAAGAGCGGCTATTTCTACGATCGCGACGGCTCGCCGCTGGCTCCCACGGACAAGGCGGGCATCTGCCATCGTTGGTGGACCAAGCGCATCGAGTTCAACCGTTGGATGAAAAAGGCGCTCTCGGGCACCCGCATCTCGCGCTCCAACTACGTGTGCGGCGGCCTGATGGCCCTGCACGCCCGCGCCTTTACGCGTGTGGCCTTTGACCCGTTTATCACCCGCGGCGAGGACTTGGATTACCTCTTTAACATGCGCATGTTTGGCTACGACGTGTGGTTCGATAACGAGTGGACCGTGCGCCATCTGCCTCCGGAGTCCGAAAAACGCTCACCGCGCTTTATGCAGGATGTATACCGTTGGTACTACGAAAGGGCAAAGTTGACATTCGCCGCGCATCAAAAGGAGCTCATTCCCGTTACGGCGGCATCGCTCATGCCCTACCCGGGCCCGTGGATTTCGCGCGAGCTCGACGACCGCGTGCGCAAGACCGCTATGGTCCGCAGCGTGTTTACCCGCGAGCATGAGGGCTACCTGCGCATCTGGCGCCATGGTATCGACGAGGCAAAGTCCTATGCGCGCCAAAACGCTGCAAGCTATCTGCGTTTCCAGAGCTTTTGGCCCAAGATTATGGACGGGCTTTGGCGTGACGCACAACTGATCAGTATCCTGGAGGGGGCCGCATGATCGACCGCCGCGCCCAGCGCGATAGCTCAATATCAATCTTTCGCATCATTGCCGTTGCCTGCGCCATTTGCGTGCTGGTGTACTTTATTTTTGCCTTGGTGACCGGTATCGAGCCGATCGCCACGGTGATTGCCTGCGCGCTGCTGTGCATCTTTCTGTGCATCTTTATCTTTTTGACGCTCAATCCCGATTCGGTGCGCTCCCAGTACACCGAGGAGACGCTCTCGGTGGCCTCGGCCATGCTCGAGGACATTAAGGGCGGTCTGACGCAGGAGTCGGCGCGTTTGGTGTGCCGGCGCATTTTGCCCGAGACGCGCGCCATGACGGTGGCCATCACCGACGAGGACAACGTGCTTGCCTGCGCGGGCGAGTTTGAGGAAAAACTGCTGCCAGATTCTCCCATTCACACGCTTGCCACACGCTACGTTATCGAACATGGCATCGTGCAGTCGTTCAACCGTATGGTGGATGTCGTGGGCTCGGACGGCTCACACAACCAAGTCCCCGCCGGCATTATCGCCCCCATCAAGGTGGGCGATCGTACCGTCGGCACGCTCAAGTTCTACTACAAGACCCCGCGCGCCGTCGACCGTACCCAGTACGCGCTTGCCTCGGGCTTTGCCGAGATCTTGTCCACACAGCTCGCCATCCACGAGCTCGAGGTGCAAAAGGAACTCACGGCGCGCGCCGAGGTGCGTGCGCTGCAGGCGCAGATTAACCCGCACTTCCTGTTCAACACGCTGAACACCATTGCATCGTTTACGCGCACCGACCCGCTGCGGGCCCGCGAACTGCTTCGTGAGTTCTCATCGTTTTATCGTGCCACGCTCGACAACTCGGGATCGCTTATTCCGGTCTCGCGCGAGGTCGCACAGACCAAGCGCTACCTTACCTTTGAGAAGGCCCGCTTTGGCGAGGACCGCGTGCTTGCGACGTTCGATGTGTCTGAGGACGTGGAAGATACGCTGGTGCCGGCGTTCGTGATCCAGCCGATTGTCGAGAACGCCGTGCGTCATGGTATGGGCGATGACGACGCCCTGAGGATCGACGTGACCGTTCACCAAGACGGCGAGGATGCAATCTTGATTGCCGTGGCCGATAATGGCGTGGGCATGGATGAGGGTACCGCCGCCAGACTGTTTGACGAGCGCTCTGCCCGTCCCGACGCCAGCTCTCCCCAGGGTGGCGGCGCCGGTGTGGCCATGCACAATATTTCGGAGCGCATCCATCGCTTTTATGGGCCGCACTCCTATACGCGTGTCGAATCGGCGCCGGGCAAGGGCACCAAAGTGCTCCTTCATCTTGATTTGTCAGAGAGCATCTTTGACATTCAAGAGTAAAATAAAAGGCTACGGGCTCAACGTCATGCGGCGGATGCCCGGCGTAGTTAGTTGACGAAAGGTTTTATCCCTATGCTGCGTGCGATGATTGTGGATGATGAGGCGCCGGCTCGCTCGGAGCTTCGCTTCCTGCTCGAGCAAACGGGCAAGATCGGCACGATCACGGAGGCGTCGAGCGTCCGCTCCGCCATCGAGATGCTTATGGAAAGTCGCGTGGATGTCGTGTTTCTCGATATCTCGATGCCCGGTGCCTCGGGCCTGCAACTTGCCGAGGCGCTGCATAAGCTCAAAAATCCGCCGGCGATCGTGTTTGTGACTGCGTATAGTGACCATGCGGTCGAGGCGTTCGACGTGGATGCCGTCGATTATCTGATGAAGCCGGTCGAGGAAGCTCGCTTGGATCGCGCGATCGAGAAGGTCATGCAACGCACCAAGCCGGTTACGGACAGCAAGGTGACCATCGAGCGTATCCCGGTGGAAAAGGGCGGCCGCAAGGTGCTCATTCCCGTGGACGACATTCGCTTTATCATGGCCAAGGACGATTACTCCTGCATCTATACCGTCGATGATCGCTTTTTGTCGACGACCTCGCTGGCGCAGTTTGAGGCCAAACTCTGCGACTTTGGCTTCTTCCGTGTTCACCGCCGCTATATCGTCAACTTGGCGTGCGTCACGGACGTCGAGACGGTGCCCTCGGGTGCCATCCAGCTGGGCATTACGGGCGTCGACGAACGCGTGCCGGTTTCGCGCCGCCGCGTCGTGCCGCTCAAGAAGGCTCTGAGTCTCTAGCACACTGGCCCCGCAGCCCTGTAGACCCATCGTCTGCGGAGCCGTGGGGCCTTTTTTGTATGTATCTGCCGAATCGTTTTTTGCGGAAGGGATCCCATGAACAGCGCAAGCGCCAAGCGCATCGACATCATCTCGGACACCCACGGCTATTTATCGCCTGCGCTCTTGGATGAGCTTGAGGGCGCAGACCTGATCATCCACGCCGGCGACCTCACGTCAGAGATGGACTACGAGCACCTATGCACCATCGCCCCCGTGCGGGCCGTACTGGGCAACAACGATTACTACCGCGACTACGGTCCCGATGTAGACCGTCTTGCGCTCTTTACCTACGAAGGCCTCAAATTCGCCGTAGCCCACTACCGCGAAGACCTTCCGGTGGGATCCGTAGACGTAGCCATCAACGGCCACACCCACGTAACCAAAGAAGCCCAAGTGGGCCGCTGCTTAGTCCTCAACCCGGGCAGCGCCAGCTACCCCAGAGGCACCCGAGGCCCCACCATGGCCAGAATGCTCGTTAAAGACGGCAAGATCCTAAGCACCAAGTTTATTGACTTGGAGTAACCGCAACAAAAACGGGGGATGCAGATGCGTCCCCCGTTTCCATTTGAGCCAAAGGCAGAGCTTCAGCAAGATCCTTAGACAAACCCCGCCGCGGAGAACGGGGCCGCCGA
>CABUCQ010000129.1 GCA_902490095.1 uncultured Collinsella sp.
ATGTCGGTGCAGAAGTAGCGGGCGCCGTGGCCGCCAGCCTCGGCAACGCCGGCGCGCACCTCCTCGACCAGCTCGAACAGGCCGGCGGAACCCGGGTGCGAGTCACCGAACGTCGACTCGATGATGACCTGCGGCTTGTCCAGGTCCTCGATGCTCCAGCCAGAGCCCAGACGCAGTGGGTCCATCTCGGGGCTGATGGTGCGGAACTTACCAGAACGCGGCTGCAGCTTGGCAACCAGCTCGGCGGCCTCCTGCTGAATCTGCTCTTTGGTCTTCTCGTCCATGGTGTACTCCTTTGGTTTAAGGCTTACTTGGTTTGGTATCGATTAATGTGACGTGCTGATGCAAAGCGCTGGCTTGCGATTAGGCGAAGAACGAGATCACCAGGGCGCAGGCGAGGCCGGAAAGACCGATGATCGTCTCCATGATGGTCCAGGACTTGAGAGTGGTCTTCTCATCGATCTCGAGGAACGAGGAGCACATCCAGAAGCCGGCATCGTTGACGTGCGAGAGCGCCGTGGCGCCGCCGCAGATGGCAAGGCAGATGGCGGCACGCATGAGCACCGAGGCGCCGGCGACCGCAGGCATGGCGGCCATGATGCCCGAGGCCATAGTCATCGAAACGATGGAGCTACCGACCGAGGCGCGAACGAGCGCGGCGATGAGGAAGCCGACGACCACAAGGGGCAGCGGGCAGCTCTCGAGCACGGGCCCGATAACCTGGCCCAGACCGCAGTCCTGCAGCATCCAGCGGATGACGCCGCCACAGGCAATAACCAACAAGATCATGCCGACGGGCTTGAGCGAACGGTCGAGCAGGGCTTTGAGTTCGGCACCGGTGTAGCCGCGACGAGCGCCCAGCAGGTACATGGCGACAAGTGTGGCGATGGTGAGCGCGACGAACGGCTTGCCCAGGAAGGCGAGAATCGAGGCGACCTCGGCGGGCATGGGGATGTACGAGGACAGCGTGCCCAGCAGAATCAGGCACAGCGGGGTGAGCACGATGGCAAGGACCATGCCAAAGGAGGGAAGCTCCTTGTCGTCGCTCGCGCCCTCGGCGGAGGTGAAGTGCTCGGGGACGTCCGTGAAGATGCGGCCGCCCACGTTGCGGCCCCAGACGACACCGGCGACAGCCATGGCGATAAAGGCGGTGGAGATGCCGACGAGAATCATGGTACCCAGGTCGACGCCGAGCGTACCGGCGACGAGGACCGAACCGGCCGAAGGCGGCACGAAGGCATAGCCGGCTGCCAGTCCCGCAAGCAGGGCGATGCCATAGTAGAGAGTCGACTTCTTGGTCTGCGATGCCACGCTAAACGCGAGCGGGATCAAAACGACCACGCCGGCCTCGAAAAACACCGTGGTGCCGATGACCAGGCCGGTGATACCCAGCGCCCAGCTGGAGTGACCCTGGCCAAAGGTGTCAATGAAGGTCTGGGCGATCTTCTTGGCGCCGCCGCTCTCCTCCAGGATCTGGCCGAACATCGAGCCCAGGCCAATGAGCAGTGCGATGTTTTGTAGCGTGGTGCCCACGCCCTTGGTGACGGTGTCTGCCACCAAGTCGAGCGGCATGCCGGCGCCGATGCCGATCGCGAGCGCCGAGACCATCATCGACAGCACGGGGTGCAGCTTGAACTTAATGATGAGTGCAAGCAGCAGCGCGATGCCCACGATGGCGGCGATGACCAGCCTGGTGGGGTCTGCCATAAACGTTGGGTCTGACATCTTTCCTCCAATTCATCAGACCTTTTGAATTCGTCTGATGACTATAGCGTGTTTTGGAAAGGTCTGACGTTTCATTTTGAAATTTGTTCGAAATACGTCTGATGTATTTGGCGAACGGTCATATTTTCGCTGTAAACGGTATATCTGAGCCGTTCGATTCGGTCCCAACGGCCAATACCGTGCCCGTGGTGCGCTAAAATAGCTCAGATGTATTTTGTAATGAGAGGTATAGCTATGGCCCGCGCCGAATCGGGGCTCCCCGAGCAGATTTCCGAGAAAATCATTCAATTGATTCTTGATGAGCACCTTGAGCAAGGCGATCGCCTGCCCAAGGAGGCCGTACTCGTTGAGCGCCTGGGCGCCGGCAGGAGCACCGTGCGCGAGGCCATGAAGCTGCTGCAGTCGCGCAACATCGTGCGCATCAAGCAGGGTTCGGGCACGTACGTGGCCTCGAACCCCGGCGTTGCCGACGATCCGTTGGGCTTTACCTTTATCGGCGACAAGCAGCGCCTGGCGCGCGACCTGCTCGAGGTGCGTTTTATGATCGAGCCGCAGATGGCGAGCATGGCCGCCGAGCACGCGACCGAAGATCAGATTATGTGCATCCGCGAGCTCTGCGATGAGTCCCAGCGCCTGGCCGAGGCCGGCGAGGACTACTCCGCCGCCGACACCGCATTCCACAACGCCATTGCCGAGAGCTGCGGGAACCTCGTCGTCCCTCGCCTGATGGGTGTGCTCAAGGCATCCGTTCCCCTCTTTATCGACGTAACGGGCAAAAAGCTCGTCGAGGAGACCATCCGCACGCACCGCGGCGTGGCCGACGCCATCGAGGCGCGCAACCCCACCGCCGCGCACGACGCCATGTATCTGCACCTGGTCTACAACCGCAACATGATCGCGGAAGGCGCGATGGCGAAAAGCGAGTAAGGGCATCGCGACAACCGATTTCAACCGTTCACCTTTTAAAAGTGAACGTTCACCTATTTTTAGGAGAATAGGGGCGTCAATTCCTCCGCTTCTCCTATACTGAGCTTGTATTAAAAGCAAGACTTATATAGATGAACGTTTCTTTTGAAAGGATCGCTATGTCTGATCTTATGGACAGCTTCCGCCTGGATGGCAAGGTCGCACTCGTAACCGGCGCCACCTATGGCATTGGCATGGCCATTGCCGAGGCGCTTGGCGAGGCCGGCGCCAAGATCGCCTTTAACGCACGTCATGCCGACAAGGTCGCCGAGGCCGAGAAGCACTACCGCGAGCTGGGCTTTGAGGCTCACGGCTACGTGGCCGACGTCACCGACGAGGCTGCCGTCGCCGAGCTCGTCGCCAAGATCGAGGCCGATTTTGGCACCACGCCCGATATCCTGGTCAACAACGCTGGTGTTATCCAGCGCACCCCCATGCTCGACATGAGCGCCGAGGACTTCCGTCGCGTCGTCGACATCGACCTTAACGCCCCGTTCATCGTCTCCAAGGCCTGCCTGCCCGGCATGATCGCCAAGGGTCACGGCAAGATTATCAACATCTGCTCGATGATGAGCGAGCTCGGCCGCGAGACCATCGCTGGCTACGCCGCTGCCAAGGGCGGTCTGAAGATGCTCACCAAGAACATCTGCTCCGAGTTTGGCGAGGCCAACATCCAGTGCAACGGCATTGGGCCTGGCTATATCGCCACGCCGCAGACCGCGCCGCTGCGCGAGACGCAGCCCGATGGCAGCCGTCATCCGTTTGACCAGTTCATCATCGCCAAGACCCCGGCCGCCCGTTGGGGCACGCCCGAGGACCTGAAGGGCCCCGCCGTGTTCCTGGCCTCCGATGCCTCGAACTTCGTCAACGGTCACATCCTCTACGTCGACGGCGGCATCCTGGCATACATCGGCAAGCAGCCCCAGTAGGCGCTGCGCGGGCTTGAGACGGGCATCTTGCCTTTCAATCGTCGGTCGCGTACCCAAGTACGCTTCCCTCCTCTTTCAAGGCAACCTGCTCCGTCTCAAGCCCGCTCGCTCACCGCGCTCCCACATTTAGGTTCATTTAGTAGTTGCGGTGAAATAGGGATTGATTTTGACTTCTACCAGGCAAGACGGTCCGTATTTCACCGCAAGTTAGAAATAGGAAAGGTATTTCGCAATGAAGATCGCTCTCATCAACGAGAATTCTCAGAACTCCAAGAACCCCATGGTCGAGGCTGCCCTTAAGAAGGTCGTCGAGCCCATGGGCCACACCGTCTTTAACTACGGTATGTATGCCGATGCCGACTCCAAGCCGCTCACCTACGTTCAGAACGGCATCCTTGCCGCCGTGCTGCTCAACTCCGGCGCTGCCGACTATGTCGTGACCGGCTGCGGCACCGGCGAGGGCGCCATGCTCGCCTGCAACTCCTTCCCCGGTGTGCTCTGCGGCCATGTCGCCGACCCGCTGGATGCCTACACCTTCGCCCAGGTCAACGACGGTAACGCCGTCGCCATGCCCTTCGCCCTCAAGAACGGCTGGGGCCAGGAGCTCAACCTCGAGTACACCTTCGAGAAGCTCTTTGGCTTCGGTTCCGGCAACGGCTATCCTGCCGAGCGTGTTGAGCCCGAGCAGCGCAACAAGAAGATCCTCGACGGCGTCCGCGCTGTGACCATGCGTCCGCTCGTCGACGTCCTGGGCGAGATCGACCAGGATCTGGTCAAGGGCGCCCTGGCTGGCGAGCACTTCCAGGAGTACTTCTTCGCCAACGCCACCGACGAGGCAATCATCGCCAAGGTCAAGGAGCTCCTGGGGCTCTAATCGCACGACCCATCGCAGCGAACGCAAGCGGCGGCCGCCCAAACACGGGACGGCCGCCGCTTTTTGCTATCAAATGGTGCAATGGGGTCAGGTTATCTCACACCATGTTGGCTCAAAGAGAGCAAGATTAGGATTCCTCGATAATCTGTCGGCATGCCGCTGCAAGAGCGGGAAACTCTGATGTCACCGCGTCCCAAACCACGGCGCGATCGACGTTGCCGTAATCATGGGCAAGATAGTTACGCATCCCCACTATACCGCGCCACTCAATCTCGGGATGTAGTCGCTGCGCCTTCTCGGACAGCTTACCCGCCTCCTCCGTCACCCTGAGGGCACACATAAGGAGAGAATCGGCGAGTGTCCTGGCCTTGATGTCATCCGCATGGAGGAACTCGTCTTCCGTCACACCGAACGCTTTGATTCTCTCGGTCGTCTCATCAATCGCCTCGAGAATCTCCTGGGCGCGCAACGCATCTGATTTACGGGCGAACATACAGCACCACACCCTCCCTCTCGATGGCATGCGCAATGTCTTCTCGCAAGTGTTCGCTCGAAACGACGTCGACCTGCTTGCCTGTTGCCTCTTTGATCTCCTCCGCGAACGAGGAAAGAGCGAATAACCCAAATGTCGCTTCGGAATCGACCTCTATACGCAGGTCGATATCGCTATCGGTATTTGCGTCACGTCGAGCATACGAGCCGAACAACGTGACCGACCGAATCGCCTTTCGAGTACCCGCCGCGCGAGCAACGGCATCCCTGATTTCAGCAACGGTCAAAACGTCGGTCTTCGCCTCGTCCCGTTTGACTGAAAGAGAAGGGGTAAATGGAAGCGACCGCTCCCGCAGCATCTGACGCATGAACATGTTGACCGCCACGGAAGACGTCATGCCGAGCTCCTCGCAGAGCTCGGCAAACGATTCCTTAATTGATGCATCAACACGGACGCTCAAAACTGAAGCACTCATCTTAGCCTCCTGTATGACAGTAGCTATACAATATCATACAGAGAAGCAAGATGACTGGTGCAAAGGGGTCAGGTTTGTATGCACCAGATTGGTGCAAATGAACTGCATCCCATTTCTTGGACTTTGAAATTAAGGTTCGAGAAAAGGGAGGCA
>CABUCQ010000130.1 GCA_902490095.1 uncultured Collinsella sp.
GGCTGATTCTACCCCATCCAAGCGTCGCGGTATGCCGCGGCATACCGTGCTAGAGTTCTTGTTGCACACGACGACCAAGATTGGAGCGGTCTTTATGGAAAACAACACCACGAACCCCGACGTCCTTGAGCGCTTTTTGCGCTACGTCCAGATCAACACGCAGTCTGAGGATGCAAACTGCGACCAGGTGCCTTCGAGCACTGTTCAGTTTGACCTTGCCAACATCCTGGCCGAGGAGCTGCGCAAGCTCGGCGCGGCCGATGCCCATGTGACCGAGCATGCCTACGTCTGCGCGCATATTCCTGCGAGCGCGGGCGCGGAGGGCAAGCCCGCCCTGGGCCTGATCGCACACCTCGACACCACCGAGGTTGCGCCGGGCGCCGGCGTGAAGCCGCACATCGTGCACTACGAGGGCGGCGACCTGATCTGCGGTACCGTTGACGGCAAGCCCGTGGCAATGAGCACCGCCAAGCTTCCCGCCCTGAACGACCTTGTGGGTGAGGATTTGGTCTGCAGCGACGGCACCACACTGCTGGGCGCCGACGACAAGGCCGGCGTCGCCGAGATCATGGCGCTTGTCGCGCGTATCGCTCAGGACCCCTCGCTGCCCCACCCCGCGCTCGGCATTTGTTTTTGCCCGGACGAGGAGATCGGTCACGGCGCCGAGCTGTTGGACATCGAGGCCTTTGGCTGCAAGTACGCCTACACGGTCGACGGCGGCCCCATCGGCGAGCTTGAGTGGGAGTGCTTCAATGCCGCCGAGGCAACCGTTCGCTTTGAAGGCCAGTCCATCCACCCCGGCGACGCCAAGGGCCGCATGGTCAACGCAGGCAATCTGTTCTGCGACTTCAACTCCCTGCTCCCCTATGTGCAGCGCCCGGAATATACCGAGGGTTACGAGGGTTTCTATCATCTTGAAGGCGTCTCGGCGACAGTCGATCACGCCACCGCGCGCTATATCGTCCGCGACCACGACGCAGCCAAGTTCCAGCAGAAGCTCGATCTAATTGATTCCGCCGCTGCCATGCTCAACCAGCGTTTGGGCGAGGAGCGCGTGACCGTGGAGATTAAACAGCAGTACCGTAACATGGCCGAGATCGTGTGCGATTATCCCGAGCTGATCGACGTCGCCAAGGAAGCCTACCTTGCTTGCGACGTTGAGCCTCAGGTGCTGCCGATTCGCGGTGGCACCGATGGCGCGCAGCTGTCGTTCCGCGGCCTGCCCTGCCCCAATCTTTCCACGGGCGGTTACTGCTACCACGGCGTCAACGAGTTTGTCCCGGTCAGCTCACTCGTGAAGATGACCGACGTGCTCCAGGAGCTCGTCGCCCGCTTCGCATAAGGAACTCGCATAATCTAGATAAGCAAAATCGCCCCGTCCTCAAAACCGAGAACGGGGCGATTTTTGGTGCAAGGGGAGTAATCAGCATCGCAGGTTGAGCCAACGCCAGCGAGCGCCGCCCAGTCCGCCGTTCTGTCGAACGGCGGAACTAATAAGAGGTCGACTCGTCGGAGTAGTCGGAACTGTAGTCCGAGGTACTCGAATCAGTCGAATCGCCCGACTCTTCCGAGTCTTCCGAACTGCCCGACGAAGTTGCGGTGCCGTTAGCGTAATCGTCGGACGTGTTGTTGTTCAGGTCACCGATCGTAGAGCTGGAACCATCGGACATACCCATGGTATTGGGACCCTTGGGGTCCTTGCCGGCGTCGACGCGCGCCATCATTTCCTTGAGCTCGTCCTCGTAGACAAAGACGTAGCTCACGCCGTCGATCATGGTGTCGTCACCGGCATACGAAGGCAGGTTTGCCGAATAGATGCCGTCAACATCCATACCGCGCATGGCGTTGACCGTAGAAACGATATCCTGAACGCTCATATCGGTCACGAGCATATCCGACAGCGAATTAACCAGGCCAAAGATCTTCGTGGCATCGAAGTTATTGAGAATCTGGTTGGCAAGGGCGCCAAGCACCTGACGCTGGTGGCGCATGCGCGTGTAATCGCCGTCGGCATAGGTGTAGCGGCAGCGGGCATAGGTAAGGGCGGTGGCGCCGTCCATATGCTGCTGACCAGCGGTGATCTTAATGTCGAGGTGCTCAGGGTCATCAACGTCATCGGTCGCGTTGATGTCGATGCCGCCGACCGAGTCGATGAGCGCCTGCATACCGTCGAAGCTGACCTCGGCATAGTGGGAAATCTGAACACCGCACAGCTCGTTGACTGCCTCGACCATGGCCTCAGCGCCGCCAACGGTATGGCAGGCGTTGATCTTCATGGTCTCGCCCTTGTACACGACCTTGGTGTCGCGCGGAACCGAAATGAGCGTTGCCTGCTTTTGCGTGGGGTCGATGCGTGCCAAGATAATCGAGTCGGCACGATACGTATCCTCGCCCGGGCGACCATCGGTACCAAGGAGCAGCACGTAGAACGGGTCTTTTGCCTCGTCGGTATCGACCAGAATCTGGCGCAGGTTGTCGGTAATGACGTTGGAATCGCCGAGCTTGCCCATAATGGTGGCGAACCACAGGCCGGCGGCAGTCGTTGCGCTCAGCAGCACACCGAGCACAGCAATAAGCGCGACACGGCGAACCGTGTGGCCGCGACGGCGCTGACGGGCGCGCTCGGAATAGCGAGCGACGTTATCACGGCTATAGATCTTAGCCTGCGCGCCGGTCGAAGGTCTTCGGGATTCCGCAAGGGGCTTTTTCTTAAACATAGGCAACCTGCATTAGTAGATGACGGGATCGGGGACAGTGGCGTGCTCGACGTGAGCGCCAAGCGTCTGCAGCTTTTCGACAAACTGCTCATAGCCGCGCTTGATGTGATGGATGGCCGATACCTCGGTCGTGCCATCGGCAATCAGACCAGCGACAACAAGAGCTGCGCCGCCGCGCAAATCGGGCGAGGTAACCTGCGCACCCGAGAAACCCTTGACGCCGTGAATCATGGCGTGGTGGCTCTCGATGCGAATATCGGCACCCATTCGAACCAACTCGGATGCGAACATAAAACGATTCTCGAAGATGTTCTCGGTGATAACGGAGCTACCATCGGCAAGGGCGGAGAGTACCATAATCTGCGCCTGCATGTCCGTCGGGAAGCCGGGGAACGGAAGCGTCTGGATGTCGACCGGCTTGATACGCTCGGCACGGTTCACATGGACGCCATCCTCGACGCGCTCGCAGTCGATGCCCATGAGCTCCATCTTCTTGAGCACCATGCCCAAGTGAATGGGGCAAAAGCCTGTGACGTCGACACCGCAATCGTCGGCCATCAACGCACCGGCAACGATAAAGGTACCGGCCTCGATACGGTCGCCAACCACGCGATGGGTAACGGGATGCAGCTCCTCCACGCCCTCGATGGTCACGACAGGCGTACCGGCGCCGACAATCTTGGCGCCCATTTCGTTGAGCATGTTGGCGAGATCGACGATCTCGGGCTCGCGGGCGGCATTGTCGATTACCGTGGTACCCTGCGCGCGCACGGAGGCCATGATGAGGTTCTCGGTCGCACCGACACTGGCAAACTCGAGCGTGACGGTGGTACCGTGCAGGCCCTGGGGCGCGTTGGCGTTGATATAGCCGTGGGCGGTATCGAACTCAACGCCCAAGGCCTCAAGACCCAAGATATGCATATCGATCTTGCGAGCGCCCAGGTTGCAGCCGCCGGGCATGGCGATCTTGGCGCGATGGAAACGGCCCAGCAGGGGCCCCATCACGGCAGTGGAAGCGCGCATCTTGGCAACGAGCTCGTAGGGCGCCTCCCAAGAATCAACCTGGGAGGTATCGATCTCGAGCGTGTGCTCGTCGAGAACATCGATCGTAGCGCCCATACCCTTGAGCACCTTGCCCATCACGTGGACATCGGAAATATCAGGCACGTTCTGCAGCGTCGTCTTGCCCGGCGCCAGAAGCGTTGCCGCCATAAGTTTGAGCGCGGAGTTCTTGGCACCCGAAACAGGCACGGAACCTCCGATGGCGTGGCCACCCTCAACGCGGATAATATCCAAGGTCTACCCTTTCAAAAAGCATGCCCGGGGTGGCTAGGCCATCCCGGGCATGATGTGTTCGCAAATGGTCGAACGCTAAATCGTTTGACTATTGGGCAAGCTTGAGCTTACACCATGCGATTTCATTATAGAGGTAGGCGCGGCGTGCATCATCCTCCGACAAATTACCCAGCTTCTCTTCAAAACCTTGAATATCAGCTTTAAGCTTGTCGGCATCGACGGTCGCCAAATCGCAAGCGCGCTCGGCGAGAACGGTCACGACATCGTCCGCAACCTGGACATAGCCGCCGGCCACGGCAAACGTGTGGTCGACAGTGCCCATGGCCTTATCGGAAACGCGAACGTAACCGCGGTCGATCGTGCAGATCTCGCTGGAGTGAGCAGGCAGAACGCCAAACTCGCCATCCGTGGACGGAATCGACACAAACGCAGCGTCGCCCTCATAGGCGCAGCTCACGGGGCACACGATGCGGATACGCATAACCTACTTCTCCCCCATCTTGCGGGCGCGCTCGCGCACGTCCTCAATCGTGGAAGCATAGCGGAAAGCCTGCTCGGGCAGGTCATCGGCCTTGCCGTCGACAATCTCGGCAAAGGAGCGGACGGTATCCTCGACGCGGACGTAGACACCGGGGTTGCCGGTGAACTTCTCGGCGACGTGGAAGGACTGCGAGAGGAACTGCTGAATCTTACGGGCACGGTTGACCGTAAGGCGCTGCTCCTCGGACAGCTCGTCCATACCCAGAATGGCGATGATGTCCTGAAGGTCGGAGTACTCCTGCAGGAGCTCCTGGACCTTGACGGCGACACGGTAGTGCTCCTCGCCGACGATCGAGGGATCGAGAGCGTCGGAGGAAGATGCGAGCGGGTCGATAGCCGGGAACAGGCCGAGCGACGAAATGCTACGCGAAAGAACCGTGGTGGCGTCGAGGTGCGTAAACGTCGTGGCAGGCGCCGGGTCGGTCAGGTCGTCTGCGGGGACGTAGACAGCCTGGACGGAGGTAATGGAGCCCGTCTTGGTCGAGGTAATGCGCTCCTGGAGGTCGCCCATCTCGGTTGCCAGCGTGGGCTGGTAACCAACGGCGGACGGCATACGGCCCAGCAGTGCGGAAACCTCGGAACCTGCCTGGGAGAAGCGGAAGATGTTGTCGATGAACAGCAGAACGTCCTGGCCACGATCACGGAAATACTCAGCGGTAGTAAGGCCGGCCAGACCGATGCGCAGACGCGCTCCGGGCGGCTCGTTCATCTGACCATAGACCAAGCAAGTCTTGTCGATAACGCCAGACTCGCTCATCTCGAGGAACAGGTCGGTGCCCTCGCGGGTACGCTCGCCGACGCCGGTGAACACCGAGGTGCCACCGTGCTCCTGGGCGAGGTTGTTGATGAGCTCCTGAATCAAAACGGTCTTGCCGACGCCGGCGCCGCCGAACAGACCCGTTTTGCCGCCACGGATGTAGGGCTCGAGCAGGTCAACGGCCTTGATGCCGGTCTCGAAGATCTCGGTCTTGGTGGTGAGCTCGTCGAAACGGGGCGCTGCATGGTGGATGGGGTAGAACTCCTCCACCTCGGGCATGGGCTTGCCGTCAACGGGC
>CABUCQ010000131.1 GCA_902490095.1 uncultured Collinsella sp.
TCTCGGAAGGCACGTGCAGACCTTTCGTCATGGCCTCCTACCTTTCTTTCGGGCCTTACTGGCCGAATGTATCAGCGCCCCTCCGTATGGGACGCTGCTTGCTGACAGCTCTAGTTATATCCAAAAACCACCTGCAATTCCACCTCGCCCCCGAACGGTCAGCAAAGTGCGATGAACGGTATATCGCATATGATTCCCCCATGATGCACTTCGGTTCTCTAAAGCAGGTTTTCAAAGGTAAATGTTCTTTTTTCTAAGGAATTAAGCTAGATTGCACAAATATTTTCATGTTTAGGAATTGCATAGCTAAAACGGTTTTCTGCATATATATGTCGTTTGTCCATGATTCAATTTGGATTCGATTATATTCAGCTCGCAATCATTCTTATTCATACATCCTCACCAGTTGAGTATGGATATAGATTGTTTCCAAACGAGTTGGACAGTTAGTTGCATGCCTTGGCAGCGTAAGAAGTAGGTAAAGATACCGTTCACGCGATACGTCCGTGCCAGCGGTCGACTAAATTGAGACAATAGTGAAAAGTGTTAGGCTACCGTCCTCTGTGGGGACTGAACGGACAGATGCATATGCCGAGCAAAATCGAAAAGAAGCAAGCCGCCGCAAAGCTGCGCAAACCGCCGCGCGACTTCTCGTACACGCAAAACCGAGAGCTTAGCTGGCTGCGCTTTGACAACCGCGTGCTTGACGAAGCCTTCGATGAGACCGTTCCGCTGTTCGAGCGTCTAAAGTTCGTGTCGATTTTCGAGTCTAACCTCGACGAGTTTCTCATGGTGCGCGTGGGCGGCCTGTCCGATCTGGCAGAGCTCAAAAAACAACCTGTCGACAACAAGAGCAATATGACCGCCTCCGAACAGGTCGATGCTGTCATGGCCGAAATGCCCGGGCTCCTTACCCGTTGGGAGTCCATCTTTAAGAGCATCGAGGGCAAGCTCGACACCTTGGGCGTTCACCGCGCCCGCATCGATTCGCTTACGCCCGAGGAGCGCACCTTTGTAACCCGCTACTTCCAGGCCTACGTGTCGCCGGTCATCTCGCCGCTGGTCATCGATCCGCGCCACCCCTTCCCCAACCTGCGCAACGGCGCGCTCTATCTGGCCTGTGGTCTGGACGGCGCCACCGACGAGGAGAGCCTACTGGGCCTTATCGAGATTCCCGCCTCGATGAACCGCGTGGTCGAGATCCCCTCGCCCACCGGCACCTACTCCTACATCTTGCTCGAGGACGTCATCCTCGCCTGCCTGGACAGCTGCTTTGGCTCCTATAAGCCGCTGGATCGTGCGCTGATCCGCGTCACCCGCAACGCCGACATCGATCCGGACGGCGAGGGCATCGAAGAGGAAGAGGACTACCGCCAGCACATGAAGCGCATTCTCAAGAAGCGCCTGCGCCTGCAGCCGGTAGTGCTCGCGGTCTCGGGGTCGCTCGAGAAGGCGACGCTCAAGACTATCCGCAAGGCGCTCGAGCTTTCGCGCCGCTCTGTCTTTACCTGCGATATCCCGCTCAACCTGGGCTACGTCTTTGGCATTGAGGGCAAGATTCCCGAGCACCTGCGCAACGAGCTCCTCTTTACGCCGTTTAAGCCACAGCCCAACCCCACCATCGACATGACCCGCTCCATCCGCGAGCAGGTGCTGCAGCACGACAAGCTGCTCTTCTACCCTTACGAGGCCATGAATCCGTTCCTGGATCTGGTACACGAGGCAGCCTACGATCCCGAGTGCATCTCGTTGCGCATCACGCTCTACCGCGTGGCCAAGCAGAGCCGCCTATGCGAGTCGCTGATCGATGCCGCCGAGAACGGCAAAGAGGTCACGGTGCTCATGGAACTTCGTGCCCGCTTTGACGAGCAGAACAACATCGAGTGGGCCGAGCGCCTGGAAGAGGCCGGCTGCACCGTCATCTATGGTTCCGAGGGCTTTAAATGCCACTCAAAGATCTGCCAGCTCACCTATCGCGAGGGCATGGCGCTCACCCGCCTCACGCTTTTGGGCACCGGCAACTTTAACGAGAAGACGGCCAAACTCTACAGCGACTTTATGCTCATGACAGCCCATCCCGGCATCGGTGAAGACGCCAACCTGTTCTTCCGCAATCTGTCGCTGGGCAACCTGCGCGGCGACTACCGCTTCCTGGGTGTGGCGCCCGTCGGACTGAAACCGCTCATCATGCGCGGGCTTGACCGCGAGATCCAGCGCGCCCTTGCCGGCGAGCCCGCCCGCGTGTTCTTTAAGCTCAACTCACTGACCGACCGCGAGGTTATCGACAAGATCGCCGAGGCATCGTGTGCCGGCGTGCGCGTAGACATGATCATCCGCGGCATCTCGTGCCTCAAGCCCGGTGTTCCGGGCAAGACCGAGAACGTGCATGTCCGCTCCATCGTCGGACGCTTTTTGGAGCACGCGCGCGTCTATGCTTTCGGCGTGGACTCGGACATGATTTACCTGAGCTCAGCCGATATGATGACGCGCAACACCGAGCACCGCGTGGAGATCGCCTTCCCCGTGCTCGACCCCACCTGCCGCGCCCTAGTGCACGAGTACATGGGCATGCAGCTGCGCGACAACGTGAAGGCCCGCAGCCTCACGAGCGACGGCACCTGGGTCCCCGTGGAGCGTGCAGAGGGTGAAAAACCCTTCAACTCGCAGGAAGCTCTGCTGGAGCGTGCCTATCGCAACGCCGAGGCCGCCGCGCCACAGCGCGCACAGGAGAAGGAACGCGTAGCCGAGGAGGCTATTCAGGCCGAGGTTGAACATGGGGCAGCTGCCAAACCGAAAGCGGTTGCCGCTCCCCCGGTGAATGAGCCCGAGGCTGCCGCAGAGCCCGCCGTGGAGAAAGCGCCCGCGCCCGCTACCGCGACTCCGGGGCCCGCCGCCGAGGCAAAGCCCGCCCCTGCTCCTGAGCCGCAGCCGGCCACACCCAAGGTCCAAGAGGTCCAGGCGACCGTCATTGAGCCCAAGCCTGCACCTGCACCTCAGCCCGAGCCTCAGGTCACCAAGCCCGCACCCGAGACGAGTGCCCGTCGCGATAAGCCCGCTGGCAAGACCAAGGCCATCGAGCGCCATCGCCCCGGCCGCGTGCGCATGGGTCTGGGCCTGATCGGCCTGGGTCTTAAGACGCTCATTACCGGCAAGACGAAATAGTCGTTTGTAGAAGCAGTTTGTAGAAGCGCCCCGCATTTGAGGAAAGCCTCGGATGCGGGGCGCTTTTCCCTGCTACCATGGTGCGAACAACAACGCGAATGACAGGCAGGAATATGAAGCTCACTATAGAATCGATGACCTACGGCGCCGACGGGCTGGCGCACGCCGACAACGGCAAGGCCGTCTTTGTGCAGGGTGCCGTGGCAGGCGACATCGTCGAGGCCGAGGTCGTACAGGACGGCAAGTCGTTCATGCGCGCCCGCACCACCGAGATTCTGGAGCCAAGCCCCGATCGCATTCAGCCTCCCTGCCCCTTCGTGGGCATCTGCGGCGGCTGCTCGTGGGGCAATCTCTCACGCACGGCACAGCTCGCCGCCAAGGAGCAAAACCTGCGCTCCACGCTCGAGCGCATCGGCAAGTTCGCTCCTGAGCAGGTCGATGAGTTGGTACAGCCCATCTGCCACACCAAGGACGACTGGGGCTACCGCAATAAAATCGAGCTCGAACCGACCGTCGTCAACGGTCGCGTGCGCCTTGGCATGCACGGTGTCGATCCTCGCAAGATCGTGACCGTCGATTCGTGCCCGTTGTTCGACAAACGCTTCCCCAAGGCACTCAAATCGGTCGTCGGCGCACTTAACTATCTAAGCGGCAGCCATGACTTGGGGCTCGAACGCGTGGGCATTCGCGCATCGCGCCGCACCAAGGCACTCGAGGTCGCACTCTGGACGCCGACAGGCTCTTTTCCGCGCTCGCAGGTCTCCCGCGTGCTGGCGGACGCCGCTCATCCCACGAGCATCGTGCGCGTGATGAGCAAGGGCGAAAAGAAGGCCCGCCGTGTCTCTAAGGTGGAGATGCTCGCCGGTGAGGGCTCGTGGACCGAGAACATCGCTGACGGCCAGATGCGCCTGTCCGCCCCATCGTTTTTCCAAGTCAACACCAAGGGCGCCGAGATTTTGATCGAGCTCGTTATGGAGGCGCTCGATCCGCAGGAAGACGAGCTTGCCGTGGACCTGTACTGCGGTGCCGGCACCTTTACCCTGCCGCTCGCCCGCCGCTGCGACTTTGTCGCTGCCGTCGAGGCCTACGGCCCCGCCGTGCGCGATCTACGCCGTAACCTGGAAATCAACAAGCTTGATAACGTCGACGTCATTGGCGGAGACGCGGTGCGCGAGTTCCCCGACCAGGACGCCGATGTCCTAGTAGTCGACCCGCCGCGTGCAGGCCTAGCGCCTGAGGCCATCGACCTCATCGCCAGCACAAGCGCTCGCGATGTCGCCTATGTGAGCTGCGACCCGGCCACCCTGGCGCGCGATCTCAAACGCTTTGTCGAAGAAGGCACCTTCTCCCCCGTAAAGATCACGCCAGTCGACCTGTTCCCACAAACCTTCCACTGCGAGACCGTCGTCCACCTTAGGCGCAACTAGCCACTTAATCATTGCTCAGAAAAATCATTGGGAAATCGAGCGTGGCAAGCGGAGGTCTTCGGGGTATAAGACGGCTAATTGTATGCCGCCTATGAAAGGAACCCTCATGCCCAGCGTTGCCGTTCTCGCCGCCGATGGCTTTGAAACGATTGAATGCCTGACCATGGTCGATGTCATGCGTCGCGGCGGCGTGCGCGCCACGCTCGTCTCGATTATGCCCACGCGCGAGGTCGTAAGCTCGCTGCAGATCCCCGTGACCTGCGATGCACTCTTTGATGAGATCAACTTTGACGAGTACGACTGCGTCGTGCTGCCCGGCGGCCTGCCCGGTGCCACCAACCTGCGCGCAGATCAGCGCGTCTGCGACGTGGTCTGCGAGTTCGCCGCGACCAAGCACGTCGCCGCCATCTGCGCCGCCCCGTTTATCCTGGGCGAGCTCGACCTGCTCGAGGGGCGCCATGCCACGTGCTTCCCTGGCTTTGAGAAAAGCTTCCCCGAGGGCGCCTATACCGGCGAGAAGGTTACGCAAGACGGCAACATCATCACCGCCAGCGGCATGGCCCAGTCGCTCCCCTTTGCGCTTGAGCTGCTGCGCACGATCGCCGGCGACAAGGCTGTCGAGAAGGTCGCCGAGGGCATCCAACTATGATTTTGGCTTCGCAATCGCCGCGCCGCATAGAGCTGATGCGCGAGGCAGGCTACAACATTCGCGTGATTCCCGCGGATATCGACGAAACGCCCTTTGATGGCGAAGCTCCGCTTACGCTCGTCGAGCGCTTGGCGCGTGCCAAAGCCGCCGCCATCGCCGCCGAGCATGCCGAGCCCAACGAACTGACCGTCGCGGCCGATACCATCGTCACCTTCGATGACAAGATTTTGGGTAAGCCGGCAAACGGGGACGAGGCGCGCGCCATGCTCCGCGAGCTTTCGGGCCGCACGCACCAGGTCGCAACCGGCGTCTGCATCGTTAAAGCCGGCGA
>CABUCQ010000132.1 GCA_902490095.1 uncultured Collinsella sp.
TTTTGGCGGCGTGCCGGTGGTCTTTGCCAAGAAGGCGCAGTCCATCAACCTCGACGGCGAGCAGTATGCCACGACCATCTACTCCTTTACCAAGCAGAAGGAGTACCCGGTCATTGTGGGTAAGCGCTTCCTGTCCGAGGGCGACAAGGTCCTGATTGTCGACGACTTCCTGGCCAACGGCTGCGCGCTTGAGGGCCTTATTAAGATCTGCGAGGCTGCGGGCGCCGAAGTTGCCGGCATTGGCATCGCCGTTGAGAAGGGCTTCCAGGGCGGCGGCGATAAGCTCCGTAAGCGCGGCTTCCGCGTTGAGAGCCTGGCACGTATCGCCGATATGGACTGCGAGAACGGCGAGATCACCTTCGCCTAAGCGCGCAACACAAGCGATTGGTATGCGATGTGACAAAGGGACTGTCCCTTTGTCACATTTTTTGTATGAGGGGAGGTGTTGATATGGATGAGAATAAGATGGGATGGCGCGAGTATGCGCGCTATGCCGAGATGTCGGCCGAGGAGTTGGCGCGCGATTGCGAGGTGCAGGTGTTTCGCGCGACGGGTCCGGGTGGACAGGGCGTGAACACGACGGACTCGGCGGTACGCATGAAACATATCCCTTCGGGGATTGTCGTGATGGCGCGCGAGAGCCGCAGTCAGTTCCAAAACCGTAGCAGCTGCCTACGTAAGCTGCGCGCTGAGCTTGAGCGTCGCGGGCGTCCGCCGCGCCGCCGCGTCAAGACCAAAGTGCCACAGCGATCGCGCCAGCGCAGGCTCAACGACAAACACTTCAATGCGATTAAAAAGGCCAACCGTCGCAAGCTGGGCGGGGAGGAATGATCTTATCAATAAGTTGCGGTGAAATAGGGACTGTTTTGCGGCTTTAGATGCATAAACAGTCCCTATTTCACCGCAACTTAGGTGGGGTTAGCGGGTGGGATGCCAGACGTGGAGGACGCCGGCAAGGATGTCGACCTCGATGCGCGAGGCGACAACGGGCTCGCCGTCGGCCTGGATGGGGTAGTCGGGCTCCTCAAAGGTGAGCTCGACATGGCGGCAGCGGCGCATGCGAACCGGCGGCAACTTGGTATGGTGGCCGTCCTTGGCCGAAAGAAACATAGGCAGGGCAACCGCACGCGGAACTGGGCCGCAGGCGTAGCAGACGTCGAGTACGCCGTCGCAGGGGTCGGCATCGGGGCAGATGCGATAGCCCGAGCCATAGGTAGGACCCAGCTGAATTGCCATGATGATCGCCCGCACGCGCTCGGCGGGCGCGCCATCAAAGCTGATGGTCATGGGGTAGTTGCGATAGCGCAGGCCAAACTGCTCAAGTCCCGATAGGGTGTAGAGCGGAGCGCCGGCGAGGCCCGTCTTTTTGCGCAGCTCGGTGGTGCCCAGGCCGATGGCGGCATCGATGCCGACCGAGAGCGTCTGGTCGTAGTACTCAACGGTAGCCTCGCCGCTGCCGCTCGCAGGGCTCCACGAGCGAATGCGCCCGATGTCCTGACGCTGCAGCTCGCAGGTGAGCAGCGCGCCAAAATCCTTACCGGAGAAATCGTCGATGCCGAGCGTTTGGGCAAAATCGTTGCCAGAGCCCACGGGTAGGATGGCAAGAGCGGGGCGGGTGTCCTCCTCTTGCGTCATAAGCCCGTTGACGACCTCGTGAATCACGCCGTCGCCGCCAAGGGCGATAACGGTGCGATAGCCCTGGGCCTGTGCGGCCAGCTCCTTGGCGTGTCCCATGCGCTCGGTTAGCACCAAGTCAAACTGGGATGCGCGTGCAGTCATGTCCAAAAAGCGTTGCAGGCGCTCGGCAACTTCGTGCGCCGCACCCGACTGGGCGGCTGGGTTGGCGATGATGAGCGTGCGGCCAAAATCAGTTGCGTGCATGGGGCGACTCCCGGCGTATGACGTGACGGTGCGGTCGCGCTCAGGTCGAATTGCCCCCGATTGTGGCTGCACGTCGAATACTTACGTCTACTCTATCAGGTCGTTGTGGCGCTCGATAGCATCCGCTACCGTACCGCCCTCATCCACAATAAGCGAACGGCGCTTGGGCGAGATGATGCGCTGGGCGGGGTACACGCCGCGGTGTCCGGCAGTTAGGTAGCTGATAAAGGCCACGATGACAAAGAACCCGGCTGCCGTGCCGTGGAACAGGTCGATGGCCATCATGCAGGTGGTGATGGGCACGTTGAGGCCGGCACAGAACACGCCGAGCATGCCGAGAGCCGCCAGAAAACTGGGGTCGATTCCGACGAGGCAACCGATCCAGCCGCCGAGCGCCGCACCGATGCCAAACAGGGGCGTGACCTCGCCGCCTTGGAAGCCCGCACCCAGGGTAAGCGCTGTGACGACCAACTTGATGGCTGCGTCTGCCAGGGTGGTGTTGCCGGCAAATCCGGCGCCGGAAAGCCACGTGGAAAGGCCGGCGTAGTCCCAGGCGTCGAGAAGGGCATAGGCGGCCAAAACCACGAGTGCGCCTATGAGTGCGCGAACGAGGTAATTGGTGATAAAGCGACCGTACAGGCTCTTGACGGTTCGAACTGACCAGGCAAAGAGGCGTGCCGTCAGACCGAAGATAATGGCGCTGATAACAACGATGACAACCGTCCGTGGTGTCATGTTGGGAACGCTGGCGATGACATTCGCTTCGTACTCGGTACCCAGGGCGAGTGATGTAAAGTAGCCGGTAAACGAGGCGACCAGGCAGTAGATGCCCGCGGTGTAGTCGATCTTGCCGATAAAGCACATCTCCATGCCAAAGAAAGCTCCGGCAAGGGGCGAACCGAATACGGCGCCAAAGGCCGACGAGATGCCGGCGAGCATGAGGTCGTGGTGGTCATGCTTTTTGAGGTGGGCGAGGCTCGAGATGTTGCTGGCGATGGTGCCGCCAATCTGCACCGCAGCTCCCTCACGACCGGCCGATCCGCCGGTGAGGTGCGTGAGCGTGGAGCAGACGAAGGTGAGGACGGCCATGCGCATATGGATGAGGCGTGTGCCCAGAGCGGAGTCGATGACCAGGTTGTTACCGCGTTTGGCGGCAAGACCGTGGTTTTTGTACACCCATGCGGTGGCAACGCCCACAACGGGAAGTAGCGCGTAAATCCACGCATGGTGCTCGCGATAGTCAGTCGCGATATTCAACGAGGCCAAAAACGCCCAAGCGGCAACGCCCATGGCGAGCGATACGGTGACGACGAGCACGAGCAACTTGGCGCTCACGAGTAGGTTGCGGACGTTGCGGCGCGTGTCGGCAGCTAAGAGATGCTCGGAGCGAGTGAGCTGATGTCTGCCTGCCATGATGACGTCGTTCAGGGAGAAAAAGCCGCCGTCGTCGAGCGGCTGGGAATGATCCTGCGTTTCGTTTGCGCTTTCGGTTTTGTCGTTATGAGCCATACGTTCCTCTTTTAGGTTGCAACGCAAGCATTATAAAACGCGGTAAACGCGACGAGCCGGTGGGTTGGTTTCCATTCTGTTTCGCGGCCTGCAACCGACAGGTGTATTTGTGGGTACAGGCCGAGTCGCGGCCGTGCATCGGGGGATTATACTGAGAAAAGCATAAAGAATCGGCGCCCCTGTTGTGCGCCGTGGCATTAAGAGGTGCATATGGCAGAGAAACTCATTCCACTGGAGGACGCGCAGTCGATTGTCCTGTCGCACGTTGCTCCGACGGATCTCATCGAGATTCCCGTGTGGCAGGCCGCCGGTCTTCCCTTGGCCGAGGACGCGGTGGCCGATATCGACATCTCGCCGTTTGCCAACAGCGCTATGGACGGATATGCCGTGCGCTCGGCGGACTTGGCGCAGGCATCTGGCGAGGCGCCGGTGACGCTCGACGTTATCGGACACGAGGCCGCGGGCCATGTGTTTGAGGGCGCAATCGGCGCGGGCGAGACGGTCCGCATCATGACGGGCGCGCCGGTACCCGAAGGTGCCGATGCCGTTGTGAAGTACGAGATCGTCGATGTGCTTGACGGTGACGGCAACGAGGGCTCGCGTGTGAGGTTCTCGGCGCCTGCCAAGGTAGGGGAGAACGTTCGCTCTGCCGCCGAGGAGGCCCATGCCGGCGATGTTGTGATGCATGCCGGCGAGGTCGTGGCCCCGGCGGGCGCCGGCTTGCTGGCAAGCGCCGGATACGCGAGCGTGAAGGTGCACGCTGCCCCACGTGTGGGCATCATCTCGCTGGGCACGGAACTGGTCGCACCGAGTAAGGTGCCTGCGCGCGGTCAGATTCGCGATTCCAACTCCTCGGCGCTGATGGCCGAGGCGCTCGATGCCGGCGCCGAGCCCGTGTTCTACGGCATTGCGCCCGACGATGAGCAGGCGATTGCCGATCTGGTGCATCGCGCCGTGCAGGAGTGCGATTTTGTCATTACGAGCGGTGGCGCCTCGGCGGGCGACTACGATTTCGTGACGGCGCTCGTCCGGCGCGAGGGCGAGGTGCTGTTTGACCGCATCTCGATGCGTCCCGGCAAGGCCATCACGTTTGGCTTGCTCGGAGGTAAGCCCTACCTGGGGCTTTCAGGCAATCCGGCCGCGGCGTATGTGGGCTTTGAAATGCTCGCTCGTCCGGCGATCCGCAAGATGCGCGGCTTTGCCGAGGGTGCGCGTCCCGTGCAGCAGGCGACGCTCACGCACGGCGTGAAAAAGCGCCAGGACCGACGCTTCTTCGATCGCGCCACGGTTTTGCGCGACCCCGAGACCGGTGAGCTGTTGGTGACCGAGGCCAAGACGCAGAATTCGGCGCTGCTCGGCACGATGCAGCGGTCCAACTGCCTGCTGCGTATTGACGAAGGACCGTGCGAGCTCAAGGCGGGCGACGTCGTGGGTGTCGTGCGTGTCGACCTGCCCGAGGGCACGGTGTTGTAGGAGGAAGACTATGGAGTTGAAGATTTCGATCGTGACGTGCTCGGATACGCGCGATCTTGCTCAGGACGAGGCTGGAGCCGCACTCGAGGAGCTCATCGTGGCGCAGGGCTGGACGGTCGCCTCGCATGTGGTCGTGCGCGACGACGCCAGCGAGATCGGTGATGCCATCGTGGAAGCCGCCGATGAGTGCCACGCCAATGTCGTGCTCACCTGCGGCGGCACGGGGCTTTCGATGCGCGATGTGACGCCCGAGGCGACGCGTGCCGTCTGCGACCGCGATGTGCCGGGTATTGCCGAGGCGATCCGTGCGTACTCCATGACCAAGACGCGCCGCGCCATGCTCTCGCGCGCTATTTGCATGCAGATGACGGCGGGCGGTGGACATACCAACTAAGCGGTTTACCTGCGGCGGGGCGACCTTATCGGTCGCTCCGCCTTTGTTTTCCGCCGAATCGACGCCGAGGTGCACGGTAACTTGAAACTATATTCTCTGACGAGAATAATATCTCACCATCATTATTCGCACAGAAGTATAATCTGATTGCAGATTAAAGCCCGCGGCGGGGTGCCCGGGCATAGCGTTCGAAAGGGTTGAACATGTTCGATATGGTTTCTCGCCGCGGATTCGTTTCGCTTTCTGCTGTCGCCGCTGCCGGCCTTGGTCTTGCCGGCTGTTCGG
>CABUCQ010000133.1 GCA_902490095.1 uncultured Collinsella sp.
ACCAGCACGGCGGGCGGCAGTATTGCCGTAAGCCGTCTGACAAGCGAATGGTTCTACAGCAAGCAGACCATCAACTCGGCAATTAAAACCTTGACGGCGCGGGGCTTCGCAACGTTGGAGTTTGCCGAAGGCAGTCGTAAGAACAAGGTTGTGAGCCTGACCGAAGAGGGCAGGCGATTTGCCGAGCGTTATGCGCTGCCGGCACTCAAGGCCGAGCAGCGAGCCTTTGGCGCGCTTGAGCCATGTGAGCAGCGCGAGATTATGCGCTTGATCGGCAAATTCTCTCAGGTGCTCGGCGATGAGTGCGAGACATTTAAGCAGAATATCGCTGCCGAGAGCCAAGCCGAGAATCAAGGTGAGGGGGAGTCGTGCGACTGTTAATGAGGTTTCTAAAGCCATATCGAGGGCTTGTCGCAGTGACGCTGCTGGTGCTGCTGGTGGATAACGTCGGTACGCTGTTGGTTCCCACGATGCTGGCGAACATGGTCAACACCGGTATTACCACGGGCGATGTCGACTACATTTTACGCAACGGCCTATACATGTTTATTGCGACGAGCATGGCTAGCGGCGGCACGGTGCTGGGCTGCTATCTTTCGGCGCGCCTGGCCGCCAACGTGGCTTGCGATATCCGCAATGCCGTGTACGACAAATCGCTCGAGCTCGCGGCCAGCGATTTTGAGCGCTTTGGCACCGGATCGATGATCACGCGCTCGCTCAACGACATCAACGTGATTCAGCAGGCGATTCTGCAGACGATTCAGCTGGTGCTGCCGGTGCCGTTTTTGGCCGTGGCGGGCATCATCTTCGCCTGGTTTATCGATCCTGCCATGGGCACGCTGCTGGGCGTAGTCGTTGCGATTGTGCTGGTGGCGGCGGTCTTTACGGTTGCCAACGCGGCTCCGATCTTTATGCGCTTGCAGAGCTTTATCGACCGCATGAACGTGGTGCTGCGCGAAAACATCGTGGGCGTGCGCGTCATCCGTGCGTTTAACAAGGAACGCCATGAGGAGCAACGCCTAGACGAGGTGTTTAGCGATTACGCGGCCAACGCCATCAAGGTCAACCACCTGTTTGTGGGCCTCGACAGCTCCAGCTTCTTTTTGATGAACATCGCCGAGGTGGCGGTGCTGTGGGTTGGCGGCAACCGCGTGGGCGCCCATGCGATGCAGATCGCGAGCATCTCTGCGGTGCTCGAGTACGCAATCCTGATTCTGTTCTTTGTGATGATGGCGCAGATGGTGGTGCTAACGCTGCCACGCGCCGCGGCATGCCTAAGCCGTGCACAGCAAGTGCTGGAGATTGAGCCGAGCATCGTCGATGGCCAGCGTACGCTTGATGCGGCCGCGTCCGACTCAAAGGACGGGGCCGATGCGGTCGCCGTGTTCGATCATATGTCGTTTCGCTTTGACGATGCCGACGAGGACACCCTGTGCGACCTGAGCTTTGCCTGTCGTCGCGGTCAGACGACCGCAATCGTCGGCTCGACGGGTTCGGGCAAGTCGACGGTGGCCAAGCTCTTGCTGCGCTTCCACGATGCCACCAAGGGCTCCATTCGCCTGAATGGTGTGGACCTGCGCGAGCTTACGCAAGACGAAATCCGCGGGCGCATTGCCTATGTGCCGCAGAAGGCGTGGCTGTTCTCGGGCACCGTGGCAAGCAATCTGCGCTTTGGCAACGAAGACGCGACTGAGGCCGACATGCTTCATGCGCTCCAGGTTGCCCAGAGCACCTTTGTGCTCGATCAGCCGCAGGGGATCGATACCCCGGTGGCGCAGGGCGGTACGAACTTTTCGGGCGGCCAGCGCCAGCGTTTGGCAATCGCCCGTGCGCTCATGAAGCATGCCGATCTATATATCTTCGATGACAGTTTTTCGGCCCTGGACTTTAAGACCGATGCGGCCCTGCGCCATGCATTGCAAGACGAGACGCGTGACGCTGCGGTGCTCATCATCGCGCAGCGCATCTCGACGATCTTGCACGCCGACCAGATCGTCGTGCTCAAGGATGGCGAGGTTGTGGGTCTGGGCACGCATGGCGAGCTTATGGAAACCTGCGAGGTGTACCGCGCCATCGCGGAATCGCAGATGAAGGGAGGTGAGTAGCATGACCGAGGAGCTCAAGAAGCAGGGCGGCGTTGATGACGCCGCTGCCGCGGGACTGGTCGAGGAAACGGCTGCCGCGTCGACCGAGCTGGATGACGCCGCCAAGGCTGCAGCCGAGCGCGAGGCTCGCCGCCAAGCGCTCTACGAGGAAAACGAACGTGCCGAGGACGAGCGCGCCCGCGCCGAGGCAGAGCGTATGCGCGACGTGGACGACGAAGACGAGGACGAGACACCTCGGGATACCTGGGCGACGGTGCGCCGCCTGTGGAGTGAGGCTGCCGGCGACCATTGGCGCTTCTATATCGTGTTCGCGAGCATTGTGTTCTATGTCATCTTTAACACTGCTGCGCCGGCATATAGCGCCCGCGTGATCGATGAGCTGTGGGGCCACATTCAGGTAGCGTTTGTCAACAACGCCACCTTCAGCATCACCTGGGAGAACTGCGGCAGGACTATCTTCATCTACTTTTTGATTTGGACGGCCGCCGCTTCGTTCTACGCGCTCCAGAGCTTTTTGATGTCGAGCGTGGCCGAACGCCTCAATCTGCGCCTGCGTAACCGCATCGCGCAAAAGCTCAACCGTCTACCGCTCGCCTATTTTGACGCGCATCGTCCCGGCGAGGTCGTCAGCCGCGCGACCAACGACCTGGACAAGATGTCCGAGAGCATGCAGCGCGGATTGCTGCAGCTGCTCGTGTCGATCGGCACGGTTGTTGGTGCTGTGAGCGTGATGTTCGTGTTCAGCGTGCAGCTTACGCTCGTCTTTCTGTTCTTTACGGCACTGTCGCTGCTGGTGACGAAGGTCGTCTCGCGCCGCACACACGATGTGACGGGCGAGCGCCAGGAGTGGGTGTCCAAGATTACGAGTGCGGTCGAGGAAGGCTATTCGGGCCGTCTGGTGATCCGCGCGTTTAACCGCGAACGTCAGAGCTCCGCTGAGGTGCACGAGGCTTCGAAGGAACTGGCTCGTGTGAGCACCAAGGCCGACTTTATGATCAATGCTGTCGGCCCCGCGGTGCGCTTTATCGGCCGTTTGGCGCAGATCGTTATTGCGCTCGTGGGCTGCAGCATGCTGGTCGCCGGCCACATGACCGTCGGCGTGTTCCAGGCGTTCTTCCAGTTTATCTACGAGGCGTCCGAGCCCATGACGCAGCTGTCGTTTACCTTCAACTCGCTGCAGAGCGCGCTGGCGAGTGCAGAGCGCGTGTTCGACCTGCTCGATGAGCCCGAGATGGAGGCCGATCCGCTGTCGGACGAGGCCGCCAAGCTGCCGGGTCGCGTGGAGGGCCGCGTCTCCTTTGAGCACGTGCGCTTTGGTTATTCGCCCGACAAGCCGCTTATGCGCGACGTGTCGTTTACCGCCGAGCCGGGCCAGAAGATTGCCGTGGTGGGAACCACGGGCGCAGGCAAGACGACGCTCATCAACCTGCTCATGCGCTTCTACGAGATTGACGGCGGGCGTATTACGCTCGACGGCGTGGATACGAGCCGCATGGACCGCGGCGAGCTACGGCAGCAGTTTGGCATGGTGCTGCAGGACGCCTGGCTGTTCGATGGCACGATTGCCGAAAACATCGCCTACGGCTGCCCCGAGGCAACGCGCGACGAAATTGTGGCCGCCGCTCGTGCCGCGCAGGTCGACTTCTTTGTGCGCACCATGCCGCAGGGCTACGACACGCGCGTGGCCAACGATGCCGAGAGCATCAGCCAGGGCCAACGCCAGCTGCTGACCATTGCGCGCGTGCTGCTCAACAACCCGGCGATTCTCATCCTGGACGAGGCGACCTCAAGCGTGGACACGCGTACCGAGCTTGCCATCGGCCGTGCCATGGACGCGCTCATGCGCGGGCGCACGAGCTTTGTGATCGCGCATCGCCTGTCGACGATCGTGGATGCCGACCTGATCTTGGTCATGGATCACGGCAACATTATCGAGCAGGGCACGCATAAGGAGCTGCTGGCTGCCGAGGGTGCCTACGCCGACCTCTACTTGAGCCAGTTCGCCTAATGTGACAAAGGGACAGTCCCGCATGTCACATCAAAAAGAAAGGCGCGCCGGGGATGGATTCCCTGGCGCGCCTTCTTGCGTTGATGCCGATGTCGTTTTGTGCCGCTTGCGTTCCTAGCGCTCGTCCACGAGCTTGGCGACGAGGGCTTTGAGCTCGGCCACCTCTCGCTCGAGTTCCTTGACGCGGCGGGCATTCTCGGTGATGCCTTGACGGTTGAGCGCGGATTGCTCGGCGGCATCATCGGGCATGTACTCGCGATGCTGCTTGGCGTCGAAGCTCTCCTCGAACACGCGGCAGCCGTTGCGCTTGATGATGCGTCCCGGCACGCCCACGACGGTGCAGTTGTCGGGCACGTCCTTGACGACGACCGAGTTGCCGCCGATCTTGACGTTGTTGCCGATGCGGATGTTGCCGAGCACCTTGGCGCCCGTGCCCACGGTGACGTTATCGCCGAGCGTTGGGTGGCGTTTGCCGGTCTCGTTGCCGGTGCCGCCGAGCGTAACGCCCTGGTAGAGCACGCAGTTGTCGCCCACAATGGTGGTCTCGCCGATGACGACGCCCATGGCATGGTCGATAAAGAAATGCTTGCCGATCTGTGCCGCGGGATGAATCTCGACGCCGGTGATGTGGCGGGTGATTTGCGAGAGCACGCGGGCGAGCGAGCGATGACCGTGCTCCCAGAGCCAGTGCTCGGGCACGTGGTTCCACTTGGCGTGCAGGCCAGGATAGGAAAGGAAGATGACCAGACCGTTTTGTGCAGCGGGGTCTTGCGCCTGGACGGTCTTGATATCCTCGCGAATGGTATTGATAAAGCTCACCGGCCGCCCTCCCTTAGCGCCATGGCAATGCGATTCAATAAAGTATAGCGATTTGCTAGGGATTAGGAAGGACAATCTTGGCGCCATTGCGCTACAGATGTCAGTTATGCAAACTTGCTGGTAATGGAGTCATGCTTTTGTGGGGTTGCGCACGAGGGGGCACCGCAACCGTATACTGGTCAACTTGGACGTATCCGCGCCCACAACTGAGAGGTTTTACTTCATGGGTTTCATCAATTTTATCGCCGAGCTGCTTAAGGATCCGCGCACCGCGATCGCCAGCTGGATCGCCGCCGGCCCGCTTATGGCCTACGGCTGCGTGTTCCTGATCATCTTTATCGAGACGGGCGTGGTGTTCTTCCCGTTCCTTCCTGGCGATTCACTGCTGTTTGCTTCGGGCTTCTTTGCCCACAACGGTGGCTTTAACATCGTGGCCCTGCTGGCCGTCGCATGGGCGGCTGCCATCTTGGGTGATCAGTGCAACTTTATGATCGGTCACTTCTTTGGCAAAAAGATCATCGCTTCGGGCAAGGTCAAGGC
>CABUCQ010000134.1 GCA_902490095.1 uncultured Collinsella sp.
CGTCCTAGTGTTCGCTTCTAATAAAAGAAGGCCAAGATTCGGGACGCAGTTCAAATGAGTACCCTAACTGGGTAAGCATAAATGAGCGGGTCGTGCTGTATAAATTGCTTGTGTGCGCGTTTATGCGCGTTAGATTGCGTTTAATTACGCACCTATGCGTATATATGCACCGTTTACGGGGCAATAATGACCGTTTAACGGTGAGATACGCAAAAACGCGCACAGACGCGCGTGTTTGTGCGAATATAGAGCTGTCAGAAATGCAAGACGTTCTATGACACAGGAGACACATAATGGCAGATTCCAAGCAGGCTCCACTCGACGCCGCGGCAGCCGCCAAAGCAGCATTTGCTTCGGTCCAGGACAAGCCGTTCCCTAACGACATCTTTACGGCTCCCGAGCTCCGTTGGGCTGTGATCGGTTGCGGCGTTATTGCCAACCAGATGGCCCAGTCTCTAGCTCTTGCCGGCCGCAAGCTTGCGGGCGTCGCAAACCGTACGCTATCCAAGGCCCAGGCTTTTGCTGAGCAGTATGGCATCGAGAAGGTCTATGAAACGGTTGAGGACCTCTATGCCGATCCGGATATCGACGCCGTCTATATCACCACGCCGCACAACACGCATATCACCTATCTGCGTGCCGCGCTGGCCGCTGGCAAGCACGTGCTCTGCGAGAAGGCCATCACCCTCAACTCCGCCGAGCTCGACGAGGCCCGTGCCATCGCCGACGAGCACAACGTGGTCCTTATGGATGCTACCACGGTGCTCCACATGCCGCTGTATCAGGAGCTGCGCCGTCGCATGGATGCGGGCGACTTTGGCCGTATGAACCTCGCCCAGCTCAACTTTGGCAGCTATAAGGAGTACGGCGACCTGACCAACCGCTTCTACAACCGTAGTCTTGCCGGCGGCGCCATGCTCGACATTGGCGTGTATGCGCTCTCCGTCATGCGCCTGTTTATGGCCAGCCAGCCAGCCGAGGTCGTGTCTCTGGGCAATACCTGCGAGACTGGCGTTGACGTCGCGGGTGGCATTGTCTGCCGTAATGCTGAGCAGCAGCTGGGCGTTGTGAGCCTTACGCTCCACTCCAAGCAGCCCAAGCGCTCGGTCATCAGCTTCGATAAGTGCTATATCGAGGTCAACGAGTATCCGCGTGCCGACCATGCGACCATCGTGTGGACTGCGGACGGTCACCGTGAGGAGGTCCACGCTGGCACCGAGGCATACGCTCTGTGCTACGAGATGGCCGACCTGGAGAAGGCGGTTGCCGGCGATGATTCGAAGCGCGAGCTTCTGGGCTATGCTTCTGATGTTATGGAGCTGATGACCAAGCTCCGCGCCGACTGGGGAGTCGTGTACCCCGAGGAGGAGTAAGCGATGCTTGCGGAAGATAGGCTCAACGCGATCGTGACGATGGTGCAGCAGGCCGGCTCGGTTACCGTGCCGGAGCTTGCTGAAGCCCTGGGCGTGACGGCGTCTACCATTCGGCGCGACCTGCAGGCGCTCGACCGTGCACACCGTATCGCCAAGGTGCACGGAGGCGCGACGAGTCTGGAGCGTGCGCACGTGACGCGCGACCTGACGATCAACGAGCGCAGTGATCTCCATAACGATGACAAGGAGCGCATCTGCGCCCGTGCGGCGGCGCTTGTGGAGCCCGAGAGCTTTGTGTACATCGATTCAGGTTCGACGACGCTTAGGCTCATCGAGCATCTTCCGCGCCTTGAGGGCGTCACCTATGTGACCGATTCCGTGCTCCATGCCCAGCATCTCGCTCTGCGCGGCATGCGCACCGTGGTGCTGGGCGGCGAGCTCAAGCCCGAGACCGAGGCGCTCGTCGGTCCCGACGCCTTGGCAACCCTGGACCGCTATAACTTCAACTGCGGCTTTTGGGGTTCCAATGGCATCGCCGCCGAGCAAGGTCTCACCACACCGGATATCGAGGAAGCGCAAGTCAAGCGTATCTCGATGCGCCATACCGCCAAACGCTTCGTAATCTCAGACGCCAGCAAATTCGGCATGGTGGCGCCCGTCAAGTTCGCGGACTTCCGCGACGCAACGATTATTACCGCGGGCGAGGTGCCAGCCAAGTACCAGTCGATGGACAACGTCATCACGGTCTAGCGACAGGGCAAGGTCAAAACCATTTAGGTTCCTCAATAGAAAAGCGGCAACACCCTCGATGGGCGATGCCGCTTTTGTTGTCTGCCGTTTTGTCTAAATCTGTAACAACTAGACCGTTAAAAGTGGGCTAGGTGTTACAGATTGAGATACTTCCGAACCTTGCCGTCCCTTTGTCTCGATCTGTAACATCTGGGACCGATTTTGACGAGTTATTGTTACAGATTGAGATTTTCCCTTGAGGGGGATTCGAATGTCTCGATCTGTAACGGATAGACCGGAAAATGGGTTCTAACTGTTACAGATCGAGACGTTTTGGGACCGCGGCTGAGCCATTGCGGCAAAGCCACCACAAAGGTGCCTGCCCTTTTTGGCAGGTTTTAGGGCTCCCAGGGGCAGGGGGCTTCGATGTGGATGTGCTCACCGGTTACGGGATGCGTAAAGGACACGCTGTGGGCATGGAGCATCAGGCCGCAGGGGCGCGGCGTTCCGTACAGGTCGTCGCCAACCAGGGGATGGCGCTCGCTTGCCAGATGCACACGGATTTGGTGCTTGCGGCCGGTGAGCAGCTCGACATCGATATACGAGCGCGTGGGCAGGCCACGACGGCTCTTAAGACGCTTGAGCACCTTCACGCGCGTCTGAGACGGCTTGCCGCTGGCGCCGACGCGCATCTTGCGGCTGTCGTGACGGTCGCGGGCGATGGGCTTGTCGATGAGCTTTTCGTTCCAGTCGATTTTGCCTTCGGCGAGCGCCAGATAGTGCTTTTCGAAAGCGTGGTCGATCACCATCTGGTCAAAGGCGGGCTGCGTCTGCTTGTCGAGCGAGAACAACACCACGCCGGTGGTGTCGCGGTCCAGGCGGTTGAGCGGCTGCATGTCGGTCGCGGCAAAGCCGTCGCCCATCGCCAGCAGCAGGTCGCTGGCGTAGTCGGTGAGCGTGCGCTCGCCGGTGCCGTCGCCGTGGACGATCATGCCGGCGGGCTTGTCGATGGCCATGAGCCAGGCGTCGCAGTAGAGGACTTGAGGTTCTTCGTTCACGTGTAAGCCTTTCGGTTAGCTGATTCCCACAAACATGCAGCCCGAGGTCGCCCCGCGCAGACGGGCGGCGGGCTTACGGCCCGCCTGCGCCGCTTCGACGGCACGACGGACGCGGGCGACGGCACGGCTCACCTCATCCGTCTCGAGCAACGTTCCGTCAACCATGAGACGACGCACACCGGCATCGAGCAGCTGAGGAACCTGCGGCGTGAGGTCGATGGGGTAGGCATCGTACAGGCGAGAGCGGCCGTGGATGTCGGTGCGGACGGGCATGACCTTTCCGTCGATATTCTTGAGCGAGAGCTTGCGGGCGCGCAGACGGCAGTTGACACAATCGTGGATGCAGCCGTTGGCAACCTGCAGAATGCAGTGTTCGCTCGTCATAACGCGCGGACGGCCAAAGACGGTGATGCCCAGAGCCGCGGGCGCGGCGGCGCCGAGCGAGGCAATCTCGTCGAGCGTGATCTCGGGCGAGAGCCAAAATGCGCCGGCTCCGCGCTCGGCAAGCGCCTCCATGCAGGGTATGTTGTGCACCGGCAGGCAAGAGCGAATCTCGGCCGTGGCGCCGGCATGCGCGGCTACGGCGAGCTCGGAGATATTGCCGACGGCGACGGTGGCTCCGGCATTGATCCAAGGATCGACGCGCTCGTGGTCGACGGCGCGGCAGACCTCGTCGAGTACGGGCACGATACCCTGCTCAAATGCATCGGCAGGGGAGAGTCCGACAGCCTCGAGCGCGTCGGTGGTCATATAGATGCGCGTTGCACCCTCCGCGCGGGCTGCCTCGGCGGCCTCGAGCGAGGTGACGGTGGCGCAGATCTGCGGCTCGTCGCGGTAGTGCTTGGGCATGGGGCGCGTACATTTGTCGAGCACCGGCAACTCGAGCGTTTTTGCGCGCTCCTCGTACGGTGCCAGAATGGCCTCTTCCAGCGCCTTACAAGCGGCGGCGCGCACCTTGTGCACGGCGGAGAAGCCCATGCCGCAGCCGGCGTCGAGCGAAACGTCAAAGCTCGCAGCCTCAAAGGGCGAGGAACCCATACGGCCCACATGCTCAACCAGGTCTGCCGCCTCGACGGCGCGAGTCTTGGCGGCCTCGACGGTGAAGCCTGTGGCGGTGGCGGCGAGCGCGGGGTTGTCACAGCAGGTGAGTGTGACGGTAAACGGCTCGCCCAGGCGCGCCACGACGGACACATCAACAGCTCGGCGGCGCAGCACATCGCGCTTGAGCGCGGCGCCGGCGGCGTCGATGGCACGCTGACTGCGAATCACGCGGACGCGGCAGCCCTCGGGCATGCTGCGGGGTACGCGACATTCGATGATGTCGCCCGCGGCGGCATCATCGGCGGCAATGGTGGTCAGGAATTGGTCGAACTCATCGTCGTGGCGAAGCTCCAGCAGGTCGCCCTTGCCCACGGGCTCAAACAGCTCAATACGGGCGATGGCGGCACGGCGACGGCGGTCGTCGGGCTTGAGGCCGCGCACATCGCGGTTGGCCGGGCGGCTGCCCAGCACCGTGCCCACGATCTGGCCGCGGTTGTTGGAACGCTCGTAGCTCATCATCTCGTCGCCCGAGGTGCCGTCCTGATAGGCGTGCGTAAAGTCGCGGTTGAAGCAGCGCTTGAGCTGGCGCTGGCGGGCGGCTTCCTCGTCCTTGGCAACGGCGGCTCCGGATAGCATGTCGTCAATTTCGTGACGATACACATCAACGATGGAGTACACGTAATCGGGTGCCTTCATGCGGCCCTCGAGCTTGAGCGATGCGGCGCCGGCGTCATACAGACGGCGAACAAGCTGTGAGGTGTTGGTGTCACGCGGGCACAGCGCGCGCTCGCGACCGGCAGGGGAGAGCGCGCGACCGTTCTCGTCGATCAACTCGTAGGGCAGGCGGCAGGGCTGGGCGCACATGCCGCGGTTGGCCGATCGTCCCGCCATGGCAAAGCTCGACAGCAGGCACAGGCCCGAGTAGCAAAAGCAGATGGCGCCATGGCTGAAGACCTCAAGGTCCACATCGGGCGCGGCGTCGTGAATGGCGGCGATTTCGTCGATGGAGAGCTCGCGCGAGAGAGTCACGCGGTCGGCGCCCTGCTCACGGCACCAAAGGGTTCCGCGGTCGTCGTGGATGTTCGCCTGGGT
>CABUCQ010000135.1 GCA_902490095.1 uncultured Collinsella sp.
GAACTGCATCCCATTTCTTGGACTTTGAAATTAAGGTTCGAGTGGAGTGGGTATGATGAATTGGACACCTAGTTAAGAGCGAAAGGTGTTCAAGATGACCCAAAGAAGAAAGCGATACGACAGGCAGTTCAAGGTCTCGGCGGCTAAGGTGGTCCTGTCCGGGGAAATGACGGTCAAAGGCCTATCGGAGGAACTCGGCATAAAGGATTCGACGCTGAGAAGATGGGCCCGCGAATACGAGGAGATGGGAGACGGCGCGTTCCCCGGAAACGGCTCCCCGAAGATCAACAAGGACTACGAGATCGTGAAGCTCAAGAAGAAGGTCGAGGAGCTCGAGCGCGAGAACGAGATACTAAAAAATTTCCGGGCCTTCTTGAGTCAAGACCATGCGTGAGGTTCGAGTTCCTCAAAGAGCATAGGGGCGAGATCGGCCCCATCAAGAAGGCATGCGGGCTGATGAAAGTCTCGAAATCCGGTTTCTACGAGTATCTCGGCCGGAAGAAGTCCGACGCCCAGATAGAGCGGGAGGCGATCGAAGGTTTCGTCGCCGAGGCCTTCGAGCGGCACAAGGGCCGTTACGGCTACCGGCGCATCAACCGCGAACTGCGAAAAAGCGGCATCGTCGTGAGCGAGAAGCGCGTGCTCCGCATCATGCAGAAGCTCGGACTTGCCGGAAAGGGCGCGACCCGAAAACACCACATCCAGAAGAAGGTCGAGCCGGGAGACCCTCGGTTGAACCTGGTAGAGCGCGCTTTCACCGTGGGCGAGCGCAACAGGCTTTGGGTGGGCGACATCACCTACATACCCACAAGAGAAGGGTGGCTCTATCTCGCAGCCGTGATAGACGCCTTCTCCCGCAAGGTCGTGGGCTGGTCGATGTCCGAGCGCATCACCGAGAAGGTCGCGATCGACGCGATGGAGCAGGCGGTCGGCAGGGAGGGTCCGCCAGATGACGGCAGCCTCGTCTTCCATGACGATCAGGGCGCGCAGTACACCTCCCGTTCCTTCCAGCGGTGTCTGGACTCGCATGGCATAGTCCAGTCGGTATCAAGGCCCGGCACGCCGCTGGACAACGCGGTGGCCGAGTCGTTCTTCAAGACGCTGAAAAGGGAATTGGTGAAAGGGAGGAGCTATGGGACGAGGGACGAGGCCAAGCAGGACATCTTCAAGTACATAGAGCTCTATTACAATAGGGTGCGCATGCATTCCACCCTGGGCTACATGTCTCCAGTGGAATACGAGCGGCAATACGCTTGAGGATCCTTAAAAGAAAGTCCAGTTTATCCTTCCCACTCCAATGGATACGCCTAGGCACGGTTCAAGAAATCGTCCGCGCCCCCTATCTGACCCTATTTCACCGCAACTTAGAGAGCGTAAGGTATAACGCTTCACCCCAAATTAAATTGATTCGTTGAATAGACACATTACAAATTTTTAGACTTCGTTTAATCCACAAGTGGGTATTATCACACAGTAAGCACACGTGAAAGGATATACCCATGTCGCTTACACAGTCAGCAGAGCGTGCAGCGCTCAACAAGCTCATCGATTATCTCGACGACAACCCGCAAGAAAACATCGACAAAATCATGGACCTCGTGAACAAGCTGGTCCCCAATCGCGTATTTCCCGTACAGCGCGAGGCATTCACCAATGTCATCAAGAGCCGCGGCAATTGGTATGACCTAATCATGCGTGTGTTCAGCCTTAATCCCCAGATGCGAACCAAACTGCTTAAGACCCTCATTGTCGACGCCAACCTGCTTGCTTGGCCAGAGCAGGAAAAGAACCGCGAAAAGTACCAGTGCAACGTTCCGTGGGCCATCCTGCTCGATCCCACGAGCGCCTGCAACCTGCATTGCACGGGCTGCTGGGCCGCCGAGTACGGCTACAAGCAGAATCTCTCGTTCGAAGACATCGACTCTATCGTTACGCAGGGCAAAGAGCTCGGTACGCATATCTACATCTATACCGGCGGCGAGCCGCTCGTCCGCAAGCACGACCTGATCAGAATTTGCGAAAAACATCAGGACTGCGTGTTTCTCTGCTTTACCAACTCCACGCTGATCGACGAGTCCTTCTGCGACGATATGATTCGCGTAGGTAATTTTGTCCCCGCCATCAGCGCCGAGGGCAATGAGCACACCACCGACGCCCGTCGCGGCGAGGGTACCTACGCAAAGATCGAGCACGCCATGAAACTCCTGCGCGAGCGCGACTTACCATTTGGTATCTCCACCTGTTGGACCAGCGCCAATGCCGATACGGTTGCTACCGAGGAGAACATGGACTGGATGATCGACGAGGGAGCACTCTTCTGCTGGTACTTCCACTTTATGCCGGTTGGCCGCAATGCAACCTCCGAGCTCATGCCCACGCCCGAGCAGCGCGAGCACATGTATCACTTTATCCGCGAAATGCGTGAGAAGAAGCCGCTGTTTACGCTCGACTTCCAAAACGACGGCGAGTTTGTAGGCGGATGTATCGCCGGCGGCCGCCGCTACCTGCACATCAACGCCGCCGGAGACGTGGAGCCGTGCGTGTTCATCCACTACTCAAACGCCAACATCCACGATGTGAGCTTACTCGACGCGCTGCGCTCTCCCCTCTTTATGAAGTACTACGAGAACATGCCGTTCAACGACAACTACCTCAAGCCATGCCCCATGCTCGAGAATCCCGACGTGCTGCCCAAACTGATCGCCGAGAGTGGCGCAATGAGCACCGACCTAATCGAGAAGGAGTCACCCGAGCAACTGCGCGAAAAGACCCAGGCTGCCGCCGAGGCATGGTCACCTGTCGCCGACCGCATCTGGAACGACTCCGAAGATCCGTTATACGCCAAGCGTCACGAGGACAAGTCGCAGGGCATGGCCGATAGCGACATGCACAAGTTCGAAAAACAGGGCCGCACACTCAAAAACGGCGATTAATTCTGCCCTACATGACAAACGCTCAGAAATGAAGCGGAGCAGTCTCGAGGCTCATCTTCGAGGCTGCTCCGCCTTACCATCAAAACAGTTTTACTAAGTTGTTGAATTATCGATGCTATTCGAAGCGAGATTCCAGACTCGACAGGCCGTTGAGCGTGAGGTCGTTGGCGACCTCAGAGACGCGCTCGATAGGAACCGAGCCGTCAGACAGCGCCCACGTGCGATAGATACCGATAATACCCGACAGCAAAAACGCCAGATAGTAGTCGAACATCTCGTCCTTGAGACCTTGGGGCAGCAGATCGCGCTCGGCAATCTCGTGCTCGAGCGGCGCACGAAGACGAGCCATAAAATCATCGAGCGGAATGTTCTCGATCAGCTGACGATTGAGCACCAAGTTGTTGCACAGTGCCTCGTTAACGGTTTTAAAGAAGGTCGCCGCCGCGCCAAGAGCGCGCTCATTGGTGTCGCCGTCCATTGAAGCAAGCGTTTTCTCGACCGAGTCGACAATCATCTCCACCACATCGACGGCAATGGCATCAAGCAGGCCGTCAACCGTACCAAAGTGAACGTAGAAGGTCTTGCGGTCGACATTGGCCTCGCGCGCGATGGCACTCACCGTAATGTCTGCCAGCGGCTTTTCCATGAGCAGGCGCTCGAAAGCCGAAAGGATGGCATTACGGCTGCGAACGATGCGACGATCAAGACGCGGTTTGCTGGTTGCCATGGGCGTGTCCCTTCGATATGCGAGCATTCATCAACAGATGAGAGATAATCTACGTAAGAGGATTATCCCCCATACGGCACAAATATGCCCCGCATCATGAAGAACGCACGACTGCCCTACTGCGACTTAGGGTGCTTCTTCTTATTGAGTGCCGACGGAGATACGCGAATACCATCGCCTGTCTGGCGCACATAGGCTTTATGAGCCGGCTTAGCGGTCCCAGAAGCCTTCTGAGCGCGCTTCTTGGGATCAACGGTAACAGCATTCGTGGGGTGCGGCATAGTGGGCGCAGAGGGCGTCTGAGGCGTGCGGCCGAGCTTGCGCATCACACGATCCCAGCGCGCATGGATGCTCTCGTTGTGGGCGCTCTTAAGTCCCAGCAGGGGCGCAGCCAAAATGGTCGGCGCAATAAACGTAATGAGGCGCCACAGCAGATAGCCGGCGGTCGAAGCCGACCCAAAGAAATGACCCAAGAACAATGCAAAGCCGCCCTCAGCGCCACCAGTTCCACCGGGCAAGGGAACCGCAGAGCTTAACAGCTGGACAAAGGCGCTCGCGGCCATGACCGAGAAAAAGTCGACCTCGTGGTGGCCAAAGGCAAGCATCAGGAAATACGGCACCAGATAGAAAAACGCGAGTTGCAGCATGGTGATGACCACCGTGAGCAGCATGGAAGAAAAATGTCCGGCTGAAAGCTTGAACTTCTCGGAGAAGGAGTAGATCTCGCCATCGACAAACGTGCGCCAACTCTCGATCTTAGTGGCCGAGACACCAATGCGCTCGAGCCAATTGATGATGCAATGGGCGACGCGTGTGACGGTCTTAGGCATGAGCGCGACGGCGAAGATGCCCAGCAAGATGCAGCAGTGTCCACCAAAGCTAAAGACGCACAGCAGCGTCATGTCGCCGTAGCGTTCGGCAAAAAACGGCATACGGGCGAGCAGCAGGATAGCGCCCCAGGCGACCAGGCCAAACTGGTACACGATAAAACGCGTGAATTGCGTGGCGCCGGCCTCGCCCACGTTTTGGCCGGCCTTGGTCAGGCGATAGATCTGAGCCGGGGTGGAGCCCATCATCATGGGCGTCAGGTTGCCAAAGAAGATGCCACTCGCCTCGACCGAGATCAGGTCGCGGATGCCGACGGGCGAATTGGGATCGAGCCAGACGGCGATCGCATAGGCCACAATGCCAAAGAACAGGTACATGAACATGCAAAGACACGCGACAACGAGCCATGACGCCTGGACGCTCGACATAGCGGCCCAGAACTGCCCCATCTGCCCGGTTACCACCAGATAGACGATATAACCCACCAGCACGACGCCGATAAAGATGGCGCCGCGGCGTGCGCTCTTATTGTCATCTCCGCCCGAGGCCTCAACCTCGACCTGGGGCTTAGACGTATGCTGAGAGGACTCCGTCATGAGACTCCTTCTAACAGTCAAAATATCTTGGATATTGTACCCGTAAGGGCCATAGGCAGAACGCAAAGCTCTGGTTCAAACGGGAATTGCAGACGGTTGTTTGAAAATAAAAAACCCGGCCTTCCATAGGAAGTCCGGGTATCAGATGCGTGGTAGCCCGTACCAGATTCGAACTGGTGATCTCCGCCTTGAGAGGGCGGCGTC
>CABUCQ010000136.1 GCA_902490095.1 uncultured Collinsella sp.
CCACTTAATGTGGCCTTCGTCTTGCGCAGGACTGTAGAGCAGGCAACCTTATGCCTCGCCCCCAGTCCCGGACCAACTTGCTTCAAACCGCAGCTACGACAGCGCAATACCGCCGAGCCAGCCCCAACGCACGCCAGAGCCAGTGCCATAGAAGCTAATAAACGAATCAAGCGACTTAGACGTAATGGCGCCCTCATTGCTCATGACGATGCCGCCGCCAACATAGATGCCCACGTGGCCATAGATCAGACCCGGCATGCCGGTGCCGCTATGCGATGAGTCGGCCACGATCATGCCCACCTGCAGCGCCGAGCGGTCGGAGCTATAGCACCATGCGTTAAACATATCGCACGCGTTACCGCCAAAGTAGCCAACGCCGGCGTTACGGAAGACATTGGTAACCCACGCCGCGCACCAGTTCTGACCCGGCGAAGGCGTGGAGTAGCACGCGTTGACGACGGCCTGCTGCTTGCCCGAGCCGGCATTCTGCTGCGGAGTTCCCGGCGCATACGATCCACCACCCGAGCTCGAACCACCCGAGTAGGAATTGTTCTTGTTCGCGGCGGCCGCGGCAGCAGCGGCGGCCTTCTTGGCAGCCTCCTCGGCCTGGGCGGCAGCGAGGATCTCGGAATCGCGCTGAGCCATGAGCTCCTTGACGTCGTCGGAAAGACCGTTCAGCACAGTCTGGACTTCTTGCTGCTTGGCCTGCATATCCTGCATCTGAGCAGTCTGCTGGTCCTTGAGCTTCTCTAAGTCGGCCTTCTGCGACTCGAGCTCGGTCTTTTGCGCATCGAGCTCTTCCTGGATAGTCTGAATGTCCTCGATGGCGTCGCGGTCGCTCTTGTTGATCTTCTCAACATAGTGCGCATTGGCGACGAGTTCCTCAAACGAGCCAGAGGCCAGCAGCAGCGACAGAATGTTCGTGCCGCCGGACTTGTAGCTGGCGGCCACGCGATCGGAAAGGTCGTTGCGCTTCTTCTTGAGCTCGGCCTTCTTTTCATCGATCTGGGCCTGCGTGTCGTCAATCTTGCCCTGGACATTCTCGATGTCGTTGAGGGTCTGGGCATTCTTGTTGGCCAGCGCCGCATACTCATTTGCGATGCTGTCGAGCTGGGCCTGAACCTCGTCGAGCTGGGCCTGGGCGGCATTCAGTTTATCGGTTGTTTCTTTGGAAGCCTCCGCCGCATGGGCGCGAGCGGGCAGGCCAAAAAGAACTGCCGCAGAAGCGGCGCCGAACAGGGCCTTGAGGGCAGTGCGGCGCGAGAGCTCCTGGGAAAGGATGGAATCGCTGTTTGGTGACATATGTACTCCGTTACATGTTTATTTATATGTCGCTCAACTCATACATATTAGCGTACATATGGCGCGTCCCAACGATTTCCACGAACGGCAGGAAACTACAAGGTCAGCGGCTCGTAAGCAAATGCCAAAGATCAGGTTATGCGTACGCAAGCTCTTCTGATGAGTACGTTAGCACAATCCTCTGCTTTTCCCACAGCGCACGATTTGGGCGTCCCTGCCTGCGCTATACTCCCCTGAAGAAGTGTTCCTGATTCGATAGGAGACTACATGTCCAAAGCACTCGACCCCAAAGACACCTGCGTCCTCGTTACCGGTGGCGCCGGCTTTATCGGCTCGCACACCGTCGTTCAGCTGCTCGAGGGTGGCTACCAGGTCGTCATCGTCGATGATCTTTCCAACTCCAGCGCCGTCGCCGTCGACCGCGTCAAGACCATCGTGGGCGACGAGGCCGCCAAGAACCTCACCTTCTACGAGGCCAACGTGCTCGACCGCGATGCGATGAACAAGATCTTCGATACCCATCAGATCGACCGCGTCATCCACTTTGCCGGCTTTAAGGCCGTCGGCGAGTCAGTGAGCAAGCCCGTCGAGTACTACCACAACAACATCGAGAACACCCTGGTGCTCATCGACGTCATGCGCAACCATGGCTGCAAGTCCATCATCTTCTCGAGCTCCTCGACCGTCTACGGCGACCCGGACAACCCGCCCGTCACCGAGGAGGATCCTAAGAAGCCCGCGACCAACCCCTATGGTTGGACCAAGTGGATGATCGAGCAGATCCTTATGGACGTCCACACCGCCGACCCCGAGTGGGACGTCGTGCTGCTCCGTTACTTCAACCCCATTGGCGCTCATCCGTCGGGCCTGATCGGCGAGGACCCCAAGGGCATCCCCAACAACTTGGTGCCCTATGTCGCCCAGGTCGCCGTGGGCAAGCTCGAGGCCGTTCAGGTCTTTGGCAACGACTACCCCACCCCCGACGGCACCGGCGTGCGCGACTACATCCACGTGTGCGATCTGGCCTCTGGTCACGTTGCCGCCCTTAACTGGATGAACGGCAAGACCGGCGTCGAGATCTTTAACTTGGGCACCGGCACCGGCACCTCGGTACTCGAGGTCGTCGCCGCCTTCTCCAAGGCTTGTGGCAAGGAGCTGCCCTACGTGATCCGCGAGCGCCGCGCCGGCGACATCGCTGCCAACTGGTGCGATGCCTCCAAGGCCGAGCGCATGATGGGCTGGAAGGCCCAATACGACATCGCGGACATGTGCCGCGATAGCTGGAACTGGCAGAGCCACAACCCCAACGGCTTCGCCGACGCCGAGTAGCAAAAACCTACATACCGCTCTTGCCCCGATCTCACGTTGTGAGGTCGGGGCTTTTTCATGGCATGTAACCATTCGCCGAAAATCGACCAACTTTTTTATCTTGCCTGTACATGTTTAAACAACATGTTTTACAATAGGCGTATCGAATCAGAACATCGGAGGCGGACTGCACACCCATCGGCAGGCCGACCCCACAACAAGAAGGTTGGTGAGCGCATTCATGGAGCGTGCAAGCGGCGTCCTCATGCCCGTCTCATCTCTGCCCGGACCATACGGAATCGGCGGCTTTGGTTGGAATGCCTACGACTTCGTCGATTTTCTCGCCTCGTGCAAACAACATTACTGGCAGATTCTGCCCCTTACGACGACCAGCTATGGCGATTCGCCCTATCAGTCGTTCTCGGCCCGCGCGGGCAACCCTAACTTCATTGACTTTGCCGAGCTTATCGAGGCCGGCTATCTGGAGCAGCACGATATCGACGGCGTGTACCTGGGCTCCGACCCCAGCAACGTCGACTACGGCGCCATCTTTGCTGGCCGCCGCCAAATCCTCGACCGTGCCGCCGAGCGCTTCGCCGCGGATAAACCGGCCGATTTCGACGACTTTATCCAGGCAAACGAGGGCTGGCTCATTCCCTACTGCGAGTTTATGACCGTGAAAGAGGAGTGCGGGCTCAAGGCCTTTTGGGAGTGGCCCGAGGAGCTCCGCCGCCGCGGCGAGGCATCCAGCAAGGCCTGCGCCGCCCATCCCGAGCGCATGCTCTACCACCAGATGACGCAGTACTTCTTCGATCGCCAGTGGAGCCGCCTCAAGGCCTATGCCAACGAGCGCGACATTCTCATCATCGGCGACCTGCCCATCTATGTCTCGCGTGACTCCGTCGAGATGTGGGCGACGCCTGAGCTCTTTAAGATCGACGCCGCCGGCAATCCGGTGAGCGTCGCCGGCACGCCGCCCGACCAGTTCTCGGCCACCGGCCAGTACTGGGGCAACCCCATCTACGACTGGGACGCCATGGAGTCCGACGGCTTCTCCTGGTGGGAGGGCCGCATTCGCGCCGCCCTCGACATGTACGACGTCATCCGCCTGGATCACTTCCGCGGCTTCGAGGCCTATTGGGAGGTGCCGTTCTCCTCGCCCGATTCGTCCTACGGTTCGTGGACGCAGGGTCCCGGCCTCAAGTTCTTCAAGACGCTCGAGGAAAAGCTCGGCACGCTGCCCATCATCGCCGAGGACCTGGGTTTCCTCACCCCCGGCGTCATCGACATGCGCGACAACTCGGGCTTCCCCGGCATGAAGATCCTGCAGTTTGCCTTTGAGGGCACCAACTCGTACTACCTGCCGCATAACTACATCGCCAACACCGTCGCCTATGTGGGCACCCACGACAACGAGACGGCGCGCGGTTGGTTTGAGGGAACGGCTACCCCGCGTCAGCGCGAGCAGGCAGCCCTGTACACCCATCAGCAGGCCGGCGAACCCATGACAGATGCACTCAATCGCACCATCGCCGCCAGCGTGAGCGACACGTGCATCTACACCATGCAGGATTTGCTCAACTTGGGCAACGAGGCGCGCATCAACACCCCTGCCACGCTGGGCGGCAACTGGACCTGGCGCATGCTCGACGGCGCCATCACCCGCGAGCTCGAGCACAAGCTCACCGACTGGACCGAGACCTACTTCCGTATCCCGTCGGAAGCCGAAATCGAGCTTCCTCAATAGGAGCTACCGCGCCCGACCCCTCCCCACCGTGCGGACGCGCTTGCTTTTCCCGCGCGAGGCCACCCCAATCCCCTCGCGCGGGCTTCTTATGAATTGCAGACATGAAACAACCCATCACAGGAGAAAACATGCCCCAAATTAACCTCATGGAACTCGCCGAGCAGTCTTTTGGCACCTCGCTCGAGCAGCTCGACGACCGTCGCATTTACAAGCTGCTGGTCAAACTCGTGCAGGAGCGCTCCGCCGCCCGCCCGCTCAACAACGGCAAGAAAAAGCTCTATTACATTTCCGCCGAATTTTTGATCGGCAAGCTGCTCATCAACAACATGATCGACCTCGGCATCTACGACGAGGTTAAGGACCAGCTCACCGCCGCAGGCCACGACCTCAACAAGATCGAGGAATTCGAGGTCGAGCCGTCACTCGGCAACGGCGGCCTGGGCCGCTTGGCCGCATGCTTCCTGGATTCCATCGCCACGCTGGGCTTGACCGGCGATGGCGTGGGCCTCAACTATCACTACGGTCTGTTCCGTCAGCGCTTTGTCGACAACCAGCAGAAGGCCGTCCCCGACGAGTGGCTCGGTGAGCAGGACATCCTAGTCGACGATGACCGCTCCTACACCGTCGAGTTCGGCGATTTTGCCGTTACTTCCAAGCTCGTCAACATCGATGTGCCCGGTTACGGCCAGCCCACCAAGAACCGCCTGCGCCTGTTCGACCTGGCGAGCGTCGACGACGGCCTGGTCCCCGGCAGCTCCATCGACTTCGACAAGACCGAGATCGCCAAGAACCTCACCTTGTTCCTCTACCCCGACGATTCCGACGAG
>CABUCQ010000137.1 GCA_902490095.1 uncultured Collinsella sp.
ATCCAAGGGTTATACCCTAAGAGCAAACCACCCCTTTTAGGGGTGGTTTTGATTGTATCGACGTTGTACTTTGGGGCCTAGCTCCCCCGTATGCGCTCTTACTGTTTGTCTGTATTTTGAGTCCTTCCAGTGTATTTGAGCGATAATTACTCGCATTGGCGTTAGGGAGGGCTTGATGTTTACCGTATTTGTCTTGGGCAATATCGCTTCGGGTAAGTCGACTGCCTGCCGCTATTTCGAATCTCGTGGCGCTATGCTTATCGATCTGGATGAGCTTGCAAAATCGCTGTATGTGCCGGGCTCTGATATCGTCAATGCTCTCGCGGATGAATTCGGTTGGGACATTTTGGATGAGGAAGGCGGCATTCGCCGCAGCATCCTCGCCTCTCGAGCTTTCGCTTCTCCTGATTCGGTCGCACGGCTCAATGGCATTGTGCATCCCGTTCTGATTGAACAGCTTTCGCTTAGGATTCTCGATCCGGTTTGTTGTACGGTTTCATCACCCCGTTACCCCTTTGCGGTGGTTGAGGTTTCTGCTCCGACTGGTTTTGAGGATGCATTTGGCTTGGCTGATGAAATTCTGGTCATTAGCGCCCCTTTGTCAGTTCGTCGCGAGCGCGCTATTCAACGTGGCATGGAGCCATCTGATTTCGATGCCCGTTCTGCTTGCCAGCCCGATGAGTCTGCGCTGTGCAATCTCGCTACAACGGTGATTGATAATTCGGCAGCTGATAATTCGCTCTTTGAGCAGCTTGACTCATGGCTTGCATGCCACGGGTTTATAGATACTCCGGATAAGGAGGAGGCCGATGCCTAAGGCACGTTTCTTTACATGGTATCGCGTGGCGCCACTTGCCGTTGTGTTCGTCTTCGGCCTTATTTCGCTCGTCTACTCGTTTGCTCCTGCCGCTTTCTTTAAGCCGCTGTATCCGATTGACTACGAGGCGTATGTAAAACAATCCAGTATTTCGCATAATCTGGATCCGTATCTGGTGTGCGCTGTCATTAAGTCGGAATCGAATTGGGATCCCGAGGCCGAGTCGAATCAGGGTGCTCAGGGATTGATGCAGCTGATGCCCGAGACTGCCCAGGATATGATCGCCAAGGGTCTTGTCGACGGAGGGGAGTATTCGGCCGACAATCTTAACGATCCGGCTACGAATATCGAGTTTGGCTGTGCATACCTCTCGTATCTTCTAACCTATTTCAACGGGTCGACGGATAGTGCCATTGCCGCCTATAACGCCGGTATGGGCAATGTCGACGGATGGGCGCAGCAGAACACGTCACTCCATAATGCGATTACCTTCCCTGAAACTCAGGCTTATCTGATTCGCGTCAATAATGCCTGGGTTCGATATAAGACTCTCTATCCCGATCGGTTCGTATAGGACTAAGCCCACCGCCTGCGTATACTGCAGATGTATGAGTTAGGAGTATCCATGGCGGAATTTGAAGTAGAACGCGTTGGTGGTGAACTTAAGCGCTTTGGCGTTGAGGGCGCTGAGGTGCCGTTTGAAGTCGTCTCTCCCTATGAGCCTGCCGGTTCCCAGCCTAAGGCCATTGAGTCGCTTGTGCAGGGTGTGAGGGACGGAGACCGCTATCAGGTTTTGCTGGGTGTGACTGGTTCGGGCAAGACCTTCACGATGGCAAAGACTATTGAGGCCCTGGGAAAGCCGACGCTGGTCATGGCTCCGAATAAAACGCTCGCCGCTCAGCTTGCGAGCGAGCTCAAAGAGTTCTTTCCCAATAACGCTGTGGTCTACTTCGTCTCGTACTACGACTACTATCAGCCCGAGGCGTATGTGCCGCAAAGCGATACATATATCGAGAAAGACTCCTCGATTAACGAAGAGGTCGAGATGCTGCGCCATCAGGCGACCGCGTCACTGCTCTCTCGACGTGATGTGATCGTTGTCGCATCGGTCTCGTGTATCTATGGCATTGGCTCTCCTGAGGACTATGCGGGTCTGGCTCCAAACGTCGACAAGAAGGTGCCGCTCGAGCGCGATGACTTTATCCATGCGCTTATCGACATTCAATATGATCGCAATGACTATGACCTAGCACGTGGCACGTTCCGCGTGCGCGGCGATGTTGTTGACGTGTATCCGCCTTATGCCGAGCATCCGTTGCGGTTTGAGTTCTTTGGCGACGAGGTCGAGCTGATTGCCGAGATCGATGAGGTCACCGGTGAGATGCTTCGTGAGTACGAGGCCATTCCCGTATGGCCGGCATCGCACTACGTGACCGAGAAGCCGAAGGTCAAGGCGGCTCTGAAATCGATCAGCGAAGAGTGCGAGAAGCGCGTGGCGGAGCTCAAGGCGACCGACAAGTTGCTCGAGGCGCAGCGTCTGCAGCAGCGTACCGATTATGATCTTGAGATGCTCGAGACGATGGGCTTTTGCAACGGCATCGAGAACTACTCGCGTCATCTGGACGGTCGCAAGCCGGGTGAGCCGCCATTTACCCTAATCGATTACTTTCCTAAGGATATGCTCTGCATCATCGATGAGAGCCATGTGACGGTGCCGCAGATTCGTGGCATGCACGAAGGTGACCGCTCGCGTAAGGTGACGCTGGTGGAACACGGTTTTCGCCTGCCCTCGGCGCTCGATAACCGCCCGCTTCGTTTCGATGAGTTTGAGGCAAGGATACCTCAGTTCATCTACGTTTCGGCCACGCCGGGTGACTATGAGCTGCGAGTGAGCCAAAATGACGTGGAGCAGATTATTCGTCCGACCGGCCTGCTCGACCCCAAGATTGACGTGCGTCCAGTTCGCGGCCAGATTGACGATCTTGAGGACGAGATTCGCGAGCGCGTTGCCCGCAAGGAGCGCGTGCTGGTGACCACGCTGACCAAACGCATGGCTGAGGACCTGACCGACCATCTACTCGACGCCGGCATTAAGGTCAACTACATGCACTCTGATACGGCGACAATGGACCGTGTCGAGATCCTGCGAACGCTGCGCGAGGGCAAGATCGATGTTCTCGTTGGCATCAACCTGCTTCGCGAGGGCTTGGATCTTCCCGAGGTCTCACTGGTGGCAATTCTCGATGCCGATAAGGAAGGCTTCTTGCGCAACCGCCGTTCGCTGATTCAGACGATTGGCCGCGCGGCCCGTAACGCCGATGGCGAAGTCATCATGTACGCAGATGTCGTGACCGATTCGATGAAAGAGGCCATCGAGGAGACGCAGCGCCGTCGCGAGATTCAGATGGCATATAACGAAGAGCATGGCATTGTGCCCAAGACAGTGCGCAAGGCCATCAACGACATCTCAAGTTTTATTGCCGAGGCCGAAAAAACTGTGGGTTCCAAGGGGCGCTCGAAGGGCGACTCTCTTGGCCATGGCGCATTCTATACGCCCGATGAGTCGGGCGAGGGCGGCGTGCCGGAAACGGTGGCGTCCGAGCAGACACTTGCGGAGCAGTTGGAGGAACTGCCGCATGACGAGCTTGTGCGGATCGTCGAAACCATGGAAGAGGATATGCGTAACGCTTCTGCCGCCATGGACTTTGAGGAGGCGGCGCGCCTGCGCGATGCCGTCGTTCAGATTCGGTCGATGCTCGAGGGTGCGTCTGAGGACGAGACGATCGAGCGCTTACGTTCGCAGGCCCGCAAGGGTTCGACGTTCGCATCGGGCAGAAAACGCCAGGGTGCACGGTTTAAGAAATAGCGAACAGGCCCCGAGTTCCCTGTAGAGCTAGGGGCCCATGTCTTTTGCGCGCTGGAATTCGTGCGTTAGAGGTCTGCGATCAGAGCTTCGGCACAACGGATGCCGTCGGTGGCCGCGCTCATGATGCCGCCGGCATATCCAGCTCCCTCACCACAAGGGTAGAGACCCGGGGTTGACACGGCATGGCACGTTCGGTCTCGGGTGACAGTGACCGGTGAGCTCGAACGAGTCTCCACGCCGGTAAGAACGGCATCGGGACGGTCGTAGCCTCGTAGCTTTTTTCCGAGTAGGGGAAGTCCCAGGCGGAGCGACTCGACGATATGCTGCGGTAGGGCTTCGTCAATTGCCGTCCAGGTCACACCGAGCGGATAGGTGGGCTTTACCTTTCCGGGCGCCTTGCTGGCGCGTCCTGCGAGGAAATCTCCGACGAGTTGTGCCGGTGCGTTCCAGTTGGAACCGCCCAGGCGATAGGCGGCCGCCTCGCAGGCACGCTGGAGCTCGATGCCGGCGAGCGGGTCATCGTTGGGAAGGTCCTCAGGCGTGACGTTAACGAGCAGGGCGGCATTTGCGTTGCGTCCGTCGCGGGCATTGAGACTGGCCCCGTTGACGCACAGGTGGCCCTGCTCGGAAGAGGCGGCGACAACCTGCCCGCCGGGGCACATGCAAAACGAGAACACGCTGCGGCCGTTGGGAAGATGGGCGACGAGCTTGTAGGGGGCTGCTCCGAGGGCAGGATGTCCCGCCAAGGCTCCATATTGGGCTCGGTCGATGTCGCGCTGCGGATGCTCGATGCGAACGCCCATGGCAAAGGTCTTTTGTGCGAGGGCCACGTTGTGGTCCTTAAGGAGCTCAAAAATATCGCGAGCAGAATGCCCGCAGGCGAGGATGAGGTGCTTTGTCTCAATTGGCTCGTAAGCGGCGTCTTGGGACGATTGGACATCAATACCGGTGATGGCGCCAGACGCGTTGGTGCGAATGTCGACGAGCTTCGTTCGATAACGGACGACACCTCCGAGCTGCTCGATGCGCTGGGATATAGCGGTGACAACCTTGGGAAGGATGTCGGAGCCAATGTGCGGCTTGGCATCCCACAGAATATCGCGGGGCGCACCCGCCTCGACGAAGGTTTCGAGGATAAGGCGATGGACGGGATTTTTTGTTCCCGTATTGAGCTTGCCGTCCGAGAAGGTCCCTGCGCCGCCCAGACCAAACTGAATATTGCTCTCGGGGTCGAGGATGCGCTCCTTTAGAAAGAGGTCGATCGCCTGCGAGCGGCGAAATGCCGGGTCGCCGCGCTCGATAAGCAAGGGCTTAAGACCTGCTTCGGCGAGCGTGAGCGCAGCGAAAAGGCCGGCGCATCCGGCGCCGACAACGACGGGGCGTTCTTGAGGCGCGTCGGAGACGGGGGAGGGGAATGAAGGCTCATCGTCTTCTATCGCGCGTACGAGCGAGCGGTCACGTTCGGAAACGCTGTCGACCGCTTCTCGCTCG
>CABUCQ010000138.1 GCA_902490095.1 uncultured Collinsella sp.
GCTGCCGCTCATGGTGTTCGCCTCGCGCTTTGAGTTCAAGCGGATGCTGCTGGGCGTGCTGGCCGTGTTCTCGCTCGGTCAGTTCCTGTCCGCTGTGGCGCCGACCTATCCCATCCTGGTCTGCGCGCGCCTGGTGGTCGCTTGCGCACATGCCGTGTTCTGGTCAGTCGCCTCGATTATGGCCTCGCGCCTGGTCGACACTCGCCACGGCGCGCTCGCCATCAGCATGATCGCCACGGGCTCGTCCATCGCGCAGATCTTTGGTCTGCCCCTCGGTCGCGCCATTGGCCTGGCCGTGGGCTGGCGCATGACGTTTGCCGTGGTCGGGGCCCTCTCGGCCATCGCGGTCGTCTACCAGGCCGCGGTGTTCCCGGCCATGCCAGCGGGCGAGCGCTTTACGCTCAAACAGCTGCCCGAGCTGCTCAAGAACCCGTTCCTCATCGCGCTCTACGCGGTCACGGTCTTTATGGCGACCGGCTATTACGCGGGCTATAGCTATATTGAGCCTTTCCTGGCTCAGGTCGCCCATGTCGACGCGGGCGCCATCACCATGACGTTGACGGCGTTTGGCTGCTCCGGTCTGCTCGGAAGCTGGCTGTTCGGCCGCCTGTTCGACGGGCACCGGTTCCCGTTCTTGGCTATCACGCTCTCCGGCGTGCCGGTGGCCCTGCTGCTCATGGGTCCGGTTGCACCGTCGCTCGTCGCCGTTCTCGCTGTTTGCGCGCTATGGGGCTGCTGCGCCACGGCCTTCAACGTGGCGTTTCAGGCCGAGCTCATCAAGTACACGCCGGCGGATTCGTCGGCCGTCGCCATGTCGATCTTCTCGGGCCTGTTTAACCTCGGCATCGGCACGGGCACCGCGATCGGCGGCGCCGTGGTTTCGGGTCCCGGTATCTCCTGGATTGGCTTCGCGGGCGGGGCGATTACCGTCGTGGGTGTCATCCTCGCCATTACGGTGCTGTTCCCGGCCATACGCCGCGCAAAGCCCGTCGCCTAATCACGTTCCCTCATCAGTTGCGGTGGAATAGAGACTGTTTGCCCGGTTTATTGGTCTCAACAGTCCCTATTTCACCGCAACTTATTTTGGGGGAGGGGATGCACGGCAGGCATACAATGGATGGCGTTGCTTGAAGGATTGCCGGGAGGTTGCTATGTGGGCTTACGAGACGACGTTCTATCAGATCTATCCGCTGGGCTTTTGCGGAGCTCCGCGCGAAAACGCCGCTCCCGTTGCCGAGGATGAACTCGCCCAGGCTGCCAACGCCGCTCCCAACCCCGATGCTCCGATTATGAAAATCGCCCAATGGGCTGGCTACCTGCAGGAACTCGGGATCGGTGCTGTGCTCATTAACCCGCCGCTCGAATCCGACAGCCACGGTTACGACACGCGCAGCCTGCGCCATATTGACCGTCGCCTGGGTGGGGATGCCGACTTTGCCGCCGTGTGCGAGACGCTGCACGCCCATGGCATCCGTGTGGTGCTCGATGCCGTCTTCAACCATGTCGGTCGCGGCTTTTGGGCCTTCCGCGATGTTCAGGAGCGCAAGTGGGACTCGCCCTACAAGGATTGGTTCCACATTAGCTTTGACGGCGATTCTTGCTATGGCGACGGCTTTTGGTATGAGGGCTGGGAGGGCCATTTTGAGCTTGTGAAGCTCAACCTGCAAAATCCCGCCGTGGTCGATTACCTGCTCGAATCCGTGCGCTGCTGGGCCGATGACTTTGGCATCGACGGCCTGCGCTTGGATGTCGCCTATATGCTCGACCGCGACTTCATGCGCCGCCTGCACGCCTTTACCCGTGAGCTCAAGCCCGACTTGGTGCTGATCGGTGAGACGCTCCACGGCGACTACAACCAGATCGTCAATGACGAGATGCTCGACTCCTGCACCAACTACGAGTGCTACAAGGGTCTGTATTCCAGCTTTAACTCGGTCAACATGTTCGAGATTGCCCACTCGCTGCATCGCCAGTTTGGCGGCGACCCGTGGTGCATCTACCGCGGCAAGCACCTGCTGTCGTTTGTCGACAACCACGATGTGCCGCGCCTGGCGAGTATCCTGACCGACAAGTCCTGCCTGCGCCCCGCCTATGGCATGCTGTTTGGTATGCCGGGCATCCCGTGCGTTTACTATGGCAGCGAGTGGGGGATTGCCGGCGAAAAGGGCGGCCCCGATGGCGACTGGGCGCTGCGCCCCGCGCTTGATGAGCCCGCGCCCAACGAGCTGACGGCATTCATCACGCAGCTCGCGCACCTTCGCTCGGCAGACGACGCGGCGGCCCGTGCCCTCAACTATGGTGCCTATCGCAACGTGGTGATCCAGAACAAGCAGCTGCTGTTCGAGCGCGCCTGCGACGACGCGACGGTGCTCGTGGCGGTCAATGCCGTGAACGAGCCCTATACCTTTGGAGCCGGCGAGCTCAACGGCTCCTTTGCCGACCTACTTGCCGACGGCGCGCCCACAGTCGAGCTAACGGGTGCCCTTGAGCTTGCACCCTACGAGGTGCGCTATCTGTTGAGGGCCTAGGCCATGGCTGCGTCCGACGAGGGCTATCAACATATTGAGCATGGGTTTGAACCCGTGTTTGACGAGCGCTCGCGCGTTTTGGTGCTCGGATCGTTTCCCTCGGTGCTTTCGCGCGCCAACGCCTTTTATTACGGCAACCCTCAGAATCGCTTTTGGCGTGTGATGGCCGCGTGCCTCGGTGTGCCCGTGCCGCCCAACGAGGGAGACTCTTTGGCGAGCGGCGAGCCCGCGACGCTCGACGCCTCGGTTGCTGCCAAGCGGGTTATGCTGCTCAACGGCGGTGTGGCCCTGTGGGACGTGATCGAGAGCTGTGACATCAAGGGCTCAAGCGACGCGAGCATCAAAAACGTCGTTCCGGCGCATGTCGAGCGCATTGCCGGCGCAGCTCCCATTGAGCAGGTGATATGCAACGGTGGTACAGCTGGCCGGCTCTACAAGCGCTATCTACAAGAACGCACCGGGCTGCCTGCCATCGTCCTGCCCTCGACAAGTCCCGCCAATGCCGCCTGGCGCCTGGAGCGTCTTGTTGAGCGTTGGCACGAAGCCGTTGACTGGGCTGTTATTTAATTTAGATTTTTGTTTGAGCGTGGGTGCCCAGACGTTTTAGAACGCCTCGCCAGATCGGCGCGGGCACGGCTGGCTCGGCGCAAACCATGCCGTCGGCGTCGACGTTGGCGGCATTGCCACCGCCAAGTCGCTGTGCATGCTTGACGGAGCAGCCCATGCGCACAGCGCCCACAAGCTTATCCATCGCTTCCGAAAACGGTCGCCGCAAGAGTCCCATGCGCGGGGAGCGACGAAGCGCCGCAATGCCGCTGCCGGCGCAGATGGCAACGCCGCCACACCACAATTGGTCATGGCGCTCACATGCCTTGTGCAGGCGAACGGCGGCCCCACGCGCCTGCTCAGTGCCCTCTTGTGCGGCTCGAATCGCGGCATAGACGCGCGTTCCCGTACCGCCAAAGCGCTCAAGCGTCTGCTCGATAGCTGTCAACGTCTCATCGTCAGCCACATCTTCAATGGCCAGCACGATGCCATCGGCAACGCTGCCGGCGTCATTTGCCTTCAAGTCGACTGGGAGGGGGAGTGTAGTGCCGGAAAGCTGTGCATAGGCGGCGATGGCATCCTGCAGGTCCCAAAGCAAAAACTCAAGATCGGCGCTATTGGGAATGCTGATATACGCAATGGTTTGCAGCGTTTTTGGTACATCGCCGCGCGCGGTCGTCTCCATGCCATCTCCTTTCCGGCTCGTTTCCGTTTAGGTTACACCGTCTGGTGGCGCCCCGCCGCGCTATCCTAGTGCAACCCTTACGAAAGGAACGCCATGCGTCTGCCCATGAATACCTCGCTTGCCACGCTCAAGCCCTCCGGTATCCGCCGGATCAACGCGCTCGCCGCCCAGCATCCGGGGTGTATCGCGCTCGCGCTCGGCGAGCCCGATTTTCCCACGCCCGATGTGATTAGCGCCGAGGTGACCGCCGCACTGGACCGCGGTGACACGCACTATCCGCCGAACAACGGTCGCCCCGCCCTGCGCGAGGCGTTATCTGCCTACATGGGGGACGCGGGCCTTGCGTTTTCGGCCGACGAGGTCATCCTGACTGATGGCGCGACCGAGGCCCTGTCGGCAACATTCATGGCTATGCTCAACCCCGGCGACGAGGTCATTATCCCCACGCCGGCCTTTGGCCTGTACGAAAGCATCGTCGTGGCCAACCACGCCAAGGCGGTCTTTTTGGATACGGAGCCTGCGCAATTCCAGATCGATGAGGAAGCGCTGCGCGCTTGCGTTACGCCGGCGACCAAGGCCATCGTCATCTGCTCGCCCAACAATCCTACGGGTTGCATCCTCAATACGGCGTCGCTCGACGCCGTGGCGCGCGTGGCAGACCAGGCGGGCATCTACGTGGTTTGCGACGACGTATACAACCGCTTGGTCTACGCGGACGGCTACGAGCGCTTTGCCCAGCGACACCCAGAACTGCGCGAGCAGACGGTAGTCATCGAGAGCTTCTCCAAGCCCTGGGCCATGACCGGCTGGCGCTTGGGTTGGCTCGCAGCCGCAGCCCCCGTCATCGCCGAGATCGCAAAAGCCCACCAATACCTAGTATCGAGTGCCGTCTCCTTCGAGATGGACGCCGCAGCCCGAGCCCTGACTGTCGACCCAACCCCCATGCTCAAAGTCTACCGAGCCCGCCGCGAACGCGTACTCGCAGCCTTAGACGCCATGGGCCTCGACGTAGTGGAACCGGCAGGCGCCTTCTACGCCTTCCCCAGCATCAAACAATTCGGCCTGACAAGCGAAGACTTCTGCATCAAAGCCATCAAAGAGGCCAACGTAGCCCTAGTCCCGGGCGACTGCTTCGGAACCGAAGGCCACATTCGCCTAAGCTACTGCGTCTCCGACCAAGATTTGGACGAAGGCCTCCACCGCCTGTCCAACTTCGTGTCAACCCTATAGCCCAACGGGACCCAAAACCATCAGCCCACCGACCCAAGCATTATGAGTGGGGCGCGCCGGCCAACGGACACGAGGATTCGCAGCAAAGGCAACGTAGCTCCGGCCGGGAGGGGCAGGGCGAGTTTTCCGTAGATTCCGCACGAGCCGAAGGCCACTTAATGTGGCCTTCGTGCGAGCCCAG
>CABUCQ010000139.1 GCA_902490095.1 uncultured Collinsella sp.
ATTCTCAACATGCTGGGCGGCATCGCGTTTTTGGCCGGACTCATGTATCTGCACGTTAACGGCATGCCGCTGACCATCTCGGGCATGATCGAGCTTGCCGGCGCCGGAACCGCGCAATCCGCGCTGCTGGTGATGCCGGTCGTCCTGCTGTCGCTCGCCGCACTCACCAAGGCCGCACAGATGCCGTTCCACACGTGGCTGTTGGGTGCCATGGTTGCCCCCACGCCCACGAGCGCCCTGCTGCACTCGTCAACCATGGTCAAAGCCGGCGTGTTCCTGATGGTCAAGCTGAGCCCGCTCTATGCCATCTATCCTGTGACCGGCTTTATGGTCACGAGTGTGGGTGCCATCACGTTTTTGCTCGCTGCCCTCATGGCCATCTCGCAGAGCAACGCCAAACGCGTGCTCGCGTACTCCACCATTTCCAACTTGGGCCTCATCAGTGCCTGCTTGGGTGTCGGCGCGCCCGAGGCCGTATGGGCGGCCATCTTCCTGATCCTGTTCCACACGGTGGCAAAGTCGCTGCTGTTCCTGTGCGTGGGCACGGCCGAGCATCATATCGGCAGCCGCGATATCGAGGACATGGACGGCATGTTCAGCCGCATGCCGCACCTGACGCGCCTGATGATGCTGGGCATCATGGGCATGTTTGTGGCGCCGTTTGGCATGCTCGTGTCCAAGTGGGGCGCCCTGGTGGCGTTCGCGCAGACCGGCAACGTGCTCATGATCATGGTGCTGGCCTTTGGCTCGGCCGCGACGTTCTTCTTCTGGGGCAAGTGGCTTGCCAAGCTTTCGGGCGTCGACCCCACAGCTCAAAACGTGGAGGTCAATGTCCACAAGACCGAATGGATGGCGCTCAACACCATCGCCGCGCTACTGATTCTGTGCTGCGTGACGTTTCCGGTTATCTCGAGCGGTCTGGTGTCGCCTTACCTCGCCATGGTGTTTGGCCGCGTGCCGTACGTTATTGGCAAGGACGCCATGTATCTGATGGTGGTTATCGTGGCTTTTATCGCCGTGGTGCTGCTGACGTCGTTCCGCGTGAGCAATAAGCCGCACGTCAACGTGTACCTTTCGGGCGTGGGAACCGAAAATTACCGCCATTTCCGCGGCTCGATGGGACACGAGGTGAAGGCCGAAAAGCGCAATTGGTATTCGGAGGATGCCCTTGGCGAGAAGCGTATTGGCCCCGCGGGCAGCGTCGTGTGCTGCAGCATTATCTTGTTTGCGCTGCTGTGTTGTGCGTGGATTGGGCCCGAGCGACTTGCCATGAGCGCGCCCTCGGTGTTGCGCGGCAAGTATTTCGAAGGTTCGGGTGTCGTGGGCATCTTTATTGGTACCGTGGTGTTTGCTCTGCTGGCGCCGTTTATGGGCGGTTTGATTGACGGTCTTGACCGCAAGCTTTCGGCTCGCATGCAGGGCCGCGTGGGGCCGCGTCTGCTGCAACCCTTCTACGACGTTGCCAAGCTGCTGCGCAAGGCCCCTGCCAGCGTAAACACCATGGACGATACCTACATGGCGTGCGCGCTCATCTTTACCGTCGTGGGCGGCGGCATCTTTGTGTCGGGCTCCAACACGCTGCTGTGCGCTTTTATGGTGACGCTCGCCGCGATCTTTGTGGTGCTGGCGTCCGCCTCGACGCAAAGTCCGTTTGCCCAGGTCGGCGCCGACCGCGAGCTGCTGCAGGTCATGAGTTACGAGCCCGCCGTTCTGCTGATGAGCGTGGGCCTGTACCTTGCCACCGATAGCTTCGATTCCATCGCCGTGACGGGGCAGTCGGCCCCCATCATCGTGTACAGCGCGCCCATTTTCCTCGCGCTGCTCGCGGTGCTTACCATTAAGCTGCGCAAGTCGCCGTTTGACCTTTCGTATTCGCATCACGCGCATCAGGAGATCGTCCAGGGCGTCGTTACCGAGATGAGCGGCGGCACACTGGCCAAGATGACCCTTATGCACTGGTGCGAGACCGTGCTGTTTTTGATGTGGGTGGGCATGTTCTTTGTTTGGGACAACCCGGTGAGCTGGGTGGTCGCCCTGGTCGTGATGGCCGCGACGTATTTTGTCGAGGTGCTGATTGACAACACCTTCGCCCGTAGCACCTGGCGCAGCTGCTTTAAGCTCGGCTGGGGCGTGGCGCTGGTGTTTGGCCTGCTCAACCTTATGCCCATCCTCGTCGACGTGTTTATTTAGGAGGCGGCATCTATGGATCATAAAATGTCGCGCTCGCCGTGGGTTATTCATTACGACGGCTCGAGCTGCAACGGATGCGATATCGAGGTGCTGGCCTCGCTCACGCCGCTGTTCGATGCGGAGCGCTTTGGCGTGGTCAACACCGGCAACCCCAAGCATGCGGATATCTTTTTGGTGACGGGGTCGGTCAATGCCCAGAACCTGCCCGTCGTGCGCCAGATCTACAACCAGATGCTCGAGCCCAAGTGCGTGGTGGCGTGCGGCATTTGCGCGTGTTCGGGCGGCGTGTTCCGCGATGCCTATAACGTGATCGGCGGCGTGGACCGCGCGATTCCCGTGGACGTGTACGCGCCCGGGTGCGCCATTCGCCCCGAGACCGTGATCGATGCCATTGTGGAGGCGTGCGGCATCCTGGACCAGAAGGAGGCCGTGATGCGCGCCGGCGGCGACCCGCTTACCGTGGGCGGTGCCGCTACCTGGGACGGTGGCGTTGAGCTGGGCGAGGACGGGTTTGTGGCTGCGGGGGCCGGGGCTGACGGTGCCGGCGACGCGCCAGCCGGGAAGTCCGCTGCGCCCGTCGCTGGCGACGCACCTGCTGGGACGCCAGCCGCTGCAAAGGGGGCCGAGTAATGCAAAAGGCTATCTATACCACCGTCGGGATCGAAGAGCTCCTGTCGCATGTCCAGGCGCTTAAGGGCGTCGGCGCGCGCTTTGTGCAAATGCACGCTGAACGCAACGTCGACGACGGCTCGTATCGCTTGGTCTATACGTTTATCAACGTTCGTGCTGCTCAGGAGCATATTGCGCAGGACGGCAGCTATGCGATTGAGAACCTGGTGGTTGAGGGCATTGACCGGTACCAGGAGATTTCGTCCATCAGCTCGTATTACCCCGCGGTGTTCCCGTTTGAAAATGAGGCCCACGACCTGTTTGGCCTTGCCATCACCGACATGCAGATTGACTTTAAGGGCTTTTTCTACCAGGTTCCGACTGCCGAGCCCATGAGCGTTATCACGCCCGAGGTGAAGGCCGCGCGCGAGAAGGCCATGAAGGTCCGTGCCGCCGCCGAAGCCAAGGCGCGCAAGGCCGCAGCCGAGAAGGCTGCTGCCGCGGCCGCTGCGGGGGAGGGCACTGCGAGCGCCGGCGATGCCGCGGGCTCCGATGCTCAGCACGATGAGGCTGCTGCGAAGGCCGCGCTCAAGGCTGCCGAGATGGAGGCAAAGCTCGCTGCCATGGATCCCGAGAAAGCAGCCAAGGTCCGCGCGGCGCTTGCCGCCAAGGCCGCCCGCGACAAGCAGAAAAAGGAGGCGTAAGGCCCATGGCACATCGCTCCGTTATTCCGTTTGGCCCGCAGCACCCGGTACTGCCCGAGCCGCTTCATCTGGACCTGGTGATCGAGGACGACCGCGTCATCGAGGCAATTCCGCAGATCGGTTTTGTGCACCGCGGACTCGAGAAGCTCACCGAAAAGCGCGATATGCATCAGTTTGGCTACATTGCCGAGCGCATCTGCGGCATCTGCGCCGTGGGCCATAGCTGCGGCTATGCCAGCGCCTGCGAGGGCATGCTCGGCATCGAGGTGCCTGGTCGCGTGCAGTATATCCGCACCATTCTGCATGAGCTTTCGCGCATTCACTCGCATCTGCTGTGGCTGGGCCTGCTCGCCGACGCCTTTGGCTTCGAGGCGCTGTTCTATCGGTCATGGACCCTGCGCGAGCAGATACTCAAGATTTTTGAGAGCACTTGCGGCGGGCGCGTGATTCTGTCGATTAACGAGATCGGCGGCCTTAAGCACGATATCGAGGACTCCGAGCTGGCGGGCATTGTCCAGACGCTCGATGCCATGCGTCCTGACTACGAGGCCCTGGTGCATACGTTTTTGGACGACAACAGCTGCGGCGAGCGCCTGCATGGCGTGGGCGTGATTAGCAAGAAAGACGCGCTGGAGCTTTCGATGGTCGGTCCGTTTGGGCGCGCATCGGGCGTGGATTACGACGTGCGCATGTTTGACGACGGCGCCTATGCGGACTTGGCCGCGTTTGAGCCCATCGTTGCTACCGATGGCGATTGCTATGCCCGCTGCCAGGTGCGTTGCGCCGAGGTCACGCAGGCCATGGACATCATTAAGGAGCTTGTGGGCAAGATTCCGCACGACGGGATTGGCGGGCGCACCAAGCTTACGCCGGCCGACGGCGCGCGCGGCGAGGTTGTGATTGAGCAGCCGCGCGGCGAGGCGTATTACTATGTGCGCGGCAACGGCACCAAGAACCTGGACCGTTTCCGCGTGCGCACGCCGACGTCGCAGAACTTGGCGGGTCTGACGCATGCGCTGCAGGGCGTACTCCTTGCCAACGTGCCCATGATTATCCTGACCATCGACCCCTGCATTAGCTGCACGGAAAGGTAGGCGCGGCATGAGTTTGCTGACATTTGCCAAGACGGCCTTGGGCTCTATGGTCAAGCAGCCGGTAACGGTGTGCTATCCGCAGGAGAAGCTCGCGGCACCCGAGCGCTTGCGCGGGCATATCGTCAACGACATGGACGTGTGTATCTGCTGCGGCATGTGTGCGCGTCGCTGTCCGGCGGGCGCGCTCGCGGTCGATCGCAAGGGTGGAACGTGGTCGATCGACCCGTATGCCTGTGTGGTGTGCGGTGAGTGCATCGAGAGCTGCCCCAAGCACTGCCTGACTATGGACACCGCCCGCACCCCAGTCGCAGCGGACAAGACCCCCACGGTAGAAACCAAGCCGGAGTAGCGCCGGAATAGAGCTGGGATAGGGGCCGGTGGGGCAAAAATGCCCCACCGGCCCCGCGCTTAAACGCGCGGTTGTGCCGTCGCGAACAAAACTATGTCGGTTTACGGGGCTGGATAGCGAACCTCCGATCATACCGAAAATCGCAAAAACAAAACCGACGCTCCTATAAGTTGTCAATAGGCAGTTTGCGGGAGCGCTCCCTTCA
>CABUCQ010000140.1 GCA_902490095.1 uncultured Collinsella sp.
GGAAGTTCGCGAAGCCCACTTCCCCGAGGAAGGGCACCCGCCCGGAGCAGGCCCCAGCGCGAGACCGTCCCGGATGCCTACTTACTCGTTGTCGCCCGCGGTCATCTGGGTTGCGGAGAGCGCGCCGTCGGCTGCGGTTGCGGCAGCGGCGTCGGGCCAGACCCAGTCGGTGAAGGCCGGGTGATCGTAGCCCTCATCGCACGCGAACTCGAAGGCCTCGGTGCGGAAGGCCTCCCACTCGTTGATCTGCTCGGCAAACTTGTCGGCATCGACCATGCGCAGCACGTCGGCAGCCAGGGCCCAGCGGTCCATGTTGTTCAGGCGCAGCATGTCGAACGGTGTGGTCGTGGAGCCCTTCTCCTCGTAGCCGTGGACGCGGAAGGCGTCGTGGCCGGGGCGGTTCCAAATCAGACGGCGAATCGTGCCGGCATAGGCGTGGAACGCGAAGAGGACGGGCTTATCGCCGCAGCCGAACAGCTCAGCCCAGTGCTCGTCACTGAGAGCCTGGTCGTTCTCGCAGACGTTCTGGATCTTGAGCAGGTCGACCACGTTGACGAACCATACCTTGATGCCCAGCTCGCGCAGCATGTCGGTTGCAGCCAGAGCCTCAAGCGTCGGCACGTCACCGCAGGTGGCGACCACGACGTCGGCCTCGGCGAGCGAATCGGCGGTCGATGCCCACTCCCAGGTCGCAACGCCCTCGGCGAGCTCCGCCTTGGCCTCGTCGACCGTCTGGAAGGTCGGAGCAGGCTGCTTGCCGCAGAAGATGGCGTTGACGCAGTCAGTGGACTGATAGACGCGCTCGGCCACGGCGAGAGCCATGTTGGCGTCGGCCGGATAGTAGGCGTTTACGATGTGCGTGTCGTTGGCCTTGTTGAGCAGCAGGTCGATAAAGCCGGGGTCCTGATGCGAGAAGCCGTTGTGGTCCTGACGCCAGACGTGGCTCGACAGCAAAATGTTAAGGCCGCTGATGGGGGCACGCCACGGAATCTCGCGCTTGGTGGCCTCGAGCCACTTGCAGTGCTGGTTGACCATGGAATCGACCACATGGACAAAGCTCTCGTAGGAGCTCCAAACACCGGAGCGACCGGTGAGCACATAGGCCTCGAGGAAACCCTCGCACTGATGCTCGGACAGCTGCTCCACGACCTTGCCGGAACCGGCCAGCAGCTCGTCGTTGGCATCATCCGCATAGAAGCCGGCATCCCACTGCTTCTTGGTCACCTTGTAGGCAGCTTGCAGGCGGTTGGACGCGGTCTCGTCGGGACCGAAGATGCGGAAGTCGTCCATGTTCTTGGCAAGAACATCGGCAGTGTACTCACCAAAGACGCGGGCGGCCTCGGTGGAGCCCCAGCCATGACCCTTAGTTGCGACGGGGATCTCGTGGGCGTGAATATCGGGCAGCTCGAGCTCGCGGCGGACCTTGCCGCCGTTTGCGTTGGGGTTGGCGCCGATACGCAGCTCGCCGGTCGGCATAAAGGCCGTCACCTCGGGGCGCACCTGGCCCTCGGGCGTAAAGAGCTCCTCGGGCTTGTAGGAACGCAGCCACTCGCGCAGCACGCGGAAGTGCTCGTGGGTGTCCTTGGCACTCGCCAGCGGCACCTGATGCGCGCGCCAGGAGTCCTCGGTCTTCTTACCGTCGATGTGCTTGGGGCAAGTCCAGCCCTTGGGCGTACGGAACACAATCATGGGGTAGGCCGGGCGGACCACGGTCTCGCCTGAGGCGGCCTGGCCCTGCGCGGTGGCCTTGATGTCACAAATCTCATCGAAGACCTGCTCAAACAGGGCAGCGAAACGCGCATGAATGCTTGCGTGGCTCTCGTCGTCAAAGCCGGCGACAAAGAAGTGCGGCTTATAGCCCATGCCCTCAAAGAACTTGGTGAGCTCCTCATCGGACACGCGGGCAAGGATGGTGGGGTTGGCGATCTTGTAGCCGTTGAGGTGCAGGATCGGCAGGACGATGCCGTCGGTTGCCGGGTTCACGAGCTTGTTGGACTGCCAAGAGGTCGCGAGCGGACCGGTCTCGGACTCGCCGTCGCCCACCACGGCCACGGCCAGCAGGCTCGGGTTGTCCATAACGGCACCGTAAGCGTGGCTGAGCGTGTAGCCGAGCTCGCCGCCCTCGTGGATGGAACCGGGCGTCTCGGGCGCAAAGTGGCTCGGGATGCCGCCGGGATAGGAGAACTGGCGGAAGAACTTCTGCAGGCCGGCCTCGTCATTGGTGATGTCGGGGCGAATCTCGCGGTAGGTGCCGTCGAGCAGCGACTGAGCAGTACCGGCGGGGCCACCGTGACCAGGGCCCATCAAGAAGATAGCATTCTGGTTGTGGTCGGCGATCAGTCGATTGACGTGACCGAACAGGAAGTTGATGCCGGGCGTGGTGCCCCAGTGGCCAACCAGGCGGTGCTTAACGTCCGGACGACCGAAGTCGCGCACCTCACCGGTTTTCTCGTCGACAAAGTCGGGGCGCATTAGCGGGTTAGAGCGAAGGTAGATCTGACCGACGGACAGATAGTTCGATGCGCGCCAATACAGGTCGACGCCCTCGAGCTCGGAAGCCGGCACCTCGTGGCCCAGCTTTTGCCACGGCGTCCCCAGTGTTTTAGCCATTGTTTATGTCCCTTCGCTGTGCGGTCACCCTCCAATACGGCAACCTTTCGTTGGGACCAGTATATTTGCTAAAACGTTTTATCATGGTGAAAAAACGTTTTACCACCCTTATCAATTCCATCGATTAGCAAAACGCGACATTCACCTGCGGCGTTGATTGTCACAGGTGCTCCACATTCGGTCTCTGCAAATTGGTAAACGTGTTTAGTTGTGTTTAGTAAGCTCGAGCACGCTGTCCTTAACGATAAGCTCCGGCTCCAGAACGACCTCTTCGGCACGCCTGCCGCCCCTACCGGCAAGACGCTTGGACATGCAGCCAAAAGCATGCTCCGCAAGGACACCAGGGTCCTGCTCAATCGCGGTCAGCGCCGGCTCAAAGAGAACGTCGGCCGCCGAGTTGTCATAGCTCACCACCGAGATATCGCCCGGGATGCTCTTCCCCATCTCGTGCAAGCGCTTGAGCAAACCGAGGGCAATGTTATCCGAGCTTGCGAACACGGCAGTGGCGTCAGTTGCGAGCACTGCCTCCGAGGCCTCGTATGCGCTCGGAATGTAGTACTCGCTCTCAAACTCCAAACGCGCGTCGATCGGCAGGCCAACCTCGCGCAGCGCGCGCTCATAGCCGGCAAGTCGCTTGCGACCCGTATTGGAACGGCGGGCATTAACCAGGCAGGCAATACGGCGGTGGCCTTGCTCGATCAGATAGCGGGTGGCCATATAGCCGCCCATCTCGTGGTCGAACATCACCTTGTCGCACTCGAGCCCCTCAATGGCACGGTCGACCATTACGGCCGGGATGGGCAGGTGGCTGACTTCTTCGCGCAGGGCGCGGTCATCGGAGAACTCGTCACCCACCACCAGGAAGACGCCATCAACGCCGCGCGTCACCAGCTGGCGCAGCAGCTCCAGATCGTCATCGGCGCTTCCGCCCGAGCTGGTAATGAAGAGCGCATAGCCGTCCTCGCGGCAGCGCTTTTCCAGGCTACCGGCGAGCGAGGCAAAAAAGCGGCTCTCGATGTTAGGGACGATAAGGCCCAGCGTGCGCGACTCGCGCATGACCAGGCTGCGCGCAATCTGGTTGGGAACATAGTGGTTGCGCGCCGCGACCTCTTTGATGAGCTTGCGGTTTTCTTCCGAGATGCGACAGGGCCGATTATTGAGAACAAGCGAGACCGACGAGGGGGAAAGCCCCACCTCCTGGGCGATCTGCTTGAGGGTGACTTTGTTGGCCATCTCGCTCCTTCCGGGTTTACGCGCAATCTCTTGAAAGTATAGCGACTACCCCTCTACCTCGGTGATAAACACTTTACCAATCCGGTGGACGGCTGTTTTATCGCCGCCAGCGCACCAAATCCGTCCGGGTGGGGTATATTGCAATCGATTGATGACAACGACCACCAAAAGGCGGATATCCGTATGCACGAGAACGATTTTTTTAACGAGGACCTGCTGTGCGCGCTCGCTGGCGTTGCCGGCGAGGACAACGTGCTGATGAGCGAGCCCATGCGCGAGCACACCACGTTTAAGATCGGCGGCCCGGCCGACGTCTTTGTCACGCCCGATACCGAGCAGGGCCTCGTCGCCACGCTCGACACCTGTTATCGCTGCGACCTGCCGCTCACCATCGTGGGCAACGGCTCCGACCTGCTCGTCGGCGACAAGGGCATCCGTGGCGTCGTCGTGGCGCTGGGCGAAGGCCTCTCCAACATTACGGTCGACGGTACGCACGTCACGGCGGCGGCCGGCGCCTTGCTTTCCGATGTCGCCACTGCGGCAGCCGAGGCCGGTCTCACCGGCATGGAGCCCATCTCGGGCATCCCCGGATCGGTCGGCGGCGCCTGCTACATGAACGCCGGTGCCTACGGTGCCTGCATGGCCGATGTGCTGGAGTCCGTGCGCGTCTACAAACCCGCTCGCCAGCTCGACGACGGCACCCGCGGTAGCGGCAACATCATCGAATTCGATGCCGACGAGCTCAACCTGGGCTATCGCAAGAGCCGCATCGCCGACGACGGCTTTATCGTGCTTTCGGCCACTTTCAATCTCGCCCCGGGCAACGCCGCGATGATCAAGGCCGACATGGACGACTACCGTCAGCGTCGCGAGGACAAGCAACCGCTCGACATGCCGAGTGCCGGCTCCACCTTCAAGCGCCCCGAGGGTTACTTTGCCGGCAAGCTCATCATGGATGCCGGCCTGCGAGGACACGCCGTTGGCGGCGCGCAGGTAAGCGAAAAGCACTGCGGCTTTATCGTCAACGCCGACCACGCCACCGCCGCCGACGTCGACGAACTCATCCGCGACATCCAAGCCAAAGTCAAAGAGCAGTTCGACGTAGACCTAGAACCCGAAGTCCACCGAGTAGGCGAATTTTTATAAAAAGAAGGCCCCGAAAGGGGCCTTCACCATATTTATTCAGATAACCCAGTCCGGTGTGTCACGCCTTGGACCCGGAAGGTCCGGGGCTGGGGGCGAGGCATAAGGTTGGTCGCGAGTTCCGCACGCA
>CABUCQ010000141.1 GCA_902490095.1 uncultured Collinsella sp.
TGTATCAATCAAAAACGTTTTCAACTAACAGTATACCGAATTAATACGAACTACCGTTCGTTAATATAGGTACGGTGCGGAAACTCCAGACCAGGGAACAGCTTGCTCGTCAGTTCGCAGAAATAACCGTCCGTCATGCTCGCGATATAATCCACCACGGCTTGATCCCTGTCGTCCTGCCAGGCATAGGTGCGATCGTAGTAGGAAAGCTGCTGCTCAATGCGCGAAATATGGTGCTTAAAGATGTAAGAGGACTCGTCACCACTGTTTAGATCCCGCAGGCAACGGTCGTAGAGCTTTTCGAACGCCTCGCGCAGCTCCACCTCGGAATCGCCTTCGATACCGCCCTTGCTATAGATCTTCTCGTAGTTCTCGCGCTTGGCTCGGCGGATTTCCTCAAACAGGTCCTCGCTCATCTCGATGCGCGGCTTACCATAGCTGTGCTCAACGATATCGATGGAAGCGTGCGTAAGGATCCAACTGTTGTAGGCACCGCCCCGGCCATCATCAAAAGCGTCGGGTGACAGCAGGCCCGCCGCGATCGCATCCTGACGGTCACGACCGACGTAGGCAAGAATATCCGAGATGCGAACGACGCAGCCCTCGAGCGTCATGGGACGCAGATGCTCAATTGCGCTATAGCCCGTGGCAATGCAATCCTCAACCGTCTGGTCAAACTGGTCAAAGGAGCCCATGTCCGAGAGCTCAAACACACGCTGCTCGTACTCGCCGTTATGGCATAGCACGCCGTCGAGCGTCTGGAGCGACACGTTGCGGCCATACAACGCGTCGAGCACGCGGACCGACTGCACGTTATGGAAAAAATAACGCCCCGTACGCTCGTGATAGATATCGTTGAGGAAGCGCTCGCCGGCATGGCCGAAAGGCGTGTGTCCCAAGTCGTGACCCAGGCCAATCGCCTCGATCAGATTGCAATTGAGCCCCAGGGCGCGACCGATATCGCGCGCAATGCGGGAGACAAGCTGTACGTGCAAACCGCGGCGTGAAAGATCATCATTGCTACGGAAGCTAAAGACCTGCGTTTTGCCTGCATAACGGGTGTACGCCGGAAGATGAAGTATCTTTTCGGTATCGCGCATAAACGCCGGACGCATAAGCGTGCCTTTGTCGGCGGCGCGATCAATACGACGAATGACCTGATCATCGTTGCAACGATACGGGTTGACATAGCCCGAAGCACGATCGGCGGCAATGCGCTCGACAAGCTCGGGCGACAACGCCGAGGGAATACGGTCCATGCGCGCCTTAATGACGGCCGTTTCTTGATTAGATTCCATGGCATGCTCCTTAAAAAGGATGCGCAATCGGTTACAAAGTGCAGCCCACGACCTCGATTATGGCAAAAATCGGCACTAAAAACGGGAGCAATGGCAGGGAGCGCGATTTTGCGATGAGGCAAGCGACGGCAAGGGTCAGGAGCGCAACCGCAAACGCGACAACGCCGCCCAGGGGATCGAAGGTACAAAGGGCAAAGAGTGCCTTGACGTCCCCCATGCCAATGCCAGGAGTGTGGCGAACTCTACGCCAGAGCGACTCGGTAAGCACAAGGCCAAGGTAGACGATGACCGCAAGACCGGCGTGGTCAAGCGCTGTGTTCAAACCGAGGTCGAGCCAAACGCCCGCCAACGCCGCCACGGCACATGCGCCGGCAAGCCCATTGGGAAACCGTCGCTCTCGGGCATCAATTGCCACGCCGGCAAAGATGCAAATCCAAAACGGGATATAGACCATCGGACTCCTCCTCGAGCTGCATCGCAAAAGCAAAAACCACCACAAAGGTGCCTGTCCCCTTTGCGGTGGTTTTGGTGGTGGTTATTTGGCGCCTTGCATGACCTCGTCGAGGGTGACGTTTACGGCATGCTGCGTCGGCACCCAGTCGACCTTCAGGAACAGCGCGGCCACCGTGATGGGGATATAGCTGAACATAAAGATCGGGAAGGTAAACAGGTTAGTCACCAGACGCCACTTTTGCGCGCAGTGAATGTGCTTGTACTCAAAGATAGTCGTGAGCAGCGCCAGGATAAAGAAGGTCTGATACATCATGGCGAAGGTCATAATGAGCGAAGCGGCGCACGCCTGCATCTCGACTTCGGTAGCCAAGAAACCATGCGAAAGGCCACCCACAATCAAGAACGTCGCATTAGCGAGCATCGAGATCAGCGATAGCAGCATACCCGGGGCGATCGTCATGAACATGTCGTAGGCGGCAAAGCGATGATAGCGGAACGTCGACTTGACCAGATGTTTGCCGTAGGTAAAGAACACCTGGTAAAAGCCCTTGGTCCAGCGCATACGCTGCTTCCAGGATGCCTTGAACGTCACGGGTTGCTCGTCAAAGAACTCCGCCGGCGCATAGCCAATGCGAATACCGTGAATAGCGCAGAACGTAGTGAACTGAATGTCCTCGGTCAGCGTGTGGAACTGCCAGCCGTGCATGCCCTCAATAACACTGGCGGAGATGAGGTAGCCCGAACCCGAGACGGCGCAAGACGTCTTACAGATATTACGCGCATTGTTAAGGAAGCGCGCCTCGCGCAAATACCAGGTAGCATTAGCTGCCGAGATCCACGAGCTGCCGAAGTTCTTGGAGTTGCGATAGCTCGTGACCACATGGAATCCCTGGTCAAAGGCATCGTTCATCTTGGACACGTAATCGCGGGAGATAACGTTATCGGCATCGAAGATAAAGTAGCCCTCGAACGTGTCAGGATACTCGTTAAGAATGCGATCAAAACCAAAGTCCATGACCCAGCTCTTACCCTTGCGGGCCAGGTCGTTGCGCTCATAAACGATGGCACCGGCCTCGCGTGCGAGCTGCGCGGTGTTGTCGGTGCAGGCGTCGGCAACGACAAACACCTCGATGAGCTCGGACGGATAGTCCTGATCCTTGATGGAGCGAACGAGGTTGGCGATCACGGCCTCCTCGTTATGCGCCGCAATAAAGAAGGCGTACCGGTGGAGTTTTTTGGCCTTGGGAGGCGCGACCTCGCCACGAAGAGCGCCAATGACAAAGAAGACCACCTGGTACAGAAAGCAGACCGTGAGCAGCGTGACGACAATCTGGTTGAAGATCACGATGGGCGTGTTAGTTTGTAAAAAGGCGAGCATGCAGGCTCCCAGCAACGCGTTTCGTAAACAACCGTATATCTTACCGCAGGCTAACCGAGTTCAAGAAACCACCTAATACTGGCTAGACTTCGAGAAGACCGAGCTGCGGAACGATTTCGTCGCCGGCAGCGGTGCGGCCAAGCGAGCGCGGGGCCAAGTCGTCAAGAACCGCGGCGAGATCCCACGGTAGCTCGTCGCGGCACTCAATGCGCTCCCCCGTCACGGGATGTTCGAATGCCACGCGCCAGGAATGCAGAAACTGCCTGGTCAGGCCCTGGTCAGCGCGCGCATCGCACTTGCCGTAAAGTGGATCGCCCACGCAGGCGTGGTTGATATGACGCATATGCACGCGAATCTGATGCGTGCGGCCGGTAAACAGGTGACACTCGACAAGCGTGTAGCCGTCGTCAAAGCGCGTGGAATCAAAGCGCTCGAGGACCTTAAAGGTCGTAATGGCCTGACGGGCAAAGGGGTCGTCCGAAACCGCCATCTTGACGCGGTCGCGCGTGGAACGGGCAATACCGGTGTTAATGGTTCCCTCGTCCATGGCGATGTGCCCGTGGACGAGCGTGATATAGCGACGGTCGAGCGTGCGCGTGCGGATGAGATTTTGGAGCGCGCGCTGGGTATCGTCGTCCTTTGCCGCAAGCATGAGGCCCGAGGTATCTCGGTCCAGTCGATGCACGATCCCGGGGCGGTCCTCACCCTGCACGGTACCAAGATGGTCGATGCCACAGTGGTAGACCAGAGCGTTCGCAAGGGTGCCGCTCTCGTGGCCATGGGCGGGATGGCACACCAGGCCCCGCTGCTTGGAGAGCACGAGGAGGTAGTCGTCCTCGTAGCGGATATCGAGGGGAATGGCCTCAGGAATCACGTCAGTCGGATCGTGAGGCTCGGGCAGGTCAACCGAGATGCGGTCACCGGCGCGTACGGCATACTTTTTTGACAGACAGGTCTCGCCGTTCACGATTACGGCGCCGCCCTCGATCAGATGCGCGCAGGCAGAGCGCGTGGGGCAGCCGTCGTTGGCACCCAGAAAGGCGTCGAGACGCTGGCCAGAGCAATCGTCGGCAACAAGAAAATGGATGTCGGCCATTAACGCTCATTCCTTTCGCGAATCTTGCGGGCACGCTCCCCACGCTGCTTGGCTTTGCGCTTGGCGCGGGCCTCATCACGTGCATTGAGCTCGGCAGTCGCATCGACTTCGCGGGCCGCAGGGCTCAAGAACATGTAGCCGATGAGGGCAAGCACAACGCCTACGGTGATGCCGATATCGGCCACGTTAAAGACGGGAAAGTCGATGAAGGTGGTGGCAATAAAATCGGTCACAAAGCCAAAAGCCAGGCGATCGATCGCGTTGCCAATGGCGCCACCCACGACCATAGCCATGCCCACAACCTCCAAGCGAGCAAGCTGGGGCGTGCGAAGCAAGTACACGGCAATGGCGACAATGACCGCAAGCGCCAGCAAAGCGAACGCAACGCCATGCCCCTCGCCCATGCTAAAGGCAGCACCGATATTACGGACAAACATAAAGTCAATGACACCGGGGATGACGGTCACATGCAAAGCGTCGCCCACGGCACGAACCGCAAGCTTGGTCAGCTGGTCAAGAAGCAGCACAACCAGCGCCACCCCACCAGCAACACCCAACCGCCAACGCAAAGGCGGCGTCATATCCCCAGCACGACCCAAATCAATCCCCTACCCTCAAGATCATCGAATTACGTTTAACGTAAGTAACCATCTTATAGTGACAAACGCCAAACACGCAGCATATTCACCAACGCTGGCGAAATAACCAGCACAAAACAAAAGCGACATTCCGAATAACGGAATGTCGCTTGATAGCTTTCGACAAAGAGCACAGGTCGAAAGAGAAAGGCTCTAGTTCCAACAATGGAAAAGCCGCGTTGCCGTCGCCAACAGCGAAAACGTCCCTAAGCGAGCAAGGTGACGTGAAAGAGGAGG
>CABUCQ010000142.1 GCA_902490095.1 uncultured Collinsella sp.
TTTGGATAGGCTTGACGGCGGGACGCTCGACCGTCCACGCCCCGTCATCGCCCTTTACGACACGCGGGCTGCCACCCGGAGGCAAAAACAGGCGCAGGCACTCGGAAAGGGTCGCGACGTACTCGCGGCTCATCCAGCGCGCGATGCGAGCAGCCTCGGCGGTAAAGAGCGGTTTGCTGAGTATGGCTTCGACGGGCTTTATGCGCGCGGGATCGAGGGTGATGTTGCCTTGCAGGTCGCCCAACTCAGACACAATATCGACGATATAGCCCGCGGCAGCACGGTTGCCAAAGTGGACCAGGACCGTAGACCCGATCCGGGCCTCGTTGGCAAGGGACTGTGGAATGCCGTAGGCAAACGGCTCGGACAGCGCACGGGTAGGGATGTCGAGGACCACGCTCGCATAGGCGACAATGGGCTCCGGCGCAGGCTCGGGCTTGGCCTGCTCGGCCGTGCGGGCATGCTTCACGGGAGCTTGCTTAGGTTCCGGCGAACCAAACAGCGAAAGTTGCTCGGCCATGGTCTCTGTACCTCCCATCCCATACGTCTTGAGAAACAAGAGCCCCACTCGTGGTGAGCGGGACTCGGATACATGCGTTTACGCGACTGTTACAGCGCCATCGTGCGGGCGCGGTCGATACGCGCCAGGCAGTCGTCACGGCCGACGAGCGCCATGGTCTCGCCCAGCGGAGGGCTCACCATGTTGCCGCAGACGGCGACGCGCACAGCCTGGAACACCATGCGCTTCTTGAGATCCATCTGCTCGGGCAGCGGCTCAAGTGCGGCGTCGATGTTGGCGGCCGTCCACTCGGTAACACCCTCGAGCGCGGCCTTGGCGGCGTCAAGAATGGCACCCATGCCCTCCTTGGCCAGGCCCTTGTTGACGGACTTCTCGTCATACTCGAGCGTCTCGGCCGTGGCAAAGATGGGGGCGGCGACGGTCACGGCGTCGGCCGGCATCTTGGTACGCGGCTTAACGATGGAGGCAAGCGCGTCGATCCAGTCCTCGCCGTACTCGACGTTGCCCTCGATCATGCCGGCCTCGTGCAGCTCGGGGACCATAATCTCATCGGCAAACTGGGCGTCGGACATGCCGTTGATGTACTCGGCATTGACCCAGTCGAGCTTCTTGGGGTCGAAGGTCGCCGGGTTCTTGGAAATGCGGTCAAGCGAGAACTTGCTGGCCAGGACATCGCGCGGGATGATCGTGGTCTCGCCGTCGAGCGACCAGCCGAGCAGCGCCAGGTAGTTGACGAAAGCGTCAGGCAGGTAGCCGGCATCGCGGTACTCCTCAACCGAGGTGGCGCCATGGCGCTTGGAGAGCTTCTTGCCGTCGGCACCCAAGATCATGGAGATGTGGGCGAACGTGGGCACGGGCGCGCCGAGGGCCTCGTAGACCATGACCTGACGCGGGGTGTTGGACAGGTGGTCGTCGCCGCGGATGACATGGGTGATCTTCATCATGGCGTCGTCGACGACGGTCGCGAAGTTGTACGTGGGCGTGCCATCGGAGCGGAAGATGACAAAGTCGTCGAGCTCCTTGGCGTCGAAGGTCACCTCGCCGTGGACGGCGTCGTGGATAACGACGTCGCCGCGGTCCTCGGGCACCTTGATGCGCAGGACGTAGGACTCGCCGGCCTCGATGCGGCGGCGGGCCTCATCGGGATCAAGATCGCGGCAACGGCGCTGATAGCCCTGGAAGGGGTCCTTGCGTTCCTGCGCGGCCTTGCGGTCGGCATCGAGCTGCTCCTTGGTGCAGAAGCAGGGATAGGCCTTGCCCTCGTCCCAAAGCTTCTGGGCGGCCTGCTTGTACAGGTCCAGGCGCTCGGTCTGGGCGTAGGGGCCAAAGTCGCCGCCCACCTCGGGACCCTCGTCCCAGTCCAGGCCCAGCCAACGCATGGCGCGCAGGATGATCTGCGTGTTCTCGTCGGTGGAACGGGTGGGGTCGGTGTCGTCGATGCGCAGGATGAACGTGCCGCCGTTTGCGCGGGCGAAAGCCCAGTTATAGATAGCGGTGCGGGCGCCGCCGATGTGCAGCTTGCCCGTCGGTGAGGGTGCAAAGCGGACGCGAACGTCTGATGCCATGGAAATCTCCTCGATTGCAGGATGGATGTCTAACCGCACCAGTATAAAGCATCAAAGCAACCTCCGCACAAAGGGCACCGACCTACTCATTGGGGACAGACTTAAATGACCAGCCGTTGGAGACGTTCTTAGTTTAAGGCTGGTCATTTATGTCTGTCCCCAATGAGTAGGTGCGGAAAGGGTGTGAATGTTTGATTTACGCGCTATGATGTGCCCTTGCATAGAGAGCCTGGCGGAATGGTAACGGTCGCCGGGACACGTTTTTGAAAGGACTATCATGTCAGAAGAACTTCGTTCCATCCCGCCCCAACACGGGTCCTTTGTTTTTACGTCGGAGTCGGTGACCGAAGGTCATCCCGATAAGATCGCTGACCAGATCAGCGACGCCGTCCTCGACGCAATCCTCGCCAAAGAAATAGAGCTCCAGGAGCAGGGCTACATCGCCCCCAACGGCGTGCCTGCCAACGTGGAGAACGTCCGCTGCGCCTGCGAGACCCTCGTGACCACCGGCACCGTCATTGTAGCCGGCGAGATTCGCACCCAGGCCTACGTCGACGTGCAGGAAATCGCCCGCGGCGTCATCCGCCGCATTGGCTACAACCGTGCCAAGTTCGGTTTTGACTGCGACACCTGCGGCGTCATGAGCCTCATCCACGAGCAGTCGCCCGATATCGCCCAGGGCGTCGACGAGTCCTTCGAGACCCAGACCGGCGCTACCACCGACCCGATCGACCTGATCGGTGCCGGCGACCAGGGCATGATGTTCGGTTATGCCTCCAACGAGACCAAGACCCTCATGCCCATGCCGCACTATCTGGCGAGTCGCCTAGCCGAGCGCCTGGCCGCCGTGCGTCACGACGGCACCCTCGCCTATCTGCGTCCCGACGGCAAGACCCAGGTCACCGTGCGCTACGAGGAAGGCAAGCCCGTCGAGGTCACGACCATCGTCATCTCCACGCAGCACGCTGCCGAGATCGAGGACATGGGCAAGATCAAGGCCGACCTCATCGAGCACGTCATCACCCCGGTCATGGCCGCCGAGAACATGCCGTGGGACAACGCCGACATCTACGTGAACCCCACCGGTCGCTTTGTCGTGGGCGGCCCCATGGGCGACACGGGCCTGACCGGCCGCAAGATCATCGTCGACACCTACGGCGGCTACGGCCGTCACGGCGGCGGTGCCTTTAGCGGCAAGGACTGCACCAAGGTCGACCGCTCCGCCGCGTATGCCGCGCGCTGGGTCGCCAAGAACGTGGTCGCCGCCGGTCTGGCCGACCGCTGCGAAGTCGAGCTTGCCTACGCCATCGGCGTTTCCAAGCCCCTCTCAATCATGGTCGACACCTTCGGTACCGCACATGTTGCCGAGGACAAGATCGTCGAGGCCGTAGAGAAGACCTTCGACCTGCGCCCGGGCGCAATCATCCGCGACCTGGACCTGCGCCGCCCCATCTACGAAAAGACGGCAGCCTACGGTCACTTCGGCCGAGAAGACGCCGACTTCACCTGGGAGAAAACCGACCGAGTCGAAGAACTCAAAGCAGCCTGCGGTCTGTAAGCTAACTCGAAAAGCTACAGCCAAATAACAACGCACCAAAAGAAGTACCGGCCCCAACCGGTACTTCTTTTTTATTTAAAGGTTGTGAAGATGAGCCTACCTGGGACATGGAATAAATCACAGGCCGATAAATTTTGCAGCAGAGCGACTCCAGCCATGTATCCTAAGTTCCGAGGGCTTTGGTATTTGGTCGGTCGCGAGTTCCGCACGAGCCGGAGGCCACTTAATGTGGCCTCCGTGCGAGCCAGGACTGTAGAGCAGGCGACCAAATACCAAAGCCCTCGGAACGACGGGACAAGTATGCCCCGCCCCTCGGGACGACAGGACAAAACAGGAGCGCATATGGCAGGCAAGCCGCAAACACTAGCTACGACCTCGGCATTCGAGATCTTGGGCCCCGTCATGGTCGGCCCCAGTTCATCGCACACCGCCGGCGCCCTGCGGTGCGCCCAAGTTGCCGCCAGCCTGTTAGAAGGCCGCATCGCCAAAGTCACCTTTGGCCTATGGAACTCCTTCGCCCACACCTACCGCGGCCACGGCACCGACCGTGCGCTCGTCGCGGGCATCCTGGGCCTCGACACCGATGACGAGAACATCAAGCAGGCCTTCGACCTCGCTCGCGAGCAGGGCCTCGAATATCACTTTGACATCAAGGGCGACGACGCCTCCATCCACCCCAACACCGTCGACATCGATATGGTCGACGACACGGGCGCCACGGCGCAGGTCCGCGGCGAGAGCCTGGGCGGCGGCAAGATGCGCATCAGCCGCATTAACGGCGTCGGCGTCGACATCTCGGGCATGTATTCCACGCTCTTCGTGGCGCACAAGGACGTTCCCGGCGTGCTCGCCGCGCTCACGAACCTGCTCGCCTACGCCCACGTGAACATCGCCTTCTGCCGCACCTACCGAACCGAAGTGGGCGGCCAGGCCTACTCCGTCTTTGAGATCGACGGTGCGCCCGACGACACCGTCGTCCCCATGTTACGCAAGCTCGACAATGTCGATTACGCGACCTTTATCGAGCTCCCCGGTTCTGCCTCGTCGCTCTCCCCCGGCGTCTCGGCCAAGGAGATCTTCGACGACGGCGAGCAGCTGCTCGATGCGTGCGAGGAACTGGGGCTCAGCATCGGCGCCGTCATGGCCGTGCGTGAGGCGCGCCTGACCGGCGAAGCCCACGCCGTCGACGCCATGCGTCGCGTGCTCGACGTCATGCGCGAGGAGACCACGGCCCCCATCGCCAATCCGCAGCGATCGCTCGGCGGGCTTATCGGCGGCGAGGCCAAACTCGTCGATGCCACCGGCCGCAACGATTTGAGCACGAGCCTGATGGGCGCCGTCCAGACCGACGCCGTAGCCCGCGCCATGGCCGTGCTCGAGCGCTCGGCCACGATGGGCGTAATCGTCGCAGCTCCGACGGCAGGATCCGCGGGTG
>CABUCQ010000143.1 GCA_902490095.1 uncultured Collinsella sp.
GAAAGAGGTCGATCGCACGCGAGCGGCGAAATGCCGGGTCGCCGCGCTCGATGAGCAAGGGTTTAAGACCTGCTTCGGCAAGGGTGAGTGCGGCGAAAAGGCCGGCGCATCCGGCGCCGATGACGACGGGGCGCTCTTTGGGTGCGCCGGAAACGGGGAAGGGGAATGAAGGCTCATCGTCATCTATCGCGCGTACGTGCGAGCGGTCACGTTCGGAAACGCTGTCGACCGCTTCTCGCTCGAGGTGGGGACTAGTCAGCTCAACACGAAAGCTCAGGATAAAATGGACGTCTCGTTTTTTGCGAGCGTCGATTGACTTGCGGTGGAGCTCGATGGACTTGATCTCGGAGTCCTTGCAACGTAGGACGCGCTTGGCGACTCGCTTGCCAACAATGAGGCAGGCATTTTCATCGCCGGCTTCATCGAGCGAAGCGTTGACTTGGGTGATTTCGATCATCGAGGTCTCCTTAGAGGCAAGAAAGAGGCCGTCCGGTATCCCAGACGGCCCGAATGCGTTTTTGATTATAGACTGCGCGGCTACAGGCTGCTTGCAGCGCGAATGCCCGAGAGCCATGCCCACGCAAGGTTAAAGCCTCCGCAATCGGCGTCGATGTCGAGCGCTTCGCCGCAGACGTAAAGCGGGGCGTCGACAACGCTGCGCGCGCGTAGACTGGGTGTTGAGATACTCTCGACAGATACGCCACCACGCGTGACCTGTGCCGAGCGCTCCTCGGCTGTTCCCTCAACGAGCAACTTAAAGTGCTTGAGGATCGAGACCAGGTGGATGACATCGTTGGAGCCTGGATGGCACTGCTCGAACGCCGTGCAGACGACGCGGGAGAGTTGCGGGGCGAGCATGCCGTCGAGCCAACGGGGATCGCGGGGCGAAAAGCCGCCGAGCAGCTCAACGCGCCGGTTGAGCATATCGAGCAGCTCGTCTTTGGAGAGGTCGGGGAAAACGTCGAGCAGGATCGTATCACCGCGCTGGATACGACGGGAGAGGTTGAAGACAGCGACGCCCGAGATGCCGAAGGCTCGAAACAGGACTTCACCGTCTTCGTGCCAGAGCTCATTATGATTGCGGGCGAGCGTCAAGCGGGCGCGGACGCGCAGGCCGTCCAACGTCTTGAGTGCCGCCCGATCGCCGACGACCGTTGCCGATACGGGGCAGAGGATGGGGCGCAGCGAAGTGAGGGGGAGGCTAAACGTATCGGCGATACCGGTGGGGTTGCCACCCGTGGCGATAATTACGGCATGTGCCTCCAGGGCCTCGTTCTTGCGAGGGACATCGGCGAGCGCTTTCCGAAGCGAGCGGAGCTCCGTTTTTCGGTCGTCGTGCTTTTTTGCCTTGAGCGCCCGCGCTGGACGGTCTATTTGGAGTGTCCAGCCTTCGGAAGCTTTGTGCGCCGAGGCAACGTTGGCTCCGCAGATTAAGGTAATACCTAGGCGGTCGCAAACGTTGAGAAGCGCGTCGCGCACCGATTCTGCGCGAAGGGAGCGCGGGTATAGCCGGCCTTCCTCGGAGGTTGTCATGATGCCCAGCGAGGAGAAGAAACCCATAAGCTCTTGTTCGGGTTGGGGGCCCATGACAGATTCGACGAATGCGGGGTGGTTATACCGCTGAGGATCAATCGATTCGTTGGAGAGGTTGCAGCGGCCGTTACCGGTCGCAAGGAGCTTTAGGCCGCAGGCGACATCGCGCTCAACGATGCAGACGCTTTTGCCAGCACGTGCGGCCGTAATGGCGGCGGCGAGGCCTGAAGCCCCGCCGCCGATTACCAGGACGTCATAGAAGGCGCTCGTGTTCACTTAGGCCTCGTCGGTCTCGTGCGGGGTAATAGCCTCGACGGCAGAGACTGCCTTGGGCAACATGCCATCGGGCAGCGCGGTCTCGACCTCGCCCTTATCGCAGGCCTCGGCGAGTGCCGGATTAATGGGAAGCTGGCCCAAGATGTCGAGGTTATAGCGATCTGCGACCTCGGGGAGCTTGCTTTTGCCAAAGACCTCAATCTTCTTGCCGCAGTCGGGGCACTCGATATAGCTCATGTTCTCGACGATGCCCAGAATGGGGACGTTCATCTTCTCGGCCATGTTGACCGCCTTGGCGACGATCATCGAGACCAGGTCCTGCGGGCTCGTGACGATGACGATGCCGTCGACGGGCAGCGACTGGAAGACGGTGAGCGCGACGTCGCCTGTTCCCGGAGGCATGTCGACCAGCAGGTAGTCGATGGGGCCCCACGAGGTCTCGCTCCAGAACTGCCTAATGGCGCCTGCGATGACCGGACCGCGCCAAAGGACGGGGTCGGTCTCGTTTTGGAGCAGAAGGTTGGAGCTCATGACCTTGACGCCGTGCTCGGAGATTTCGGGCAGCATGAGGTTGCCAAGGGCATGGACGTGGCGTCCGCTCATGCCGAACATCTTGGGGATAGAGGGACCGGTGATGTCGGCATCGAGGACGCCGACCTTGTGGCCGTGACGGGCAAGCTCGGTGGCGATGGCACCGGTGACAAACGACTTGCCGACACCGCCCTTGCCGGAAAGTACGGCGATGACGCGTTTGACCTCGGACAGCGTGTTCTCCTCAAATTGCGACGGCGACGTTTGTCCGCCGGCGGCCTGTGCGTGCTCGCAACCCATGTATGACTCCTTTGTATATGTTGGGGCCGGAGCCCCGTGATGTGACACGAGCGTCATTGTACCCTCGTTTGCGAGCGGGAGTCATTTGCGATGCATTTGGGCCGAGCGTGCTTGCAATACGATGGGCCCAAGCGAATGGGCGGGCTTACTGAACTTTGCTGGCGAACTCGAGGTATTGCATGCGCTGCAGCTTGTCGATCGTCGAGGCGTATGGGCTGTCTTCAGATTCCAAGTCGTAGCGCAGCCCGTCGGCACCAAGGTAGCCGGCGACATTGATGGTGGGCACATCTGACCTTGTTGCAAGCAGAGCCTTTTGATAGTCGGTGAGCGGGGCGCCGATCTTATTAAGGGTAATGGCTGCAATCTCGTTTGCCCCGACGGTGTCGTAGACGTTGAGCTCGGTATTGCCGGCGATTTCATAGTTAGCCCAGACGAAATAGGTTGACTGATAGACACGGAAAGCGTGGCTTGCCGTATCTTCCTGAGGGTACAGCTCGTCGTTGAGAGTCGTTGCGGCGCTCGGCTGATGGTCGCCAAAAAAGACAAGGACAACCGGTCTGCCGATATTGCGGAGCTCGTTGATAAAGTACTCGAGGTCCCGGTCGGATGCGTTGATGCAGGTGAGATAGGTGTTGAGCGCGCTATTGGCGCCCTCGCTGGCTCCCTCGACCCAATAGTTTGTCAGCTCTTCGGCGGGAACGGTGCCATAGTCGTAGCCGCCGTGATTTTGCATCGTGACGTCAAAGATGAACTGCGGCGCTTCGTCGGTTCTAAGCAGGTCGAGTATCTTGTCGTAGGTGGCGTAGTCGCATACGCCGGCATGGTAACAGGGCGCACCTTCGAAATCGCCGATTGAAAGAAAGTCTCCAAAGCCCAGCTGCTGATAGATCTTATCTCGATGGTAGTTGACGGGGTTTTGCGGGTGCATAGCGGTAGCGGTATACCCAAGCTCTTTAAGGTCCTTTGCCAGGCTGTTGACGCCATTCATCTGATACAGCTGATAGGGGATCTTGCCTAATCCGACAAAGGCCGTTGTCGCTCCGGTCAAAAATTCGAATTCGGAGTTTGCCGTTCCGCCACCGGTGACCGAAGCGAGCATGGTGCCGCGAACAAGTGTGTCGGGAAGCGAGTTGTAGAATGCGGGGCCGGTGTACCCGGCCGCCTGGAGCTGCTCAAAGCACGAAAGGTCGCTAAAACTCTCGTTCATGACGGCAACAATCGTCGGCTTGATTTCATTGAACTGGGCAACGGCAGCCGCGCGCTGCTCGCTCGAGCCATACGTGCTGTCGTAGGCGGCGGCGAGCTCCTGCTCGATGCTCTGCGCCTCATCGGGCGTATAGTCTTCGGGCTTCTCAATGGGCAACTCGTTGACCATTTCGGTGAACGAAGTGATAAAACCCTGAGACGTATATGTGGTGATGGGCTGCCAACGGTCAAATCCAAAATCCAGCGCCTGCTCCAAGTCGATGCTGGAAAAGCCTGAGAGCCCCACAACGGTCACTAGCAGAAAAGCGCAGAGGTTAGCGGCGATTGCGGGGAAGACATGGGTGGGCGTACGGAGCTTTCGCGGTCGGATAAGCGAAAGAAGCCCCAGGGAAATCTCCAGCAGGGCGAGAGAGGTTACGATTCCGGCGGTAAAGGTAAACTCGTATCCCTCGCTCACTTCCATTGCGGTGCCAAGGGCCAAGATATCGCTTGGCAGGATGGCTTCGCCTTTAAACGTTATGACGAAGTGCTCGGCAATGCCAAGGATGCAACAGGCGACGGGCACGAGGGCCATGACGCCTCCATGACGCTGTCCCAGCAAATAAAGGGAGAGCAGAACCGTCGCGAGCAGCCCGACGGAAAACCCGAATGAGTTGGCGGGAATGCGATAGAACGTTTCGTTACAGGCAATTTCGAGTGAAACGAACGAGAGCGCTGAAACAGCGGCGATGACAAGGATGTCACGGCAAATACAGGCAACCGTTCCCGTCGCAAGATCGGTTTGGTCGATAAGTCCCGAAACCAAGGGTTCGACAAGAAGTATGACGGCGGCAGCACCGAGCGCCGAATAAGAAAGGACCCATAGGGAATTGTCCTCATTTACGAGCAATTGATTCGTAATCCATGCAGCTACCACGCCGAGCGGGATGAGGAGCGTCGCGCACCAAAAGACGCGGGCAATGGGCGGCTTTTCATTAGAGGCTTTAGCCTGTGCGGGGCGCGCAGCGCGCCGCATCAGAAACCACCCGC
>CABUCQ010000144.1 GCA_902490095.1 uncultured Collinsella sp.
CGGTTTTGATTTTAGGAAATTCGGCATGGTCGAGGGTAATCGGTTAAACGTAGTAGATAGGCCCATTTCGTGGCGAGCGAACCAAGCTGAGGTGCAAAAAGGCCCCCGTCTCAGAAAAATCGTCAGCGAAGTAGCAAAAAGCCCCGCGGGCAGGAGGCTGCTCACGGGGCAAAGAAGAGGGGCATATTTGTGGCGGACCGAGGGGTTCAGCATGGGGTTTCTGCCGCGGCCGCTCTTAAGGCATTACAGCTCGACGAGCTGGCCGGTCTCGGCGGCCTCCTTGATGGCGTTGAGAAGCGTGAGCGTCTTAACGTTGTCGGCGGGGGTTACGACGGGCTCGACCTCGCGGCGAACGACCTTCACAAAGTGCTTGAGCTGCATCTTGTGCGGCAGCGCCGGGTCCACAGCCGGGATTTCCATCTGCAGCGGCTTGTGCCAGTTGGAGGCGCCGTCGTAGGAGAACTGGTGTAGGCGGGGCAGCGAAAGGGCGCCCTTAGTGCCGCCGATAAAGTAGGCGTCGGCGTCGAAGGGGCGGTACTGCGGATCCTCGCGAGCGGTGGCCTCCCAGTTCCAGGGGCTGGCGGTGGCGTCGGAGATGGTCATGCTCGCAAGCGCGCCATCGGCAAAACGGACGTTGACCACGGCGGAGTCCTCGGTCTCAAAACCGCGGGCGGCGCTGGACTGCATGCCCTGGACGGCAACGGGCTCGCCCAACAGATAGCGGAGCAGGTCGACATCGTGCACCAGGTTGACCAGGATCGGGCCGGCACCCTTCTTGCGGCGCCACTCGACGTCGAAGTACTCGTCATTCTTATAGATCATGTAGTGGAAGCTCGATACGGTGAGCTTGCCCAGCTCGCCGGACTCGATGATCTCCTTGGCTTTGTTGACGAAGGGGTTGTGGCGACGGTGCTGGCCCACGAGCACGGGCACGCCGGCGGTCTCGGCCTCGGCGGCGAAGGCCTGGGCATCCTCAAGATCGTTGGAGATCGGCTTTTCGACCAGCGGCACGATGTTGCGCTTCACAGCCTCGCGAGCAACGCCCAGGTGCAGGTCGTTGGGGGTGGCGATAATGACGGCCTCGGGCTTGACCTCGTCCATCATCTGGGCGGGATCGGTGTAAAAAGGCACGCCGGCGGCCTCGGCCGTGGCGCGGGCGCCCTCAAAGGCGTCGGCGATGGCGACGAGCTCGGCCTCGGGCTCCTCGGTGACAAAGCGGATGTGGTTGCGACCCATGGCGCCGGCACCGATAACGGCAATGCGGACGGGGTTGAGCTCAGACATTTCGACTCCTTAATACTGTTGGCGATGGAATGTGACAAAGGGACAGTCCCTTTGTCACATTGGCAATTACTAAGCGGACTTCTTCTTGCTGTCGGAGACCATCATGTAGACGGTGAGCACGACGGCGATGGCGGCGATCACAATGGCGCCGTAGAAAGACTGCTGGTAGGCGGCGCTGCCGGCCTCGGCGTGATACAGCACGGCGGTGATGGGCTGGCTGATCCAGGTGGAAGCGGCATAGCCCAGGAACATGATGCCGTAGTTGACGCCGATGTTGCTGGTGCCAAAGGCGCCACCGGTGAGCGGCGGGTAGATGACGAGCAGGGCGCCAAAGCTAAAGCCGAGCAGGGCGAGTGCCACAAAGAACATGCTCTGCGTAAAGCTCATCGACATGATGACGAGCGCGACGATGGTGACGACAAGGCTGATGAGCAGCGACTTGTAGGCGCCGAGCTTGTCGATGATCTGGCCAAAGGACAGACGGCCGACCAGGTTGGCGCAGGTGTTGACGGAGACGACCACACCGCCGAGAGCGACGGCAGCGGCGCTCGTGGGGTCGGCGAAGAGCTGGACGGCGGCGATGGAGGCAACCTTGCCGACGAGCAGCGTGCCGGCGGTGGCGGCAAAGGCGAAGGTGATGATGAGAACCCAGAAGCGCGGGGTCTTGACCATCTCGCCCGGGGTGAGGTCGCCGAAGGTGCCGGCGTGGGCGCCGCCCTTGGGGGCCTCGAAGCCCTCGGGCAGCCAACCGGCCTCGGGGGCCTTCAGGAACAGGGCGGAGGCGGCGATCATCACAAAGAAGATGACGCCGAGCGCCTTAAGGGCGCCGAAGATGCCCAGGCTCGGGATGAGCAGCGAGGCGAGCACCGGGGACAGCACGGCGGGGCCGGCGGTCGAAGCGGCGAGCGTAATGCCGGAGGCGAGACCCTTCTTGTCGATGAACCACTTCTGACCCGTGGTGAGCGCCGGGTTGTAGCCCAGGCCGTTGCCAACGGCGGCGACGAGCGAGAACCACAGGTAGAACTGCCACGGCTCGGTGACGGTGCCGGACATGAACCAGCCCACGCCGTAGCACACGGCGGCGGCGATCACGACGTTGCGCGGGCCGATCTTATCGGAGATGCGGCCGGCGAAGATGCCCGTTACGGCCATGATGGTCTGAAAGACGGGGAAAGCCCAGGTAAGGGCACTCGACCACTCGGGGTAGACGGCGAGCAGATTCTTGCTCACGACGGAATACAGCGCGATGGAGCTAATGAAGAACATGGTGACGCACGCGGCGGAAAGCACGACGGCGCGACCCTTGTTGGAGTTGGTGGAAGCCATTGGACTCTTTCTAATCGATACGGGGGAGGAGCGGGCGTGTCCGCGGGGCCTCCCTGTCAGGTTGGTTTACTGGTCAGTCGGCTTGGCGACGCCGGACTCATCGGACCAGAGCTCGACACCCTTGTTCTTAAGGTAGTTGTCGGCATAGGCGCGACGGCCGCCGGGCTTGGCGGTGAGGTCGCCCATCATGTTGGAGAAGCCGCCGTCGACCTTGATGGCGTCGCCGGTGGTAAAGTCCGAGCGCGTGGACGCCAGGAACATGACGGCGTTGGCGATATCGCTAACCTCGCCGATGCGGCGCGTGGCGATCAGACGGCTGCGGCTCTTTTCGACCTCGGGGTCGGCGTAGAAGTTGGCCGACATCGGGGTCTTAACGAAGCAGGGCTCGACGCAGTTGGAGCGCACGCCGTAGGGGCCCCATTCGGCGGCGAGCATCTTGGACATCATGTTGACGCCGGCCTTGGTGGAGCTGTACACGCCCGAGAACGTCTCGGGAGAGTGGCTGGCGACGGTCGAGATGTGCACCAGGCGACCCTGGCCGGCCTTGATCATTTCGCGACCAAAGCGCTGCGAGGTGATGAAGTAGCCGGTGAGGTTGACGTTGATGACCTCGTTCCAGTCGGAGAGCGGCAGGTCCTCCATGGCGGCGAAGCGCAGGATACCGGCGGTGTTGACGAGGACGTCGACACGGCCGAAGTCGGCGATGGTGGCATCGACGGCGGCCTGAACCTCGGCCTCGTCGGTGGCGTTCATCTTGTAGCCCTCGGCGTGGATTCCAAACTCGGCGGCGAGGTCGGCGGCTGCGGCCTTGACCTTTTCCTCGTCCAGGTCGAGCAGGACGACGTTGGCGCCGTTGCGGGCGAACTCGCGGCAAATCGCGACGCCCATACCGCCGAGTGCGCCGGTTACGGCGCAGACATCGCCCTCGAGCTTAAGCCAGTTGCTCATAGGAACTTCCCTTCTTGTGCCTCCCTGTGGGTCGTTCCCATTAATCGACCCACGTGGTTTTCGCAGGTTATCGTATGCTTTGCATTTGCGCAGGTGAATTGCATATTTGTTAGAATGGCGTTAACCGTAGGTTTACACCGTGCGATGCAGCTCATTCTCAATTGAGCGTGTGACCTGCGAAAACAACCCCCTGTGGCACCATGCGGTCACGGGCGCGAAAACGGGAGATTGACGTGTACGATCGACGACTTGAGGCCATATCGGCCGCCGCGGAGCTGGGGAGCTTCTCGCGTGCGGCGGCAAGATTGCGCGTGTCGACCCCGGCCCTCGTCAAGCAGGTGTCGGGCTTCGAGGCCGAGTTCGGCATCACGTTGTTCGAGCGCTCGCACTCGGGCGTCAAGGTGACGCCGGCCGGCGCACTGCTGGTGGACGACGCGCGCTCGATCATGCGGCAGTCCGAGGACGCGCTGCGCCGTGCCCGACGCGCGGCGGGCGATGGTGGTGCCGTGCGCCTGGGCGTGTCAATGATGTGCCCAGGACGCCAGACGCTGTCGATGTGGTCGGGCATCCACGATCTGGAACCGTCGCTACGATTTGAGATCGTGCCGGTAAGTGACCTCTACGACGAGCGCGAGACCGTCATGCGCAGCTTGGGCCGCGAGGTCGATGTGGTGCAGTCGAGTTTTTCTACCCCACGCTGGGGCGACGCTTGCCAAAAGCTCCACATCGTTAACGTACCGTTTTATATCGACCTGCCGCGCGCGAGCCCGCTGGCGCGCAAGAATCGCATTACGGTTGCCGACCTAGAGGGCATGCGCCTGCGCGTGCTCCGTCACGGCAACGATGCGATGGACAGCCTACGCATCGACCTTTTGGCCGACGGCGGCGTGGACGTGATCGATGTGGATAGCTTTGACTTTGCGCTCTTTAACGAGGCGGAGGAAAAGGGTGATGCGGTACTCACCTGTGGCGCATGGTCAGGGGTGCACCCGGCCTTTGTGGGCGTGCCGTTCCTGTGTGGGCGAGAGGTGCCGGTCTTTTTGCACTATCCGCTCGAGCCAACCCTCCAAGTACAAAAATTCGTCAACGCCATGGCCCAGCTTCTCAAGTAGCCAAAAGAGCCCCGTCCCAAATTAGCTACCCTTTGCTACGG
>CABUCQ010000145.1 GCA_902490095.1 uncultured Collinsella sp.
CCCCGCCGCAAAAAGACGGCCTGATCAGCCCCTACACGCTCGCCGCGGCAAAGCTCGGCGGCGTGGACGAGATCTATATGGTGGGCGGCGCCCAGGCCGTGGCCGCGCTGGCGTACGGCACCGAGACCATTCCGCGCGTCGACAAAATCACCGGCCCGGGCAACGCCTTTGTTGCCGCGGCCAAGCAGATTGTCTCGGGCGACGTGGGTATCGACATGGTCGCCGGTCCCTCCGAGGTCTGCGTGCTGGCCGATGCCTCGGCCAAACCTATGGTGGTCGCGGCCGACCTGATGGCGCAGGCCGAGCACGATCCGCTGGCAGCCTGCTATCTGGTGACCTGCGACGAGCAGTTTGCGCGCGAGGTCGAGGCCGGCATCGACATCCTGGTGGCGCAGTCCCCGCGCGCCGAGATCACGCGCGCCTCGCTCGATAACGAGGGCACCATCGTGGTTGCCGCCGACATGGCTGCCGCCGTCGAGGCCGTGAACACCGTGGCGCCCGAGCACCTTGAGCTGCACTGCAAGGACGCGATGGGCCTGCTCGGCGGCATTCGCAACGCCGGCGCCATCTTTGTGGGCGCTTGGAGCTCCGAGCCGCTCGGCGATTACGTCGCCGGCCCCAACCACACGCTGCCGACCGGCGGCACGGCCATGTTCTCCAACCCGCTTTCGGTCGAAGAGTTCGTTAAGCGCTCGAGCGTTATCTGCTATACGCCCGAGGGCCTGCTCTCCGACGCTCCCGCTACGCAGCGCCTGGCCGAGGCCGAGGGCCTGTGGGCACACGCGCTTTCCGCCGCTCTGCGTCGCCGTGTGCTGGAGCAGGGCGAGGATGCCGTGAGTGCCGAGTCGCTGGCCGCGGCCGACCTGACCAAGGTTGCCTGGCCGGGCGACGCCGTGGCGACGGTTGCCGAGGGCGTGGACCTGACGGCGGCTGCGGGCGCGGATGGCGCCGGCGTGACCGGTGGGGAGGCCTAATATGGCCGAACTCACGCCGCGCATGAAGGAGCTCGTCCAGCCCTATCTGGCAGGCATCGAGCCCTACGATCCCAACTTTACGCCCACGCGCATCAACCTTTCGGCAAACGAGAACACCTACCCCGTGCCTGCCGGCGTGCGCGAGGCGATCGACGCGGCCCTGGCTGCCACGCCGCTCAACCGCTACCCCGATCCCATGTCTAACGACCTGCGCGACGAGCTGGCCACCTGGCATGGTGTGACGCGCGAGAACATCTGCGTGGGCAACGGCGGCGACGAGCTGCTCTATAACTACCTGCTGGCGTTTGGCGGCGCGGGGCGGACCCTGCTCAACTGCCCGCAGTGCTTTAGCGAGTATGCCTTCTTTGCGTCTCTGTGCCAGACCGAGGTGCGCGACGTGTGGCGCGACCCGGCGACCTTTGAGCTCGACCAAGCTGCTGTGCTCGCGGCGGCGCCGGAGTGCAACCTCGCCATCGTGACCTCGCCTAACAATCCCACGGGCGATGCGGCGCCGCTCGACTTTGTCGCTGCCCTGTGCGATGCGTGTCCCGGCATGGTGATGGTCGACGAGGCTTACGTTGAGTTTGCCGACGATTCGTTTGGCACGGCAACCACGGCGCAAGGCCTTATCGCCGAGCATCCCAACCTGGTGATTTTGCATACGCTGTCCAAGGCGTTTGGCGCCGCCGGCACGCGTCTGGGCTATGTGATCGCGACGCCCGAGGTCATCGACGTGTTCGCGGCGATTCGCCAGATCTATTCGGTCAACGTGCTGAGCCAGGCCGCAGCGCTTGCCTGCGTGCGTGCCCGCGATGCATACGCGCCCGTGGTGGCGCAGGTTGCATCCGAGCGCGAGCGCGAGCTGTGCGCCCTACGCGCAATGGCTGCCGAGGGCCTGCCCGTGGAGGTATGGCCGAGCGCGGCGAATTTTGTGCTCGCGCGCACGCCGCATGCCACGCGCGTGCGCGAGCGCCTGCGCGACGAGTATTCAATTTTGGTGCGCGACTTTAGCTACGCGCCGGGGCTCGCGGACTGCCTGCGCATTACCGTGGGCACCCCGCAGGAAAACGACGAGGTGCTGGCCGCGTTTGCTGCGCTGGTGAAGGAGGAGATGTAGATGGACCGCTATGCCGAGGTAACCCGCAAGACGGGCGAGACCGACATTGTCGTCAAGCTCGACCTGGATGGATCCGGTGTGTGCGATATCTCGACCGGCGTACCGTTTTTCGACCACATGCTCAACGCCTTTGGCCGTCATGGCCTGTTCGATCTGACGGTGCACGCGGTGGGCGACGTGGAGGTCGATGCGCACCACACCGTCGAGGACACGGGTATTGTGCTGGGCGAGGCGTTTTGCCAGGCTCTGGGCGACAAGGCGGGCATTACACGCTTTGCCGACGCGGCGATCGCCATGGACGAGACGCTTGTGATGGCTGCTGTTGATATTTCGGGCCGCGGGCAGGCCTACTGCGAGCTGCCCGTGCCCACCGAGCGCGTGGGCAGCTTTGATACCGAGCTGGCCGTCGAGTTCTTCTACGCCTTTGCGCGCGACGCCAAACTCACGCTGCATGTGCGCGAGCTGGCGGGCGGCAACTCGCATCACATTATCGAGGCCGCCTTTAAGGCCGTGGGCCGCACGATGCGCCACGCCTGCGAGCTCGATCCCCGCGTGCAGGGCATCCCCAGCACCAAGGGCTCGCTGTAACCGCTACAAAGGTAAAACCACTACGAAGGTGCCTGTCCCCTTTGTGGTGGTTTTTGGACAAGACGAGGAGGAGGGGTCGCGTGGGCGAACCGAAGATCGTGGTGGTCGACTACCACAAGGGCAACTTGTCGAGCGTCGTGCGCGGGCTTGCGCGCGCCGGTGCCGCCGCCTGTACGTCGGATGATCCGGAGCAGATCCGCGACGCCGACGGCCTGGTCATCCCGGGCGTGGGCGCGTTCTATGACGCGATCGCCTTTATGCGCCAGAGCGGCGAGGCTGACGCGGTGCTCGGTGCCGTTGTCGCCGGAACTCCGCTGCTCGGCATCTGCCTGGGTCTTCAGCTTTTTTTTGAGCGCGGCAACGAGGGCGTGCCTGCGGACGAGGGCGTGGCCGCGGATGGCGGCACCCCCGAGCAGGCCGGTGGCCCCTGGGTCGATGGCCTGGGTATTATGCGCGGTTCGTGCGCGCGTCTGGAGTCGAGCCGCCTGAAGGTGCCGCACGTGGGGTGGGACCAGGTGCACATGACGCCTGCCGGTGCGGCCGATCCGCTGCTCGCCGGTTTTGCCGAGGGCGCCAATATGTACTTCACCCACAGCTATGCGGTGGCCGACGATGCCGATGCCGCCGATGTTCTGGCACGCACGCACTACACGCGGAGCTTCCCGTGCATCGTGCGCCACGGCAACGTGTGGGGCTGCCAGTTCCATCCCGAGAAATCCTCTGCGCTGGGTCAGCGCATTCTTAAGAACTTCGTGAGCATCGTCGAGGGGGCCGGCCGATGATTCTGTTTCCCGCAATCGATTTGATCGGCGGCAAGGTCGTGCGCCTGGAGCGCGGCGACCGGAGCCGCTGCAAGGTATATTCCGACGACCCCGTGGCCGTTGCCGGCTCCTTTGCCGAGCAGGGTGCGAGCTGGGTGCACGTCGTCGACCTGTCCGCTGCCTTTGGCGAGGACGAGGACGCGTGCGCTGCCAACTCGGCAGCGATTAAGGCCATCTGCAGCGTCGACGGTCTGTCCGTGGACGTGGGCGGCGGCGTCCGCTCGCTCGCGCGGATCGACGAGCTGGCCGGCTACGGCGCGCGTCGCATCGCACTCGGCACGGTGCTCGTGACCGAGCCGGGATTTGCCGAGGTGGTGGCTCGCGGCTTTGGCGAGCTGTTGGTGGCAGACATCGCCGCGCGCGACGGTCAGGTCAAGGTGAACGGCTGGCGTGACGGCGCGGGCGTGGCACTCGACGACGCCGTGGCGCAGCTTTCCGAGCTGGGCTTTAAGCACCTGGTCTATACCGATATCGCGCGCGACGGCATGCAGACGGGCATCGATGTGGCGGCGTATCGCCATGTGGCCGAGGTCGCGGGCTTTCCCGTCGTGGCTTCGGGCGGTATCTCGACGCTCGACGACATCAGCGCGCTGGCCGCGGTGGGTGAGGGCACGATTGAAGGTGCCATTACCGGTCGTGCGCTCTACGAGGGCAACTTTACGCTGGCCCAGGCGCTGGCCGCTGCCCGAGGGGAGGAGTAGCCCATGCTTACCAAACGCGTGATTCCCTGTCTGGATGTTAAGGACGGCCGCGTGGTCAAGGGCGTCAACTTTGTGAGCCTGCGCGATGCGGGCGACCCGGTGGAGCTGGCGCGCGCCTACGACCGCGAGGGTGCGGACGAGGTTGTCTTTCTGGACATTACCGCCACGAGCGACAATCGTGCGACGACCATCGAGATGGCGGCGCATGCGGCCGAGGAGCTCGCCATCCCCTATACCGTGGGCGGCGGTTTTCGCGACTTGGCGGGCATGCGGACCATGGTTGCCGCCGGCGCCGACAAGGTGTCGCTTAACTCTGCCGCCGTGCGCGATCCGTCGCTGATCAGCCAGGCTGCCGCGGCGTTTGGCAGCCAGGCCGTAGTCGTGGCGATCGATGCCAAACGCGTGGGGCTGCCCGGGGAGCCGGG
>CABUCQ010000146.1 GCA_902490095.1 uncultured Collinsella sp.
TGCCCTCGCCATAGATCTTGTAGATGTGCACGGCGAGCGACTCGCCGGGACGGAACACGTTCCAAGCGCAGGTGGGGTTCGACAGGTTAAAGCTCAAGAAGTTCAGGCGAACCGGCGAGCTCATACCCGAGGTAAAAAGCAGTGCTGCGGCCTCGCCAAACACGCGACCGGCCGAAAGCACGATGCCCGTCACGATGGCAGGCATGGCCTCGGGGATCAGGATGTGCAGCGTGGCCTCCCAGCGGGTGAGGCCCATAGCCAGGCACGCATCGCGCTGGGCCTGCGGCACGTCCTCGAGCGCCTGCTGAATCACGCGAACCAGGATGGGGATGTTGAACATGGTGAGCGCGACGGCGCCGGAGATGATGGAGTACTTCCAGCCCAGCCGCACCGAGAACACCAGAAAGCCGAACATGCCGACGACGATGGAAGGCAGCGAGGACAGCGTCTCGATGGCGGTAGAGGCGATGTCGCGGATAGGGCCGTTCGGCGCGTACTCAACCAGGAAGACCGCTCCGCCTAGGCTGATGGGCACCGAGATGATCAGAGTGATCAGCAGCAGGTAGAACGAGTCGAACAGCTGGTAGAGCACGCCGCCCTGCGTTCCGTTGGCGCGCGACGGCTCTGTGAGAAAGCCCGGCTGGAACAGCGTCGAGATGCCCTCGAACAGGATATAGGCCACCATGGAGATGACGATGAGCATGACGATGGCGACGATCGCCGTCAGCACGCCCGTGGCGATGCGATCCTGCTTTTGGACACGCCCGAGCCTCGCCTCGTCGATGTGGATGCGCGTGCTAGCCACGAGCCTTCGCCCCCTTGCGGCCAATGAGATGGATGATCAGGATGAAGATGAGGCTCATGCCCATCAGCAGCAGACCGAGTGCCCACAGGACGTCGTCCTGGGCCGAGCCCTCGGCGTAGACCGCCATGGACGTGGTGAGCGTGGTGGTGATGGTCGAAGCCGGCGACAGCAGCGACGTCGGCATGGCCTCGATGCCGCCGATGACCATGCGCACGGCGAGCGTCTCGCCAAAGGCGCGGGTCATGCCCAAGATAACCGCGGTCATGAGCGACGGCATGGCGGACTTGAGCACCACGTGCCAGATGGTCTGCCAGCGGGTGTAGCCCAGCGCGAGCGAGCCCTGTCGGTAGCCGTCGGGCACGGCGCGCAGGCCATCGACCGAAAGCGTGGTCATCGTCGGCAGAATCATGACCGCCAGCACGATGGCGCCGGGCAAGATGCCCAGGCCCGTGCTCACGTGGAAAACGCTCTTCATAAGACCGACGACCACGTGAAAACCGATCAGGCCAAAGACGACCGAGGGGATGCCGGTCAAAAGCTCAATGAGCGGCTGAAAGATCTTAGAGCCAAACTTAGGGCTAATCTCGACCGCAAAGATGGCAGAGCCGATGGCGATGGGCAGCGCGATAAGCGTGGAGAGTACCATGACCGCAAACGAGGTGACGATCAGGGGCAGGGCGCCGGTATAGGGCAGGCCGTTTTCGGCTGTGTTGGCCAGGTCCCACTTGGTGCCGGTGAAAAACTCGACGACCGAGACGCCGTCCTTGACAAAAGCCGAGAGGCCCTTTTGGGCGACCATAAAGATGAGCGCGGCAACGACAAGCGTCACGAGCGCTACGCACGCGCCCGTGACGCCCAGGCCCACGTTCTCAAGGTCGCGCTTTGGCAGCTGTTTTGCCATTGCAAACCTTTCCGGGGCGATTACTTATTTAGCAGAGACCTTGCCGCTGGCGTCCTTGACGACCTTCATGGCAGAGACGGGGATGAAGCCCTGCTCCTCGACGAGCTTGCCCTGGACGTCGTCGGAAAGCATGAACTCTAGGAAGGCCTTGGTGGCCTCGTCGGCGTCCTTGGAGCAGTACATGTGCTCGGTAGCCCAGATCTTGAAGGAGTCATCAGTGACATTCTTGCTCTTGGGCTCGACGCCCTCGACCTTGATGGCGTTGAACTTGGAGTCATCGAAGTGCGAGAAGTCGAGGTAGGAGATGGCGTTATCGGTGCTGCCCATCTGAGTCTGGACGTCGCCGGACTTGTCGAGCTCGGCGTCGCCCTTAAAGTCGACGGCTTCGTCGCCAAAGACGGCAGCCTCGAAGGTGGCGCGGGTACCGGAGCCGGCCTTGCGATTGAGCACGACGATGGTGGCGTCGTCGCCGCCGACCTCCTTCCAGTTGGTGATTTGGCCGGAGAAGATACCCTTGAGCTGCTCGAGGGACAGGTCGTCGACCGTCACGTTCTTGGAGACGACGGGGCCCATGCCCACGACGGCGACCTCGTGGTCGACGAGGTTCTTGACTTGATCGGCCTCAAGCTTGGTCTCGGCGAAGACGTCGGAGTTGCCGATGGTGACGGTGCCGGCGGCGACAGCGGTCAGGCCCTTGCCCGAACCGTTACCCGAGCCGGAGACGGAGACATCGGGGTTGGCGTCCATGAACTTCTCGGCAGCGGCCTCGACGAGAGCCTGGAACGAAGAGGCACCGTCGTAGGTCACCTCGCCGGAGACGGACTCGGCAGCAGCGGCGCTACCCTTGTCGGCGGCATCGGATGCGCCGGAGCCGCCGCACCCAACGAGACCGAGACCGACGATGCTGGCAAGACCACCAGCGAGGCCGAGGAACTGACGACGAGAATAAGCCTGATCGAGCATGATCTTCCTTTCATACATGCGATTCGCGGGCACCCTGCCCGCTTTGCTGTTTGGAAAGATACGGCCTCGATCGGGCAGTGCCCGCGCCAACTGCGGTTTTTTACGGGCATCTGATAGACCCTTACCGCAAGCGCAGCACGGCCTTTACAAACGAATAACAATCCAGCGCCGAACATGGCGCACCTTTTACACCAGAGGAAGGTAGTTGTTGGGGACGTTCTTAAACGACTAGTCGTTGGGGACGTTCTTGTTTGACTAGTCATTTAAGAACGTCCCCAAGGACTACCTTGGAAACCCCGCAGGTTGAGCATAAGTCAGCGAAAACGCCCCTAAGCGAGCAAGGTGACGTGAAAGAGGAGGGAAGCGTACTTTTGTACGCGACCGACGATTGAACGTCAGATTGCCGCTTGGGGGCGTTTGCAGCGTCGGTAGGTTACGGCGTTCTACGAACGCCGTAACTTACAGCGCGTCAGCGCAGCGCTTGCAAATATGCGCGTGGCCGTTGTACTCGCCGACGGTGGTGCGATAGTTCCAGCAACGGTCGCAGCACTCGCCCTCGGCTGCCTCGATGGCAACGGAGAGTTCCTCGCCCTGGGTCAGCTCAACATCGGAAACAATGTAGAACTCGGCCAGGTCGACAGCCTTGTCGCCGGTCAGCAGCGCGTACATCTCGGCGGGAACGACCGCCTTGACGCGGACCTGCTGGCTCTTGGTGAAGGTACCGGCGGAGCGGGCATCCTCAAGGGCCTTGGTCACGGCGCTACGGAGCTCGAGTGAAGCCTCGAGCACGCCCTCAAACTCATTGGCCTCGTCGAACGTGATGGGCGACTTGTACCAATCGAGCAGCGCGGCGTACTTCTGGTGATCGACGCAGCCGGCGGGCGCATAGGCCATGGCCTCGTCGACCGTGTAGGACAGGATCGGCTGAAGGTCGCGCATGAGCATCGAGAAGAGCTCGGCCAGCACGGTCTGGGCGCTGCGGCGCTCGAGCGAGCCGGGCTTCTCACAGTATAGACGGTCCTTCAGGGCGTCGAGATACACGTTGGAGAGCTCGGTAACCACGAAGTCGTAGAGCGCACGGTAGGCGCGCGGGAACTCGTAGCTGGCGTAGGCATCGTCGACCTCGGCCTGAACCTGGGTCAGACGGGCAACCATGAGCTTGTCGAGCGGCAGCAGGTCGGTAAAGGCGACGCCGTCGGTCTCGGGCTCAAACTGACCCTCGAGCTCGGAGAGCAGGAAGCGCAGCGTGTTGCGGAAACGACGGTAGGCATCGGACGTACGAGCAAGAATCTCGTGGTCGATGGACACGTCGGAGCTGGTGTCGACCGAGGCGACCCACAGACGGATGATGTCGGCGCCCATCTCGTCGCAGACCTTATTGGGGTCGATGACGTTGCCGAGCGACTTGGACATCTTTCGACCCTGGCCGTCGAGGGTGAAGCCCTGCGAAACGACCGCCTTGTACGGAGCATGGCCGTTGGCACCCACCGAGGTGAGCAGCGAGCTCTGGAACCAACCGCGGTGCTGGTCGGAGCCCTCGAGGTACACATCCGCCGGATACTCCAGCTCGGGACGGTACTCGCAGACGGCCTTCCAGGAGACGCCGGAATCCCACCACACGTCGAGGATGTCCTTATCGGCCTTGAGGTGATGGCCGCCGCACTTGGGGCAGACGCAGGCCTCGCCCAGGTAACTCTCGGGAGCGTCGGTAAACCAGGCGTCGGAGCCCTTCTCGTGGAAGAGCTTGATGACGGCGTCGAGCGTAGCGTCGTTCATGACCTTCTCGCCACAGTCGGCGCAGGTGTAGCTGGGGATAGG
>CABUCQ010000147.1 GCA_902490095.1 uncultured Collinsella sp.
GGCCCGTGGGTTATACCCTAAGAGCAAACCACCCTTTTTAAGGGTGGTTCTGATTGTTATTCCGGGATCGTTTCTTCGGTTCAATTCTCGGCCTCTCAAACAAAATCTCGATCTGTAACAGTAAGACCCGGTTTTGCCGCGCAACTGTTACAGATTGAGATAAACCGGCGGGCAAACCGACGGGCCGCCCCGCCCCATCCACCTGCCGCTACCTGCTGTCTGCCGATTTCCGTTGCGCTGCTGTATTCCCATGCCATATCCTCTAGACAACTACGCGGCATCATCGCCGCCGCGCCTACAAGAGAGGAATGTCCATGACCACACCTGCATCCAAGCTGCTCCAGCCCATTACGGTTGGCCCCCTTGAGCTCAAGAACCGCATTATGTTTCCGCCGCTGACCACCGGCTACGAGGAGCGTGACGGTTCCATCGGCGAGCGCAGCCTGGCTTTTTACGAGCGCTTGGCCCGTGGCGGCGTGAGCTACATCGTCATCGGCGACGTCGCTCCCGTCATGACCGCAAGCCCCACGCCCAAGCTGGCAACCGACGCCCAGATCCCCACGTTTAAGGCGCTGGCCGACGCCGTCCACAAGCACGGCGCCAAGGTCGCGCTGCAGCTGTTCCACCCCGAGTACGATGTGCCCGGTGTCGGCCGCATGGTCATGGGATCCATGGCCGCCGCCAAGGCCGCGCAGGAGGCCAAGGCCGCCGGCGACGAGGAGACCTTTGCCGCCAAGATGGCCGAGTCCAACGAGATCCGCAACCAGGCCTACGCCAAGCTGCATCACGACATGCAGCACTTTGTGAACGAGGCGAGCGTAGAGCAGCTCACCCAGATCAAGGAGGCCATCGCTGCCTCGGCCGCTCGCGCACAGCAGGCCGGGATCGACGCTATCGAGGTCCACGGCGACCGCCTGGTGGGTTCGCTGTGCTCGGCCATCCTCAACCAGCGCACCGACGAGTACGGTGGTTCGTTCGAGAACCGCGTTCGCTACGCGCTGGAGGTCGTCGCCGCCATTAAGGAGGCCGCGCCGCAGCTGATGGTGGAGTACAAGCTCCCCGTGATCATGGAGAACCCCGACGGCACGCCGCGCGGCAAGGGTGGCCTGCAGCCCGACGAGGCCTGCGAGTTCGCCAAGCTGCTCGAGGGTACGGGCATCGATATGATTCAGGTCGCACAGGCCAACCACACCGGCAACATGGGCGACACCATTCCGCCCATGGGCGCCATGCCCTACAACTGGACGCTGCCCGTGGCCGAGCGCGTCAAGGCCCTGGTCTCCGTGCCGGTGGCAACCGTCGGCCGCGTTGTCTCGGTTGAGGCCGGCGAGAAGATTCTGGAAGACGGCGCCGCCGACATCATCGCCTATGGCCGCTCGCTCATGTGCGACCCCGACATTGCGCTGAAGGCCGCCACGGGTGAGCCCATCCGCGAGTGCCTCAACTGCAACAAGGGCTGCGTCGATGCGATTCAAAACCGCAAGTACATCTCGTGCGTGCTCAATGCCGAGAACGGCGATGAGGCAACCATCGCCATTAAGCCGGGCGAGGGCGACAAGAAGATCGCCGTGGTGGGCGGCGGCATCGCCGGTCTGGAGGCCGCGCGCGTGGCGGCCAAGCGCGGCTACGACGTGACCGTCTACGAGGCGAGCGATCATCTGGGCGGCCAGATTGTGCTGGCGGCCGCGCCTCCGCGCAAGGACGAGATCATGCGCTCGGTCGAGTACTACGAGAAGATTCTGCCCGGCCTGGGCGTGAAGGTCGAGCTCAACCATGCCGCTACCGCTGAGGACCTCAACGCCGCCGACGCTGCGATTGTGGCCGTGGGCGCACACGACGTGGTCATCCCCGTTCCGGGTGCCGATTCGGAGAAGGTCGTCTCGAGCTGGGACGTGCTGGCCGGCAAGGTGGAGCTCAGCGGCCGCGTCGCCGTCATTGGCGGCGGCCTGGTGGGCACCGAGACTGCCGAGTACCTGCTGCAGCACGGCTGCGAGGTGGCGATCGTGGAGATGCTCGACAAGATTGCCGCGGGCGAGTCCGAGACCATTCTGCCGCTGATTATGAGCGACTTTGCAGAGCACAACGTGGAGCAGCATGTTAAGACCCGCCTGACCGCCATTACCGACGAGGGCGTGGAGGCTGTTCGCACCACCGAGGACGGCGCCGAGGAGCCGGTGAAGATCGCCTGCGATTACGTGGTGATGGCCGTGGGCTCCAAGGCCAACGCGTTTGACCTGGATGGCGTGACGGTGCCCGTGACCTGCGTGGGCGACTGCTCGGGTGAGCGCACCGCCGACATTGCGAGCGCCATTCGCACGGCGTATCACGCGGCCAACGAGCTGTAGTTGAACATCGCGGCCAGGCGGGGCGGTAGCACGGATCCGTCTCGCCCGGCTGTGTCCCGTCGGGTGTCAACCGGTGCGGGGCCTGCAAGCGCAGCAGGTCCCGCCCTTTTTGTTTTGCTCCGATGAATGGCAATGCGCGGTAATCATGAGGAGTGAGGACGTCTACTGCCTTGCAGATCACTCAAAAATATTGAGGGAGGGGTTAATAACTATATCCTCTATACCAAAGGACATAAAGAGATGCCAATTTTGTTGACAAGCGAATGACGATTAGCTGCGAGTCAGCTACCAGCGTAAATAATCGATAAAGAAATGTCGTAATTTGGTGCCAAATGCCCAGATAACGCCGCGTCTGTTTTAATTAACTGCTTTGAGCAAACAGTAAAATGCTACTATCTAACTTGCACGTAAGAAAGCAGATTAACGGTTAAGGCTAAGAAGTGGCAGGTATGTCGGAAGCAACTAGGACTCGCACGCATGCGCCCGAGGTTAGGCAGCGCGCCGTCGAGATCCTTCAAGAGGGGGTCGGCCATCGCGCCCTCGCCGCGGAGCTTGGCATTCCCCAGGCCACGGCTCGTCAGTGGGCCCGCGCGTATGCCGTGGGCGGTGCCGACGCCGTTCTCAATGCCGGTTCGCATCATCACACCTATTCGTACGACGTAAAGCTCGCTGTGGTTAAGGACCGTCTGGAAAACGGCTTGACGGTTCGCGAGGCCATGATCAAGCACAAGATTCCCAGCGAGTCTTCGGTCAAGGCTTGGTGCCGTCAGTACCGCGAGAGCGGTGAGTCCGCACTGGTCGATAAGCCGCGCGGTCGCAAGCCGCGCGTTAAAAAGGCGGAATAGCAAACGGGATGGTGCGCCCACAGGGGCGCATTTTTCTTGCCGCCCCTCTGCTCCAATGCAGACAGACTCCTTACCCCGTACACCTAAAACTCCCCAGTTGACCGAAAACCTGCCGCTGCTGCTCCTCAATTGAGCTATAACGTTAAACAATTGCAGCGTTTTTGCATGGGGGAGTGATGGTATGACGCTACTGTATTTCCTTACCCTGTTTCCGCTGGTACCGGCGCTGGGCATGCTGCTCGCGCGCGGTGACCGCGCCCGCGATGCGGTGGGACTCATAGGCTCCGGCATTATTATGGCGGTGACAGTTGTAGTCGCCGTCATGTTTTTTGGCACGGGTCCGCAGAGCTTTGAGGTTGCCCCCGACACCTCGCATGTGCTCTCGATCATCAGCTCCGTCATCGACGTCATCCTGTGCGCCGTAATCCTGTACAACGCGTACAAATATAGGAACGCGCTCACCACGGTGCTCGGCATAGTCCAGCTGGTGGGTTCGCTCGCCTTTGCGGCCATGACGTTGCCCGCGGCCGAGGCCGTCACGGCGACACCGCTCTACCTGGACTACATGAGCGTGATCATGGTCCTCGCCGTCGGCATCGTCGGCAGCCTAATCTGCGTGTATGCCTTGGGTTATATGAAGGACTTCCAGGCCCATGACGAGCACGAGGCCGCGCTGTGCGGGCAGACCGCGCCCGACCGTCGCCCGCAGTTCCTGGCGCTTATGTTCCTGTTCCTCTCGGCCATGTTCGTCATCGTGACGAGCGACAACCTTGAGTGGCTGTTCTGCGGCTGGGAAATCACCACCGTGTGCTCGTTCCTTATGATTGGCTACACGCGCACGCCCGAGGCCATCAAGAACGCCTTTACCCAGATCATCCTCAACATGCTGGGCGGCATCGCGTTTTTGGCGGGCCTTATGTTTCTGCACGTTAACGGCATGCCGCTGACCATCTCGGGCATGATCGAGCTTTCCGGCGCCGGCACCGCGCAATCCGCACTGCTGGTGATGCCGGTCATCCTGTTGTCGCTCGCCGCACTCACCAAGGCCGCGCAGATGCCGTTTCACACCTGGCTGCTCGGCGCCATGGTCGCCCCCACGCCCACGAGCGCCCTGCTGCACTCGTCAACCATGGTTAAAGCCGGCGTGTTCCTAATGGTCAAGCTCAGCCCGCTCTATGCCATCTATCCCGTGACCGGCTTTATGGTCACGAGTGTGGGTGCCATCAC
>CABUCQ010000148.1 GCA_902490095.1 uncultured Collinsella sp.
GGCGCGGCCCGCTTTTTTGACTCACGCAGTGCCCTTGCGAATCGAAGGTAAATACTTTTCCGCGAAGTGAACGAGCAAAAACGAGCCCCCGAAGCATCGACACTTTTCGGACGCCGTTTCCTGCGGTTTCGTCAAGTTTTCCCTGCAGTTTTGGCGTCAAAAAGTGTGGATGCTTCGGGAGTCCAAAATAGGTCGTTCACTTCGCGGAAAAGTATTCACCTTCGTTTTCGCGCAGACACGAATCCGGCCGCCACAACGCAAAACGGGGCCTGCGCGCAGCGCAGACCCCGCCAAAAAAGATAATTCCCGGTACCTAGTACTGCTCGATGCCCATGTAGCGACGAACCTCGGGGCTGTGGTCGAAGACCTTGCCGCGGGCGGCACGCAGCTCGCAGCTCATGTTGTAGAAGAAGATCGGCTCCAAGTACGAACGCACACTGGCGGGTACGTCGCCCACGCCGTACTCGAGCGCGTCGAGCACCATAATCGTATCGGTGTGCGTGTTGAGGAACGCAAGAGCGCGCTCCTCCATGGGGCGGCACTCGCCCGCGCCAAGCTGCACAAAGTAGAACACGCCGGGCTCGGTGGCCTCGAACGGGCCGTGGAAGTACTCGCCGGAGTGGATGTAGCAGCAGTGCTGCCACTGCATCTCCATGAGCGAACAGATGGCCATGGCGTAGGTCTGGCTAAAGTTGGGGCCGGAGCCCAGGATATAGAAGAACTTGTGCTGCTGGCAGAGCTCGGCAAAGCGGGCGCCCAGCTCGGCGTTGACCTTCTCGCGGGCGGCGGGCAGCAGCGCATCCATCTGCTTGAGGCCCTCGTACATGTCGGCGAGTGCCTCGTAGCCTTCCTGCTGGTCAAGCAGCTCGGCGGCGATCAGAGCGCCGATGCCCTGCGGCACCTCGGCCTGCGGCACGCCCTCGCCCCACGGGTAGACCCAGGTGATCCACTTGCCGTTGTCGATCTTGGAGCCCTCGCAGTCGGTCATGGCGACGACCTCGGCGCCGGCAGCCAACGCCATCTCGCAGCCATCGACGACCTCCTGCGTGTTGCCGCTGTGGCTGCAGGCAATAACGAGCGACTTCTCGCCAAGGCTCTTGGGGGCCATCAGGCAAAACTCGCGTGCCGTGTAGACCGTCGAGGTAAACGTGGTGGCCTCGCGCTTGAGCAGCTCGTTGGCCGGCATCAGGTCGATCATCGAACCGCCACAGGCGATCCAAAAGACGGTCTCAATCTTGCCCTTGCGCTCGATGATTTCCTGAATCAGATCGTGTGCGTTCATCCTGATGTTCCTCCTTGTGCGGCGGTTTTGAGCGACGGCAGCTCGTACCTGCTGTCGTTCTATGTTGTCCTATTTATAACACGTGCAACAACGCCCGTGAAGTCATCTTAGCAAATTTGTTCTATGTTGTTCTATCTGTGGACGTTAGATGTCGAACACGTAGCGCGAGCCCACGATCTTTTGGCGGCCGAGCAGCAAGGGGCGCTCGTCCTCATCGGTAAAGTACGCCTCCATATAGAAGAGCGGCTCACCGACCGGCACCTCCAACAGCGGGGCCGCCTGAGCATCGGCAAGCGCAATCTCCACGGTGCAGGGGTCGGACTTGAGCGGCGCGCGACCCGAATGCTCGGCAACGAGCGCAAAGATGGAATTGTCCGTGAGGTCCTTGTCGGCAAGCGTCTGCAGGTAGGGATGGTCGGCGAGCACAAAGGCGTTGTTCTCAAGCATGACAGGGATGCCGTCGGCTGTGCGCACGCGTTCGACCACGATAAGCTCGCAGCCGGGCTCCACGCCAAAGAACGCCGCATCCTCGTGCGTCGCCGCGACCACCGTGCGCGACACCAGACGCGCACCCGGCACCATGTCGTTGGCAGCGCAACCCTCAGTAAAGCTCTGGACGTCACCCTTCTGGCGAATCTTGCGCTTGAGCTTGGGCGCACACACAAACGTGCCCCTCCCCTGCTGGCGGTTGAGATATCCCGCACGCGACAGCTCCTCGATGGCGCGGCGCACGGTGACGCGCCCCACGCCGTAGGACTTCGCGAGCTCCATCTCGGAAGGAATGCGCGAGCCGGCAGCGTACACGCCGCGCGCGATCTCGCCCTTTAGGTCATCCATGACCTGCTGGTACAGCGGCACGGCGGACACGTCAGTACGGTCGGTCTTGCTATCGAAAGCCATCGTTACGCTCCATCCCGCGCATGCTCGGACTCAAATTCTTCAATCGCCGCCATAAACTGCTCGCCAAAGGCATCGGCCTTTTTCTCGCCAATGCCGTTGACCTGAATGAGCTCGTCGCGCGTCTGCGGGCGCAGGCGGCACAGGCCGCGCAGGGCCTTGTCGGAGAAGACCATGTACGGCGCCATCTCCAGCTCCGTCGAGATCTCCTTGCGGAGGGCACGCAGGCGCTCGAACAGCTCGGCATCGTCGCCCACGCGCGGGCGATGATCCAGCTCGGCCTCCTCGCGCAGCAGATCGACGGCGCGGCGGGCGCGGGCCGAGGCCTTGCGCTTGGATGCACGACGCTTAACGGTAAAGGCAAACGCCTCATCCTCGACCTCGGTGGCACGCGGGCCCAGCCCCACGACCGGGTATTGCCCCTGCGAAGTGGCCAAATAACCGCGGCCGCACAGCTGGCCGATGATGTCCTTGATGCGCCCGACCGATTCGCTCGACAGCTCACCGTAGCCGCGGTCCTCGTCCAGATGCATCTGGCGAATGCGCTCGGTGTTGCCGCCGTGGAGCACATCGGCGATCAGCGACTTGCCAAAGCGCATGGGACGCGTGGCCACATAGCGCACAGCGGCGCGGGCCATATCGGTGACGTCCTCGACGTCGAACTGCGTCAGGCAGTTGCTGCAGTTGCCGCAGCCCTCGGCGTCGTCTGCCGTGCCGCCCGCGGCGGCTGCCGCATGCTCGGCCGCGGCCTCGTCGCCAAAGTAGCGCAGCATGTATTCGCGCAGGCAGCCCGTGGTATTGCAGTAGCCCTCCATCTGGCTGAGCAGACGATATCGATTCTGGAGCGCCCACGCGCGCTGCTCGTCGTCAAGCGCCTCGTCGGCCGCATCGCCGCGGTCGATCAAAAAGCGGCGCATACGAAAATCGTTACCGTTCCACAGCAATTGACAGCTGGCCGGATCGCCATCGCGGCCAGCGCGGCCCGCCTCTTGGTAGTATGCCTCGATGCTCTCGGGCACGTTGTTGTGAATCACGTAGCGCACGTTGGGCTTGTCGATGCCCATGCCAAAGGCGTTGGTGGCAACCATCACCTGAATGTCGTCGTCGATAAAGGCACGCTGGCTCTGGCGGCGGGCGTCATTACCCATGCCGGCATGGTAGCGGCCCACGCGAATGCCGCTGGGGTCCAGTTCCTCGGTAAGCTCCGCGGCCAGCGCGTCGACCGTCTTGCGGGTCGAGCAATACACGATGCCGCTCTCGCCCGAATGCGCGATCACGTAGTCGCGCACCCACGCGGTCTTGGCCTTGTCGCCCATCTCCTCGCAACCAAAGTAGAGGTTCTTGCGATCGAAGCCCGTCACTACCGTCGCGGGATTTTGCAGGCCGAGCATCTGCTGAATGTCCGCGCGCACGCGCTCGGTCGCCGTGGCGGTAAACGCCGCCACGATCGGGCGCCGCGGCAGCGAATCGATAAACTCGCGAATCTGCAAGTAAGCGGGACGGAAATCCTGGCCCCACTGGCTCACGCAGTGAGCCTCGTCAATGGCCACGAGCGGAACGCCGATGCCGCCTTCGGCCGCAGCTTCCTGCGCAAAGGCCAGAAAGCGCGGCTCGAGCAGGCGCTCGGGCGCCACATACATAAGCTGATAGCGGCCCTCGCGCGCCCGCTTGAGCACGGTGTTTTGCTGGGCCGGAGTAAGACTGGAGTTGAGATAGCTGGGGCGCGCACCCGCCGCGAGCAGCGCGCGGGTCTGGTCCTCCATAAGCGACAGCAACGGGCTCACCACAAAGGTGATACCAGGCAGCATGAGCGCGGGCACCTGGTAGCAAATGGACTTGCCGGCGCCTGTGGGCATAACGCCGAGCGCATCGCGGCCGGCAAGAATCGCATCCACCATGCGGTCCTGCCCCGGGCGAAACGAGGTGTAGCCAAAATAGGCGCCGAGCGTGTCGAGCGCCATCTGCTGCATGCTATCGGTCATGGTTTCCTAACGTCCAAGTCATCTGCCGCCGATTATACGCCGCCACGCGGACAGCAGCACACGGCCGCCGCCCAGACCAGTCGTTTAAGAACGCCCCCAACGGCTAAGGAGTGTCCCCAGGTGCCGGCAGAAAAGGAACGTCCCCAAGTGCCGGCCCGGCAACGCCGATGTTTTGGCAACGACAGACACTATGACCCAATCCGAGGGCACTAAAAAGATAGGAGCCCCCGCTCG
>CABUCQ010000149.1 GCA_902490095.1 uncultured Collinsella sp.
AGGTCGATACCTTCGGCCTCGAGCTTCTCCTGATGAGCCTCGAGCGCCTTCCAAGCGGCAGTCGACGTAGCATCGATAGGTGCGGCAACAGTTGCCATAGAGTCCTCCTCAGCATACGGGCGCACGCCTCCATGCGCCCGGACATTCAGATGCCACTATTCTAGCGCAGGTCAAGACTACAATCAGCGAGCGTTGCCAATCGGCCCCCAAACGGCAACCGATTAAAAAGGGACAGGCTTATTTTGGCAGGTCAAACGCTTTACCAACCAAAAATAACCCGTCCTTTTCTGGCAAATATTAGGCCGCGGCGCAGACGCTGCCGAGCAACTCACGCAGAGGAGACCCGCCCTCCAGCAGTTCGGGCGCGATAATGGCAAAAACGGGAACCTCGCCGGTGCCCACGGCAGCAGGCACCTTGCCCTCCGAGACAATGCATCCATAAGGCACAAAGCCGTCTTCGCCGGCATCGAGCGCCGCCATGCGATGCGTGAGCTCGCGCGCAAAGCCAGCAGTATCGGCATCGCCAATCGCCAGGACAAAGTCCACGCCCTCATCGGTTGCCAAGTCCACGGCTTCGTCGATCAGCTCGTCTCCCCCGTCGCCCTCAAACGAGCCGCAGTGGAAAAGCACACGCTCGAGTAGGGCTCGATCAAGCGAGCCGAGCGCCGCCGAGACGAGCTCATCGTGCGTATGTTTGTCACCGCCCAACACGACCAGCGCCTTGGTGCCACCGTAGTGAGCGACCAATCGTCCGCACCAGCGAGCCACGTCTCCATCCGCAACAAGGCGCGTCGGCATACCAAACCCATAATTGACCATCTTTTCCACAACCCTTCCGTGCGTATAGGCGGTATCAATCGTTAGGCTCATGCTACGAAGCGAGGTTTTCCGAGCTGTTTCGCGCTCTTTAGAGCTGCGTTAAAACCCAATCCAACCGCACGACCATACCTACCAAAACAAACCAGTCCCTTTTTGACAGGTTTTGACGATGTCCAGATGAGCGGGTATTATCGAACAGATATTCGATAAGAACATGTGTTTGATGAAAGGACACGGATGGCGCACGAGCAGCACACCTATATCTGCATCGACCTCAAGACGTTTTATGCCAGCGTCGAGTGCGTCGACCGTGGGCTCGATCCGCTCACCACCAACCTGGTCGTTGCCGACGAATCGCGCGGACGCACGACCATCTGCCTTGCCATCACGCAGGCCATGAAGGACCTCGGGATACACAATCGCTGCCGTCTGTTCGAAATTCCCGATGGCATCGACTACATCACGGCCGTACCGCGCATGCAGCATTACATGGAGGTGTCGGCGAAAATCTACGGTATCTATCTGGAATACGTCAGCCCCCAGGACGTGCACGTCTACTCCATCGATGAGTGCTTTATCGACGTGACGCCCTATCTGGACCTCTATCACACCGATGCGGAAGGCTTCGCCTGCATGTTGCGCGACGAGGTCCTGGCGCGCACCGGCATCACGGCGACGGTCGGCATCGGCCCCAACCTATTCCAGGCCAAGGTAGCGCTCGACATTACCGCCAAGCACGTACCCAGCCGCATCGGCATACTCGACGACGAGACCTTTCGCAAGGAGATCTGGCCCCATCGTCCCATCACCGATATCTGGGGCATCGGTCCCGGCGTGGCAGCCCGCCTCGAGAAATACGGCGTCTACGATCTGATGGGCGTCGCGGCGCTCGACGAAAACCTGCTTTACGACGAGCTCGGCGTCAATGCCGAATATCTCATCGACCATGCCTTCGGGCGCGAGCCGACAACCATCGCCGATATCCAAGCCTATCGCCCGCAAGCAACTTCGACCACCACAGGACAGGTGCTCTCGAAGGGTTATGCCTACGAACAGGCCTATACCGTCTTGCGCGAGATGGTCGACAACGCCGTTTTAGACTTGGTCGATAAGCACGTGGTCTGTGACAGCATCTCGCTCTTTGTGGGCTACGCGAGCGAACGCGCCGACATACGCCGCCTCGACGCCAGCGGTACAGCGCAGTATGTGGACGGATGCGGGCACCTGCGCTCGAGCACATCGAGTATCGAACCCACCGCAACCGCCGGCCCCGAGCTCGCGCCCCGTGCGCCCAAGCCCGTCCAGCGCGATGACGAACGGCGTCGCCTGGTGCGCGAAGCGCAGGCAATCGATGGCATCTTTGTGGGAGAGCATGGCGGCAAACCGCGCGGTGGCTATGCCGCACTCTTTGCGCACTCTAACGCCTCGCGAAAGCTGCCCGAGCGTACCAATTCGTTTAAGAAGATCATGGGGTATTTCGATGACCTTTGGGCACAGACGGTCGACCCCAAACGACCGGTCAAGCGCATCAACCTGGGATTTGGCAACCTCATGCCCGAGGAATTTGCCACCATCGATCTGTTCAGCGATATCGAGGCCGATGAGCGCGAGCGCAACCTGGCGCGCGCCGTCCTGGCCGTGAAAGGCAAGTACGGCAAGAACGCGCTCGTCAAGGGATTAAGCTTTACCGCCGGCGCCACCGCGCGCGAACGCAACGAACAAGTTGGAGGACACCGTGCCTAAACCCAAACAACAGTCCGTGCGCCCGCCGACCGCCTTCGAGCGCCTGGCGGACCCCGAGGGCAGACGCCGCGCCGCCGACCCCAACCTCACTGCCAACGGTGCCGTGCGCGCCAACCGCGCCGCACAGTTTATGCCCTTTGCCGCCCTCACGGGATACTACGAACTCGTGCGCAAGCAGGAAATCACCGTCGAGCCAAAACGTGAGCTCACGGAAGAAAAAGCCCTCGTGCTTTCTAAAAAACTCGAGGGTCTCAAACGTGGCGACTTGGTTCGTGTCACCTATTACGATACATACGGCTATCGCAGCCGCACCGGCATCCTCGACGAGGCGCTCCCCGCCTTCAAGCTCCTCAAGCTCCGAGACATCGCCATCGACTTCGACGACATCCAAGACATCGAACTGCGCGGACGAGCCTAGCCAAGGAAGCGCATCCAGAGCGACGCTTACAGCGTCATGACGTAGTAGCCCGCGTCTTTCACGGCCGTCTCGAGGACATCACGATCAACCGGCTGCTTAGAGCACACGCGTGCCGTGTGGTCCGCATACGTTACCGTTGCCCACACACCATTCAGCGCATTGAGGGCATTGGCCACATTCCGAGCACAGCCATCGCAGCTCATACCGCCGATGAGCAACTCATCGCTATAGGGGTAGTGGGACGGATCGGTATCCGCAACCACTACCTTCTTGGCCTTCTTACCGCTCGCACCATCGCTGCAGCAGCTCTTTCCGTGTGTCGAAGCGACAATGCGACGCAGGCCAAAGAACATGCCAACGACAATCACGGCAAGCACGATGAGATTCGCAGGGTTGAGCAAGTCACTCATGCGTTCCCCTTTCAAGTAGCTCTATCTAGATACCCCCATGGGGTGTCCCCATCTTAACCCAAAATCATGTCCGTTCGGTCAATTAGTTTCCCTCTTCAAACTTTTTTGTTGACCGTGGCTTACTTTCGTGTATAAGTTTTCCTTGGCTAACAACTGAGGACCCGAAAGGGGCATCGTGACTCGAACCATTGACATCCCAACATACCAAACGGCTGTCGTGCGCAACTGCTCCCCTACGCTCGCAGGTATCAAGCCGGCTTCGCTCTTTACCTATCCCGGCGTTTACGCCAACCAAAACGGAAAACCCAGCGCCGCCCATATCGAAGAGCGACGCTCTCGCCTGCTCGCCGTCATAGCCCAATGCAACTGCGAGCTCCAGCCACTCGGGATCCATATGAGCGTTTTGGTCTGGCGCCCCTGCGGAGCGCTCATCTATGTGTACCGCCCTGCAGACCTCATGCGATACCTCTCCGACCCCCGCGCCACGACGGCGCTTGCCGCCGAAGGTTACGATGTCCACAACCTGCCCGCATCCCTGGTGCATCTCGCCGCGCGCATCACGCTGGCAAGCAGCAATGCCGCAGAAAGCGCCTATGACGGCAGCGTCTGCGCGCTCGCGCGAAATAGGCACTGCGATACGGGGTGCATGTGCGAGTTCCCCCACGAAATTGGCTATTTTTTGGGCTATCCCTACGAAGATGTCCATCAGTTTATCGTCCAGCACGGCGAAAACTATAAGGTCTTTGGCGCATGGAAGGTATACACAAACGTTGAGCAGGCGCTCACGACCTTCGATTCCTATCGCGCATGCACGCAATACCTTACCTACATCTATCAACGGGGCTGCACCCTG
>CABUCQ010000150.1 GCA_902490095.1 uncultured Collinsella sp.
CGAGGTAGCCCTCCTGGTCGAAGTGCACGATCTCGATCTTCTCGGTCTCCTTCATGTGTGTCCTCCCATCACATGTGCGCAATTCTATACATCGCGCTTCTTGCTGATACCAATTATAGCCATACGATTGCTTGTTATTTAATACCAATCCAAACTCACGGAGATTTGCGGCGAACGGTCGGTTTCCTCGCCCGAGTGGTATTACAACGCCAATAGTTGTCTATTTCGAGCGCTACTGCCAACGGGTTCCCCACAACTCGCCAGCTATAAAAGCGTTGCGCCAGACCCGCCCAAGCGTTTCCGGCGCAACCGCGCAGTTTAGTTATTCGGCTTCCATCTCCGCTGTCACACGGCGATACATCTCGATAACCTGAGTCGTCGCCTTGGACGGATCCTGATAGTAGCGGCCATCACACGTCTCGGCCGAGACATAGCCCGTATAGCCGTGGCGCATGAGTGCCTCGAGGTCGGCACGCATATCACGCTCGCCGTCGCCCCAGGCAAGATGCGTCGTGCCGCCGCCCACATCTACAAAGTGGGTGTGAACGATCTTGTCGCCCAAAACCTCAAAGTAGCCGTCGATCGTGTCGCCGGCAACTTCCATGGCGCCAAAGTCGATACAGGCCTTCAGGTTGGGACGATCGACCGCCTCGAGGATGCGCGCGACATCCTGTGCGGTGTTGACCAACACGGACTCCGACGGCTGCAGGGCCTCGAGCGCGACGCGAATACCGCGCGTATCGGCGTAGGCGCACACCGAGCGCAGCATGGCAACGCTGCGGGCCCAGGCGTCCTCAGCCGGCTCGTCCAGATAGGCCCAACCACTCGTCACCAGAATCTGCGGCACGCCCAACTCAACGGCAACGTCGATCACATTCTTAAAGTACGAGAGGATGCGTTTTTGGCCCGCCTCACCGCGCACCGCGACGTTCCACGGCTTGGGGTTGTTCTGCTCGGGGCACACGCACACGATCTTGATACCGTATTGGGCGGCAAGATCGCGAATCTTATCCACCGAATCGTGCTCATGGCAATCCACATACAGGTGCATCGAGCCGGTCCACAGCTCGATATTGCGATAGCCGGCCTCACCTGCAGCCTTAAAAAACGTCTCGATGCTGTAGTAACGATGGTTGATGTTCATGAGCGAAAGCTCGGGTACGACCATAGCCCTCCCCTTTCGTACGGAGTTTTAAAAAACAGGGGGCCGCCGCAGATGCGACAAGCCCCCAAAGATCGACGCAACCGTTAGACGCGATGGAAGCGCGATTCGAACATATTAGGCAAGCACGCCAAAGTAAGCGCCGATGATGCCCACGACCATGGTGCAGAGGATCAGGACCATCGGGTTGATCTTCTTGGAGAGCAGCCAGTAGTAGAGCCAGAAGGCGGCCATACCGAGCATACCGGGCATGATGCCGTCCAGGATGTCCTGGAGAGTCTGGGCGGAGTCGCCCTGACCAATGGCGATGGGCAACGAAGCCCAGAACATGTCCTTGCTCATGGCGCCGACGACCATGACGCCGACAATGCCGACGCAGGCCATGATCTTTTGCATCAGGCCGGTCTTCTGAGCCTCGTCGAGGAAGCCAATGCCTAGCTCATAACCCTTGATAGCGCCAAAGATACGAATCAGGAACGCCGGGATGTTGTAGACGAGCAGGAAGGCGATGGGGCCAAAGACGTTGCCGGCCTGGCACAGGCTGATGCCCACGGCAGCGGCGACGACGCGCAGGGTGGACAGGAAGAAGGAGTCACCCAGGCCGGAAAGCGGACCCATGAGGGCGGCCTTGATGTCGTTGACGCTCTCGGGCTCAACCTCGCCACGAGCGACCTTTTCTTCCATGGCCATCGCGATGCCACCCACGAAGGGAGCGAGCTGCGGGGTGATGTTGAAGAATGCGCTGTGACGGTGCAAGGCCTCGGCGTAATCATCGGGACGGCCGGCATAGATCTTCTTGAGCATGTTGGCGACCATCAGGCAGAAGGCAATGTTCATCTGCTTGTAGTAGGTCCAGGAGAATTCCATGCCCAGGGCGCCGGTGTTCACGGCGCTCTTAATGAGGTCGGAGCGAGTAATCTGGTTCTCGGAATTAGAAGTCATCGTCCTCATCCCCTTCCACAGAAAGCTGGGACTGGGCGCCACCAAGGCCCAGCAGGTCGTACTTGTCGATGCCGATGATGATTGCGATCAGGGCGACGCCGAGGACGGGCACGTTGGCATAGGAGCACAGCAGGAAGCCCAGGAAGTAGAACGGCACGAGCTGCTTGGTAAGCACCAGACGGCCGAGCATGGCGAAGCCCATGGCAGGCAGGATGTTGGCTGCGACGCCAAAGCCATCGAGGACGAACGTCGGGATGAAGTCGAGCAGGCCCTGAACGGCGTCGGCACCCAGATAGAAGGAGACCGAGCACAGGATAAAGGCCAGGACGACAATCACGAGACCGATAATCCAGTGCATAGCGTAGATACCCTTGAGGTTACCCTTGCTGGCAAAGACGTCGGCACGGTCGACCAGAAGGGGCATACCGGCGTTGACGACGTTCTTAATGGCCAGGCACAGAGTGGCGATGGGCATCGCGAGCGCGATAGCGGCCTCGGTGCTCTGACCCAGCTGAATAGCGAAGGCGCAGGCGAGCACACCGCCAATACACTCATCGGGCGGCACGTAAGCGCCGATGGAGATTGAACCCATGAAGAGCAGCTCGAGGCTCGCACCGATGGCGAGGCCGGACTGCAGGTCCCCGAGGACTATGCCGACGAGCGGGCACAGAACGATCGGGCGGAACGCATAGAGCGTACCGAGCTGATAATCGAGCTTACCGAAGGCAGCGATAAGTCCGATGAGGATCGCTTGAACAAGCATTGTTCCTCCCTTTGATCCCTCTTGGATCCGCGCGGCGATTCCCGACTTGTCAGCGCGCCCTTTTCCATGCCGACAATCGCCTAGACAGATCCAGCTTGTACCGGTGTGCTGTTAACACCTAAACCGGTGCAAATGATTTGATACCAATTATATAGTCATGAGAAAACTATTTAATACCAATCGCTCAACGGGCGTGTACTCCCGGTGAACGGTAGATGGGGGTAACGGGTAAAGCGTTTATCCGGTACGCCCACGAATAGGGGCGGCGCCGTGCACGCCGCCCGTGGTTCTCAATTAGAGGGCGCTTAGGGCATCGACCTTGGGGTCGTCGGCCAGAGCGCGAATCTCGACCTCGACACCGCGGCCGACGAGCTCACGAATGTCCTCTTCCTCGGCAGCAGTCACAAAGATCTGGCGGGAGATCTTACGGGCATCGGGACGCCGCTCGTCCTTGGACTTGGTGTTGCCCAGGTTGATGGAGGTGATCTGCGGGCAGCCGTCGACAAGCTGCTTGGCCTCGGCGATGCTGGCGACGCAGATGATCATCTTGTACTTATCGGTAACACCGGAGTTGATGGCCTCGATGGCGTGCTCCATGTCCTTGATGACGAGCTTGACGTTGGCCGGCTTTCCCATCTTGAGCGTAGTCTTCCAGACGGGATCGTTGGCAACCTTGTCGCCAACGCAGAAGATGCAGTCAGAGCCCAAGCCCTGGACCCAAGAGACGGCCACCTGGCCATGAAGCAGACGATGGTCTACGCGAAGCAGTTGAATCATGATTGACCCCCAAAGGTCTCATGCCGGAAAACCCGGCGCTGTTAATAGCAGACGGTGACTAGAACTCTTCCTCGTCATCCGTATCGGTCAGCAGGTCGTTAACAAACTTGACGCGCGTGTCGTCGGCAGCGAGGATCTCGCGGATAACCTGGTCGGCGGGCGCCTCCTGGTCCGAGAACAGCAGCTGGATCAGCAGCGGCAGGTTCATGTTGGCGATCAGGTAGGTGTTGGGACGTGTCTGGACGATCTTGGTGAACTCGTTGTTGACGCTGCCGCCAAACAGGTCGGTGCACACGATCACGTCGTCAGCGGGGTCGATGGTCGCCAGGAGCTTGGCGGCCTCCTCGGCGACGTCGGTGCGACCATCGACGAACATCGACAGATCGTGGACGTTATCGCGCGCGCCCGAGAGCAGCTCGGTGCTCTCCTTGATGCCGGTCGCAAAATGCGCGTGGCTGGCGAAGATGTATTGTCTCATTGCGGTTTCCCCCAAATGAAATTAGTAGTCGAACTGGTGGTAGTAGCGGCGGTACTTGAGGTTGTGCTTGGTGACC
>CABUCQ010000151.1 GCA_902490095.1 uncultured Collinsella sp.
ATCGCCATCGATCGAAAGGATCGAATCATGAAGTTTGTTTGCCCCGTTTGCGGTTATGTGGAAGAGTTCGACGGCGACCAGCTGCCCGAGGACTTCAAGTGCCCCCAGTGCGGCGTTCCCGGTTCTCGTTTCCTGAAGCAGGAGGAGGGCCAGCTCGAGTGGGCTGCCGAGCACGTCGTGGGCGTCGCCAAGATGGAGGGCGTCTCCGAGGACATCGTTGCCGACCTGCGCGCCAACTTTGAGGGCGAGTGCTCTGAGGTCGGTATGTACCTGGCCATGGCTCGCGTCGCCCATCGTGAGGGCTATCCCGAGATCGGTCTGTACTGGGAGAAAGCTGCCCACGAGGAGGCCGAGCACGCCGCCAAGTTCGCTGAGCTCCTGGGCGAGGTCGTAACCGACTCCACCAAGAAGAACCTCGAGATGCGCGTTGAGGCCGAGAACGGCGCCACCGCCGGCAAGACTGATCTTGCCAAGCGCGCCAAGGCCGCTGGTCTCGATGCCATTCACGACACCGTGCACGAGATGGCTCGCGACGAGGCCCGCCACGGCAAGGCTTTCGCCGGCCTGCTCAAGCGCTACTTTGGCTAAGCCAACCGCTTGAGACATAACCTCTAGCTCGATGAGGCCCGGACCGCATGGTTCGGGCCTTTTTCGTGGGCTTATTGCAGCTGCTCTTGAAGAGCGATGAGCGACTGAGGGCTCAGGTCGTCGTATTGTATGAGGACGCGAGATGGAGCGTTCTTAATCGATGCCCGATCACCCGTCCACAGGCAATCGGCGATGTTGACATAGGAAATACGAGCGTCAGCGAGAGCCTTCGCGAAGCTCTCCCCTGCCTTGTCCTCGGCCAGGGCAACGGTGCAGTAAAGGCCCGCGTCTGCGTGTTCGATCGAGACCTCCCCTGCCGGAAATGCCTTCCGTACAAGCGCCGCCAGGCCATCACGCGCCTCGCGAGCACGAACGCGCACGCGGTTCACATGTCGCTCGTAATCACCCGATTCCAGCAAACGAGCCAAAGCGACCTGGTCAACAGAACTCACCGACGAGGCGTAAAAACCAAGGTTGCGCCTAAACCGCTCCATTAGCTCATCGGGCAGCACCATGTACGCTAGACGCAACGCCGATGACAGGCTCTTCGAAAACGTGTTGGTGTAGATAACCGACTGGGAGGCATCGATCGACGCGAGCGCGGGAATTGGCTTGCCGGCAAGGCGAAACTCACAATCAAAGTCATCTTCGATGAGGTACCGACCTGGTCGCTCGGCGGCCCAGCTCAGCAGCGCATAGCGACGCGCAATGCTCGTCACAAGACCGGTGGGATACTGATGGGACGGCATAAGGTGAAGGACATCGGTCCCAGTTTTCTGCAGAGCGCTCAGGTCCACGCCGTCGTCATCCAACGGGATATGTCGTACTTGGCAGCCCATAGCCTGATAGATGCGCGTCAGACGCAAATAGCCCGGGTCCTCAACGGCATACACCTTGTCAGCGCCAAGCAACTGAACCAACATGGTATCGAGCAGCTGGGCGCCTGCACCGATAACAATGTTGTTGGGGTCGACATTCATGCCCCTTGTCCCACGCAGATGGTGAGCAATTGCGCGTCGCAGCCGAGCGGTGCCCTGCGCCGGTGCGGGCGAAAAGATTTCGCGCTCATCTTCGGATGCCAGCGTCGCCCGTAGTGCGCTTTGCCAAAGCCGCGCCGCCTCCAAAGCGGAAGGAGAAAGTGCATCGAACAGCTCGACCTGTCCGTTGACATCATGCGCGCTGAGGCCCACAGAGACGGTATCTCGGTCGATGCCCTGCGAAGCCAAAGGCAAAACCGGTGCATCCGGAAGCTTGCAAGCGTAGTAGCCACGACGCGGCATTGAGCAAATATAGCCCTCGGCAAGTAACTGGCTATATGCATTCTCGATGGTAATGACACTGATTCCCAGATGACTGGCAAAGGCGCGCTTAGACGGAAGATGCTCCCCCGCCACAATACGTCCAGCAACAATATCATCTCGAATTTGCTGGTAAACATACTCATAAAGCGATGCTTCGCCGCGTTTTTCCAAATTGTAGTCAAGCATGAGTTTGCCACCTGACCTTATCGAGCTGTTCAATCTGGTATTAGGCTGACCTTATTATTATCTCGAAAACTGAGTATTTTGCCATACCCAGCTCCCCGATAGGATGTTCCGTCAAGCAATGCACATGCCAACCAAGGGAGCAACCATGGCAGAACAGACCAGCAAGGCCGATCGCGTCAAACTCAATCGCGAACTCGCGCAGATGCTCAAGGGCGGCGTCATCATGGACGTCACCACGCCCGAGCAGGCACGTATCGCCGAGGAGGCAGGCGCCTGCGCCGTCATGGCACTCGAGCGCATCCCGGCCGACATCCGCGCCGCAGGCGGCGTCTCGCGCATGAGCGACCCCAAGATGATCAAGGGCATCCAAGAGGCCGTCTCCATCCCCGTCATGGCCAAGTGCCGCATCGGTCACATTGTCGAGGCGCAGGTCCTGCAGGCCATCGAGATCGATTACATCGACGAGTCCGAGGTTCTCTCCCTCGCCGATGACGTCTATCACATCGACAAGACCCAGTTTGACGTGCCGTTTGTCTGCGGCGCCCGCGATTTGGGCGAGGCGTTGCGCCGTGTTGCCGAGGGCGCCACTATGATTCGCACCAAGGGTGAGCCGGGTACGGGCGACGTCGTTCAGGCCGTGCGTCACATGCGCAAGATCCAAAAACAGATCCGCGACGTTGTTGCCCTGCGCGACGACGAGCTCTTTGAGGCAGCCAAGCAACTGCAGGTTCCGGTCGAGCTGGTACGCGAAGTCCATGCCACGGGCAAGCTTCCCGTTGTGAACTTTGCCGCTGGCGGCGTAGCGACCCCCGCCGACGCCGCGCTGATGATGCAGCTGGGTGCCGAGGGCGTCTTTGTCGGCTCGGGCATCTTTAAGAGCGGCGACCCCGCCAAGCGCGCCGCCGCCATCGTCAAGGCCGTGGCAAACTTCACCGATGCCAAGCTCATCGCCGAGCTTTCGGAGGACCTGGGCGAGGCCATGGTGGGCAGCAACGCCGACGAAATCGAGATCATCATGGAGGAACGCGGGCGCTAGTCCAGCAGAAAGGATCGCACATGAGCGATTATGCAGACCAGACGGTCGCCGTGCTGGCGGTCCAAGGTGCTTTTGCCGAGCACGAGGCAAGACTATCCGAGCTGGGCGCACGTTGTATTGAGCTGAGGCAGGCGGCTGATTTGAAGCAGGACTTTGACCGTCTGGTACTTCCCGGCGGCGAGTCTACCGTTCAAGGGAAGCTGCTTGATGAGTTGGACATGCTCGAGGAGCTTCGCACCCACATTGTTGAAGGCATGCCCGTCCTTGGCACCTGCGCCGGCTTGATTCTATTGGCGCGCGATCTTGCCGCACACGACGATAAGGGAACGCCGCGCCTAGCAACCATGAACGTACTCGTTGAGCGCAACGCTTATGGCAGACAGCTCGGCAGTTTTCGCACCAAGGGCCAGGTGTCCGGCATCGACGGTGAAGTGCCATTAACATTTATCCGTGCACCCCGCATCGTCGAAGTGCACGGCAATGCCAAGGCCTTAGCGAAAGTCGACGGCCGTATCGTCGCCGCCCGTCAGGGCAACCAGCTCGGCGTAACCTTCCACCCCGAACTCGACGAAGACACCCGCCTCCACGAACTGTTCCTGCAAATGTAGGTAGAACAAAAACGAGAGTGGATAATCTCCCACTTTGAGCTTGAATGCAGACTCAAACCGGGAGATTATCCACTCTCATGCCATGTAGTCGTTGGGGACGTTCTTAAACGACTAGTCAAACAAGAACGTCCCCAACGACTACATCGCGATAGACGGCCACGTTTGCCCAGATAATACCGACCAAAATAAACCTGTCCCTTTTTGGCAGGTTTGAATCAAGGCAACGCCGATGTTTTGGCACCGACAGACACTATGACCCAATCCGAGGGCACTAAAAAGATAGGAGCCCCCGCTCG
>CABUCQ010000152.1 GCA_902490095.1 uncultured Collinsella sp.
GTGGACAGGCTGTCGACAAACTCGGGGTAACGTGCCTTCACAAAGCGCACCCAGCCCGGGCAGCAGCTCGTAAACATGGGCCAGCCGCGGCTGTCGCCCTCACCCTTAGCGGCGGCGCCCAGGCGCTCGAGCAGCTCGGAGCCCTCCTCCATAATGGTGAGGTCGGCCGAGAAATCGGTATCGAACACATACTCAAAGCCTACGCGGCGCAGCGCGCAAGCCAGACGCTCGACGGTTGCCTCCTCGCGCGGAATGCCGAGCTCCTCGCCCCAAGCACTACGCACGGCCGGCGCGATCTGCACCAGCACGATCTTGTCGGGATTAGCGAGCGCGTCAAACACGGTCTCGGTGTCGTCGCGCTCGAGCAGCGCGCCCGTCGGGCAATGCGTGATGCACTGGCCGCACGCGACGCAATCGGTCTTGCCGATCGGCACGCGCCCGCGGGTGCCCACGGCGGTATGCGTGGCGCGGTTGGTCAGGTCCCAAATCCCTAGGCCCTGTACGCTCTCGCACACCTTGATGCAGCGCATGCATTTAATGCACTTGTCGTTTTCGCGGATGATGGGGAAATCGAAATCCCAGCCCTCGCCCGCCAAATGCCTTTGATACGGCAGATAGAAAATGCCCAGGTCGTTGGCAATGGTCTGCAGGTTGCAGTTACCGCTGCGCACACAGCTCGTGCAGCGTGAATCGTGCTGCGAAAGCAGCAGCTGCACGTTGGTGCGGCGCGCCTCGCGGGCCTTGGGGCTGTTGGTGTGGACCACCATGCCATCGAGCACGTAGTTGTTGCAGGCGGCAACCAGCTGGTCGCAGCCCTCAACCTCGACCACGCACACGCGGCAGCCGCCGATCTCGTTCAGATCGCGCAGGTAGCACAGGGTGGGAATCTGGATGCCGACGGACTTGGCCGCGTCCAGGATCGTGGTGTGCTCGGGCACCACGACCTCGCAATTATCGATAGTGAGCTTGACCATATTGAGTGCTCCGCTTTCGGTGTTATCGCTGACAGTGGGGTTGTTGAGCTCTACCATTCCAGGTTCCTCCCTCCGCGGAACGCGCCAAAACCAAAGTGGTCGCAACGCAGGCAGCGGCTTGCCTCCTGGCGCGCCTCCTCCTCGGTAAGGCCCTGCTCGACCAGATTCCAATCGAATACGCTCGCCGGCGCCTCGCGCTCACCCAGCTCGCAGCGGCCGCACTCGTGCTTGCCCTTAAACTGAACGGTCGGCAGCTCCACGTCGAGCTTGATCTTGTGGTCGAAGCCCAGATAGCGGTCGATGTTTGCCGAAGCCACGCGGCCGGCGTTGATGGCACGGATGACGGTGGCGGGGCCGGTCTGGCAGTCGCCGCCGCTAACGAGGCCATCGAAGTTGGGCACGGCACCGTCCGAGTCGGTGACCACGCAACCCCACTTGCAGGCGATGCCCATGTCCTCAAACGGCTTGGAATCGATGTCCTGGCCAATGGCGACAAACACGCGCTCGCAGGGGATGACGCGCTCGGGCGTAGCGGCGGCACGCGGAGCCGGACGACCGCGGCGGGGCTCGCCGATAATCTGCGGCTGCACGCGCAGGCCGCTCACGCGACCGTCCTCGCCCGTCTCGATGGCGAGCGGGGCCGTCAGCTCCAGCACCTCACAGCCCTCGGCCTGGGCACCGGCAATCTCGGCGTCCTGGGCCGTCATATCGCAGATGCGACGGCGGTAGACGATGCTCACCTTTTCGGCACCGCAGCGCACGGCAGAGCGCGCCACGTCCATGGCCACGTTGCCGCCGCCGATGACGCACACGCGCTGGCCGCTCAGGTCGGGCAGCTCGTCGTCTCCGATGGCGCGCAGCATCTTGACGGCCGACTCCACGCCGGGCGCCTCTTCACCCGGAAGGCCGAGCTTCTTGTCGCTATGGGCACCGATGGCCAGGTAGACGGCATCGAACTCGTCGCGCAGGCGAGCGAGCTCCTCGCCGTTCACGGAGTGATCGAGCTCAACGTCGATGCCGGCGCTCAAGATCCAGTCGATCTCGGCCTGCAGGCGCTCGCGCGGCAGACGATAGCTGGGGATGCCGTAGCGCAGCATGCCGCCCAAGTGGTGGCGCTGCTCAAAAATGGTCACCTTGTGGCCCATCACGGCCAGGTAGTAGGCACAGGAAAGGCCAGCCGGGCCGCCGCCGATCACGGAGACGCGCTTACCGGTGTTGTCCACTACATGCGGCTTGTGGTCGTTGAGGTCACTGTGCTCAACGGCAAAACGCTTGAGGGCGAGGATGTTCATGGGGTCGTCGACCATGCCACGGCGGCAATGCATCTCGCAGGGATGCTCGCACACCAGGCCGCAAACGAGCGGCAGCGGGTTATTCTTGCGGATGACCTTGACGGCATCGGCATAGCGGCCGGCCTCGACGAGCGAAATGTAACCGGGAATGTCGACATGCGCCGGACAGCCCGAGACGCACGGGACGCGGGCCTCGCGGTCAAAGCCACAGGAGTGCTCGCGGATGTGGTGCTCAAAATCGTCACGGAAACCGCGGATAGCCGTAAGCGCCATGGCGCCGGCCTCGTAACCGATGGCGCAATCGCTCGAAAGATAGATGGTGCGGGCGGTGCGCTCGATCAGATTGAGCGTGGACTCGTCGGCGCGGCCCTCGAGCACATCGGCGAGCAGATCGCTCAGCGCGCTCAGGCCCACGCGGCAGGGCGTGCACTTGCCGCAGCTCTGGGTGGAGCACAGGTTGACGAGCGCTGCCGTAAACTCAACGGGACACGGGGCGAGCGAACTCACCGCCAGACGACGTCCGAGCGCATCGTGCAGGTCGTCCATGACGGCCTGAGCGTGGCTGCGTTCCATTACGTGCAGTCGAGCCATAAGATCCCCTCTCACATGGCAGCCCGGAGGCGAGGCCGGGCGAAATTGCTACACGCACAACACTGACCTAAAAAGTTGTGAGGTCTCCATACGGTTCGGCAGGCGGTATAAAATGTCACCCTCAGCGGTGAAATAGAACATTACCGCAGATAAATGCCATATTTGATAAAACGCGTTACCAAATTGCAATATTCAATGTGAAAAAGAGCGCCTTACTATTTTTCCTTTTTGATCCGTTTTCCTCCGTCTCCTTCGGATCACATGATCCCTTGGGAACGGAGGAAAACGGATCGTTTTTGGTGCAAAAGGGCCAGGTTTGTTTGCACCAATCTCACTTGCGCTAGATGAAGAGCTCGCATTCCTTCCGCGCGACGCAAACCTTGCTCAGCATCTGGGAAACAGCGGATAGTTTGTTGGAATCAAGCTTGCGAGCACCTCGCGGACATACGGCGATGCAGCGCATGCAGGAGATGCACGCCTCGCCAGCTGCTCGTTTGGGGTCACTCTTGTCGATAGCGCAAACGGGGCACGCCGCGGCGCATGCACCGCAGGAGACACAATCCTCTGTTGCCTCGGGTGCCATGCGGTGACCTCCGGCTTGTTTATAAGGACGATTGCCGGGGATAGAGGGCCCGGACGCATCCTCAGCCAACAGCTTTTGCTGAATTTGCTGCGCAAACTCTGCGAGCTGCGCCGCATCCTGCGCATCCGGACGACCGGCAGCAAACTGTCGCGCAATGGAATGTTCTGCAATGGCCGCAACTGCCGCGATCACCCGGAATCCCGCATGCTTCGCAACGTCCTCCAGCTCTACGAGCGTGTCCTCAAACGCGCGGTTTCCGTAGACGCACACCAGAACGGCCCGCGCTCCGTTGCCGTGAACCATGTTCAGTCGGTCGACCGCCACGGCAGGGACTCTGCCGGCATACGCTGGCACGGAGATAACAGCCACGTCGTCCTTCGTCATCGAGACCTCGTGGAAATCCAACCCGCTATCGGTCAGATCGACGGTAACAGTATTCTTGTCCAGCGCTCCAGCCACAAGGCAAGACACCTTCTCCGTTCCACCCGTCGGACTAAACACAATTTCGAATACGCTCATCGAGAC
>CABUCQ010000153.1 GCA_902490095.1 uncultured Collinsella sp.
CTCCCGCTGCGGCTGCCGCTTCAGACGATGACGATAACCTGGACTTTGGCTCCATCACTACGCTCGAGGATCTGAGCTGGAAGACCGCGCTGGGTATCGGTTGCTTCCAGGTGCTTTCGCTGATTCCGGGCACATCGCGCTCCGGCTCCACCATCATCGGCGGCCTGCTTTTGGGCTGCACGCGCTCGGTGGCGTCCAAGTTTACGTTCTTCCTGGCCATCCCTGTCATGTTTGGCGCGAGTGCGCTCAAGCTGGTCAAGTACTTCATCAAGGGCGGCACGTTCGGCGCCAACGAGGTCGCCATCTTGGGCGTGGGCTGCGTTGTGGCCTTTGTGGTTTCGCTTATCGCCATCAAGTGGCTCATGGGCTTCGTCCGCCGTCACGACTTTAAGTGCTTCGGTGTTTACCGCATCATCCTGGGCATCGTAGTGCTCGCATACTTCTTTGTTCTGGAGCCTATGCTCGGCCTGTAACTTGGTTGACGCTGCGCGTCGGCCAGGGCGACAACTTATCATTCAAAGAGGGTGGCATGACCAAAAGGTCTATGCCGCCCTCTTTTCATGCCAATTTGTTCGCCCTGGCCGCCGCTCGCTACCGTTGCCGTGACATCGGTGGCTCCGTGATTGGTGCATTGGGGTCAGGTTACTTTGCACCAGCTTGGTGCAGACAAACCTGACACCTTTGCACCAAACCCGCTGGGGCGGGCCTGACGATCGCGCACGGAGTCGTGGTGTGATTTGCGTCGGTGTCCGCGCGGCTCGGTATACTGGTACGGCTCAAACTATGGCGCTGCCCGCAGGCGCGCCGTCCGTCAGATGAGGAGTCGCCCATGACCCAGCCCTTGCCCTGGGAAAAGAACGCCGCGGAACCCGTGCCGCCCACGCCGGAACCCGTGCCGCTCGATGCATACACCGCCCCTGCTGCGCCGGAGCCCGAGCTCGTCCCGCTCGACATCTACGACGCTCCCGCGCCGGCACCCAAGCCCGCCAAGCCGCTCGTCGACATCGACAGCCTCAACCCCGCCCAGCGCGAGGCGGTCCTGACCACCGAGGGTCCGCTGCTGGTCCTTGCCGGCGCCGGCTCGGGCAAGACCCGCGTCCTGACCTTCCGCATCGCGCACATGCTGGGCGACCTGGGCGTTAAGCCCTGGCAGGTCCTGGCCATCACGTTTACCAACAAGGCTGCGGCCGAGATGCGCGAGCGTCTGGCAGCGCTCATCCCCAACGGTACCCGCGGCATGTGGGTATGCACGTTCCATGCCATGTGCGTGCGCATGCTGCGCGAGGACGCCGACCTGCTGGGCTACACCGGCCAGTTCACCATCTACGATGACGATGATTCCAAGCGCATGGTGCGCGACATTATGCAGGCGCTCGGCATCGAGCAAAAGCAGTTCCCCATCAACATGATCCGTAGCAAAATCAGCTCGGCCAAAAACGCCATGATCGGGCCCGAGGACATGCTCAAATCCGCCGACAGCCCCAACGACAAAAAGGCCGCGCAGGTCTATATGGAGCTGGAGCGCCGCCTGCGCGCTGCCAACGCCATGGACTTCGACGACCTACTCGTGCGCACGCTCGAGCTGCTGCGCACCCGCCCCGAGGTGCTCGACAAGTATCAGGAGCGCTTCCGCTACATTAGCGTCGACGAGTATCAGGACACCAACCACGTCCAGTACGAGATCGCCAACCTGCTGGCCGCCAAGTACCAAAACCTCATGGTCGTGGGTGACGACGACCAGTCCATTTACAGCTGGCGCGGCGCCGACATCACCAACATCCTGGACTTCGAGAAGGACTTTAAAAACTGCAAGACCGTCAAGTTGGAGCAGAACTACCGCTCCACGGGTCACATCCTGAGCGCCGCCAACGCCGTGGTGCGCCACAACTCGCAGCGCAAGGACAAGCGCCTATTCACGGCAGAGGGCGACGGCGAGAAGATCCAGGCCTTCCAGGCGAGCGATGAGCGCGACGAGGGCCGCTGGATTGCCGGCGAGATCGAAAAGTTGCACTCCAAGGGCACGAGCTACGACGATATCGCCGTCTTCTACCGAACCAATGCCCAGTCGCGTATCCTCGAAGATATGTTCCTGCGCGCGGGCGTGCCCTACAAGATCGTCGGCGGCACGCGATTCTTCGACCGTGCCGAGATCCGCGACGTCATGGCCTACCTCAAGATGATCGTGAACCCGGCCGACGAAATGAGCGTCAAGCGCGTCATTAACACGCCGCGCCGCGGTATCGGCTCCACCTCGATTCAAAAGATCGAGCAGCTGGCGCGCGATAACCGCTGTTCGTTCTTCCAGGCCTGCGAGATCGCAACGGCCGAGACGGGCATGTTTAGCGCCAAGGTGCGCAACGGCCTGTCGAGCTTTGTGGCGCTGGTGCGCGAGGGCCGCCGCATGGACGGCGAGCTCAAGGACGTTGTCGAGATGATCGTCGATAAAACGGGCCTTCTGCAGGCCTTCCGCGCCGAGGGAACCATGGAGTCCGAGAGCCGCGCCGAGAACATCCAGGAATTCCTGGGCGTCGCCGCCGAGTTTGAGGAGACGCACGAGGATATCGAGGGTACGCTCGAGAGTTTGGAAGAGCTGCGCGCGGCTGGCGTTGCCGATGTGCCGGCAGGCGCCGAGCCCGAGCCCGTCGTGGTGAGCGCACCTGCGCCCGAGCCCGGACCGTCCGCACCCGCATCCTCGTTTGAGGCACTCGTCGGTGCTCGCGATGCCGCTGGCTCCAATCCGCTCGATAGCCTGGCCGCTCCGGCACTCTCGCCGCAGGATGCTCTGGCCGCCGCCATCGCGGGCAACGCGTACGCCGCGCCGACAGAGCTGCCGGCCGGTGCCGTACATGCCGACGAGATTGAGCGTACCTATGGCCCGCTTACCTGCAAGGCGCTGCCCGCCCTCATGGAGTGGCTGGCCCTGCGTTCCGACCTGGATTCTCTTGCCGGCGAGACGCATGCCATCACCATGATGACTATCCACTCCGCCAAGGGCTTGGAGTTCCCGGCGGTGTTCGTTGCTGGCATGGAGGAGGGCATCTTCCCGCACGTGCACGACTTTGGTGGTAGCGATGATCCGGGCAAGCTCGAGGAAGAGCGCCGCTTGGCCTACGTCGCCATCACGCGCGCCCGCAAGCGCCTGTTCCTGACCTATGCGGCAACGCGCCGTACCTACGGCTCGACCTCGGCTAACCCGCGTTCGCGCTTCCTTAACGAGATTCCGTTTGAGGATATCGAGTTTAGCGGTATTGGCTCTGCCGGCTTTGAGGGCACGGGCTGGGAGAAGCGCGGCGACCGTCACGGTACCTTTGGCTCGGGCATGGGCTCGGACATGTATGGTGGCAAGGTGTTTGGCTCGCGCACGCGCTCGACCGGCGGTTCCGGTTCGCGTGGCGGATCGAGCTTCGACGATTTCTTTGGCGGCAGCAGCTACGGTACCGAGCGCCATCGCGGCGTTTCGCCCGATGCCGGCCGCGTTGCCTCGACCTTTGGGTCGGGTGCGCCGCGAGCCAAAAAGCCGTCGTCCAAAGTGTCCCCGACGGTGGAGCGCAAAGTCGATCGCGCCAGCGCATCGCAGGACTTTGCCGCGGGCGATACCGTGAGCCACAAGACCTTTGGCACGGGTACCGTGATCTCGGTCGTCGGAGATATGATCGAGGTCCAATTCGAAAAGACCGGCCAGACCAAAAAGCTCATGAAGGGCTTTGCGCCGATCGTCAAGCTGTCATAATCCCGGCGGACCTGGGCGGGCGTATGGGGCAACATCGCCTGCTCGGGCAGTCCTGCGCAAGACGGAGGCCACATTAAGTGGCCTCCTTTGCGTTCAAGACTTTAGTCTGCTGGGCGCGCAGCGGCCAGCTTTAAACCACCCGCTACGCGGGTGGAGACAAACGGCTTTACAAAGCCACCCCTCCGACCGA
>CABUCQ010000154.1 GCA_902490095.1 uncultured Collinsella sp.
CGCTGTTTGCTGCTGATGTTCGCGGTATGACTATCAACCAGGTGCAGGGCTGCGGTGCACAGCATGGCTGGAAGGAATACGTGCGCGGCAACGAGTTGCTTGTCAACACGATCCCTAAGGTGCAGTTCACGCTCATTTGCGCCGATGAGCATGTCGACGGAATTGTCGAGATTATCTGCAATGCTGCTCGCACCGGTGCCGTTGGAGACGGCAAGATATGGGTCGAGCCGGTCGAGGAAGTTATCCGCATCCGTACCGGCGAACACGGCCCCGCCGCGGTGTAGGACAATCTTTCGCCTGACGGGCGCGCCCGTTCTCGTCTACAATATCGTGCAGACGAAGGAGAGGCATGCCCATGATCAAGATGTTTGCGAGTGACTTAGACGGAACACTGCTGAACGCCCTGCACGAGGCAGATGGGACCATCCGCCGTGCCATTCGCGAGCTGACCGAGGCTGGCCTGCATGTGGTTCCCGCGACCGGACGCTCGACGCTGCCGATTGGCGAGCATGGCTTTACGGGCCTGGCACTCGACGCCTGCTGCTCCAATGGGTCCATCGTGCGCGACAGCCATGGCGAGGTGCTCAGGACCTGGACCATCGACTCGCAGATTACCGAGGAGCTGCTCAAGGAGTTTCCGGATATCTGTTTTGACTGCTCCACGCCCGACGGCATGTTTTCGAGCGGATCGTTCGAGATGCACCAGGCGGGCTTTAAAAAGGACAGCCCTATCAAGCGCATCGTGATGCGCGGCATGCGTGCGCGTGGCGGGTACCACGAGGAACAGTACTTCGACCAGTCGATCGGCGACATCCTGCGTCATGACGTGTGCAAGATCAACTGCCGCGTGACCTCGCCCGAGCTGGAGCGCGACCTTAAGGCGTATTTGGCCGAGCGTTCGGACCGTGTGGTCAACGCGCCGTTCGATCCGGTGATGTTCGAGATCACGGACGTGGTGTGCAACAAGGGCGAGAGCGTGGCCTGGCTGGCGGGCTACTACGGCATTGCCGAGGACGAGGTCGCGGTTTACGGCGACGGCGGCAACGACATCGCCATGCTCAAGCGTTTCCGCCACAGCTATGCGACCAAGAATGGCAGTGACGCGGCCAAGGCCGCCGCGAGCGCGACCATCGGCAACTGCATGGTCCACGCCGTCCCCAAACACATGCTCGCCACCATGCGCAAGCAAAACTCCTGCACCGTCATCGAATAATGTGACAAAGAGGCTGCCCCTTCGTCACATCCCAAATATTGCCTTTACGTGTTGATGCACACGGTGTGCAATAATACTCGCACTGTGCAATAGCGTACAGGTTGAGTAACAAGGAGGACGCTTGTCCCAGCTCGAGAAATGCGATCGCCGGTCCCTTCGCTCGCAGCGTGCCCTTCGCCAGGCACTTGCCAGCGAGCTTGCCGAAAGCGGCGACCTTTCGCGCATTAATGTCGCGTCGCTCACCGAGCGCGCTGGCCTTACGCGACGCACGTTCTATTCGCACTACCGCGATATCCCCGACTTTATCAATCAAATCGAGGATGGCTTGCTGGCCGAGATCCGTGAGCGCATTGAGCTCATTACTGCAGCTCAACTGCCCGATCTTTATCACAACATCGATGAGCTCGAGCCGGCGCCCGGTTCGGTTGAGTTGCTGCGCTACCTTGCGGCCAACCGCGATTTGATCGGATCGCTGCTGGGCCCGGGCGGTGACCAGGCTTTCATTAAAAAGATTATCGACACCGCGCGTGAGGCCGTGGTGCCCCGTGCGCAGACGGGCATTTTGGGCCTGGCGCTGGGCACGTTCTTTGACTACTACGTTACCTATGTCGTGAGTGCCGAGGTTGGCCTGATCCAGCGCTGGTTTGAGCGCGGCCTCACCGAATCGCCCGAGGCCATGGCGCGCATTATGACGGTTATCGCCTTTGTGCGTCCCGGCGACCTATATGGCCAACCCATCGATATCAACGTGCCGGAATACGGCATGAAGCTATTGAACTTGCAGCTCGAGGACGCGGTCGACACCGCCGCAACCGTCGAGCCCAACAACTAAGAGGAGAGACAGATGAGCAAACTCGTCGAGGGCATTAAGGACCGTGTGGTCGCTGCCGCACGCGAGGCCGCGCCCGCCGTGGCGGATGCCGCGCAGAAGGCTGCGGCCGCTGCTGCCGAGAAAGTCGCTGAGGCAGTTGCCGATGCCAAGAACGCGGCAGGGGAGGCGTCCGTCGCTAGCGAGCCCGCCACCGCCGCTGAGTCCGTAGCCGCCGCCCACGCCCCCGAAGGCGCGATCTTCAACCCCGAGAACGCTCGTGGCAACCTGCACCTGGGCATCGACGTGGGCTCCACCACCGTTAAGCTCGCCGTGCTCAACGACGACAACCAGATTGTCTACGCCAAGTACCAGCGCCACCACACCGACGTCCGCGCTTGTGCCCGCGACCTGTTCGAGGGTGCTGCGACCGTGCTGCCGACGGCCCAGATGACCTGCGCCATTACCGGCTCGGGCGGCCTGCTGCTGTCCCAGTGGCTCGACCTGGAGTTTGTCCAGGAGGTCATCGCCAGCAAGCGCGCCGTCGAGACCCTCATCCCGGCCACCGACGTTGCCATTGAGCTGGGCGGCGAGGACGCCAAGATCATCTATTTCGACAACGGCATCGAGCAGCGCATGAACGGCACCTGCGCCGGCGGCACGGGCGCGTTCATCGACCAGATGGCAACCCTGCTGCACACCGACGCGAGCGGCCTTAACGAGCTCGCGGCCAACGCCACCACCATCTATCCCATCGCCAGCCGTTGCGGCGTTTTTGCCAAGACCGACGTGCAGCCGCTGCTCAACGAGGGCGCCCGCCCCGAGGACGTGGCCGCCTCCATCTTCCAGGCCGTCGTGACCCAGACCATCTCGGGCCTGGCGTGCGGCCGTCCCATCCGCGGCAACGTCGCCTTCCTGGGCGGCCCGCTGCAGTATCTCTCCGAGCTGCGCCACCGCTTCTACCTCACGCTCAACCTGGACGAGGAGCACCGCATCGTGCCCCAAAACGCCCATCTGTTTGTGGCGAGCGGCGCCGCCATGGCGCACGAGTCCAACAAGCTCAGCTCATTCCCGCAGCTCATCGAGGCCATCGATGCCCTGGGCGACACGCAGGGTGCCGAGGTCGAGCGCCTGGACCCGCTCTTTGCCACCGACGAGGATTTTGCCGAGTTCAAGGGTCGCCACGACCAGGAAGTCGTCCCCAAGGGCAAGCTCGACGGCTACACCGGCCGCGTGTTCATCGGCATCGACGCCGGCTCCACCACCATGAAGGCCGCGCTCGTGGGCGAGGACGGTCAGCTGCTGCACACCTGGTACGGCAACAACAACGGCGACATCCTGGGCACGGCCAAGGTCATCATGGCCGATTTCTACAACCATATCCCCGCCGGCTGCACCATCGGTCACGTGACCACCACGGGCTACGGTGAGGCGCTTCTCATTGAGGCCCTCAAGGCCGACTCCGGCGAGATTGAGACCGTTGCGCACCTGCGCGGCGCCAAGGCATTCCTGCCCGGCGTCGAGTTTATCCTGGACATTGGCGGCCAGGACATGAAGTGCCTGCGCGTCAAGGACGGCGTTATCGAGCACATCATGCTCAACGAGGCCTGCTCGTCGGGTTGCGGTAGCTTTATCGAGAGCTTCGCCGTGTCTATGAACATGGACGTGCGCGCGTTCGCCGATGCCGCCATCCATGCTAAGGCCCCCGTCGACCTGGGCAGTCGCTGCACGGTCTTTATGAACTCGCGCGTCAAGCAGGCGCAAAAGGAAGGCGCCACGGTGGGCGACATCGCGGCCGGCCTGTCCTATTCCGTCATCAAGAATGCCCTGTTCAAGGTCATTAAGCTGCGCGACCCCAAGGAGATCGGCAGCCAGGTGATCGTCCAGGG
>CABUCQ010000155.1 GCA_902490095.1 uncultured Collinsella sp.
GGCTGCCTGATCAACTACAACAAGTTCAAGGCCTCTGCCGAGTAACTCTGCTGTACGCCCCTGCCACACCTTTCCCTCGTGCTCACGCGCTTCGCGAAGGTCGCCCGAGGGAAAGGTGTGGCCGGGGCTATCGCGACGTTCTCGTTGGGTCTTGAGAAACGCTAATAAATAGACTTGCTTGATGCCGCCTCTGTTAATGGGGCGGCTTCTTTTTGTCGAAAACCGCCACAAAGGGGACAGGCGCCTTTGTGGTGGTCCGCGGTTTGTCTCGTTCTGTAACAGGTAGACCCTTATTTGCCGAGTAGTTATTACAGATTTAGATAAACGGGAACTGCTGAACATTTCGTCTCGATCTGTAACATCTGAGGTCCAAAACGGCAGCTAGATGTTACAGATCGAGATGGTGAACGCCGGGGCCGAAGATCATCACAAAGGCTCCTGTCCCCTTTGTGGTGGTGGGGGCGAGCTCGATGTTGCCGTGCTCGTTGAACGACATTCTAATGAGCGTCTCTACAGAATTTCATCCGGGCTGGCGGGTTTGGTTGTTTTGGGGATGCCGAGTTTGGATGACGCGAAATCGTCAACATTGTCCTTAATTCCGTCTTTGGTGTAGACAGTGACCATATAGGTGCTGTGTCCGAATTCGCCCTTGTCGCGTGTTGCCCAGGCATCCCAGTAGGCGGCCCCGTTTCGCCCTTTGATTTTTCCGACACGGCGGAGTTCTGTTCGCTTTAATTTCTGGTTGCTATAGATGGTTCGACCGGTCTCCTCGGTGAGCCCGCACTGTCCAAGCATCTTGTCGAGGACTTGGTTCATGTGGCGCTCATCGGTGTTTGGTGCGTAGTCGTAGGCGAGGGTGATGGAGTCGAGTGGCTGGTCGTCGATTAGATAGTTTAGCGCCTGAGGTTCAAGGCAGAAATAGGGGGAGCATCCGTCGACCTTGCCGAGCAACGGTAACTTGGACTGCCAACTTCCGGTGGGAATTGCATATTCGTAGAACACGCCACGGCAGACAAAGGAGAGCGAGGTGGCACGCGAGCCGGCGTCGATCATCCCGCAAAGATCGAAGGGCGAGGCGATACCAAAAGAAAAGGGCGTGATGACGATAAGGAAGAGCATCACGATGGGTATGGCGAGAATGGCGATGACGTTACGACCGGTGGAATGAGACGGCTTCACATGCGCTCCTCGAGACAAAGATCTGTTGAGGATAGGCAGAAATGGATATGTTCAGAGAACAATTCAAGTTTAATCTCATGGCGCGAGATGGTCGACCGTTAGCGTCGAAAACCACAACAAAGGTGCCTGTCCCCTTTGTGGTGGTGAGGAGCGCGCGGCTTCTTTTGGTAATAGTGTTAGCTGGCGGTATCATTAGTGCAGGTGGCGAAGGTTTGCATTGTGGGGTGTTTTGCCGTGAGCCGTTCTGCCCGTATTGGATTGATTGTCTTGGCGCTTGCGATCGCTGTGGTTGGCGCGGGCGCTGTCGGTATGGCATTTCTACCTGCTGCGGTGACGGAGCCGGTGGTCAAGCCTGTGACTCAATCTGTCGAACTTCTGACCGGCGACGACAAGCCCGAGGCCATTACCGTTGATTTTGATGAGCAGCCGGCTGTGCTGGGTATTAGCAATTATCCGCGTATTCAGCTTGGGGCCATGCGCTATACCACGGATACAAGCCTGATCGATAGGGCGTCCGAGCTACTCAAGGGCAAAACATTTAAGCGTTGGTACGGATATGCGTCCTATCGGGCAAAAGCGAACGACATGGTTGGCGGATGCCACTCTTCCATCGAGCTGGACACTGCAAACGGCGCCAAGTTATGTGATGTCTCGTACGATCCGGGCTACGAGGGCAATGAGGGTCCGGGCATCTACATCATGGACGGCGATGTCGCCTATGTCATGGAGGGCGACCAGACCGAGCTCAACGATTTTATGGGTCAGTGTATCCAAGATGCCTATAAACAGACCTGCTTGCCTGACCCGCAGACTGCACGCGATAGTGGGTCTGCCCGTACATGGCTGTTCGAGGATGAGATGCCCTGGACCGTCGAATCGGGAAGTACGGGTTCGGCGAAGGAGTAGAGACCTCGACCACCACAAAGGTGCCTGCCCTCTTTGTGGTGGTTTTCGGTCTGTCTCGATTTGTAACATTTGGAGCCAGAAACGGTCGATAGATGTTACAGATTGAGACGGTAGCGCACCTGTGCGGCGGCGGGCCGACATCTTTACCCCTATCTTTCAATCACTCAGAAAATCTTATATATAGAGACTTAGATTTGTGTATAAGATCGCGCAAAGCTGGCAACAATACTTCTCGAACAACGTGAAGCCGCCCCGTAGGGCGGCCACCCCAAGAGAGGTGATTCCATGAGAATCGATAAGCTAGCAATGACGTCGCGCGAGGCGCTGCAGACCGCCATGAGCACGGCTGCCGATGCGCAGGCCGGCGCGGTGGAGCCGATTCATCTGCTGTCTGCCCTGCTCGGTGCCGGCGAGCGCAATATCTCCGTGATCATCGAGCGCATCGGTGCCGACCCGGCTCAGCTCGCACGCTCCACACAGGATGCCATCGACCACGCGCCCAAGGTTTCGGGCGAGGGCCAGCAGATGGGCCTGTCCAACGAGCTCGTCCGCGTCATCGAAAAGGCCGAGAAGAAGGCCACCAAGATGGGCGACAGCTTTGTGGTGACTGAGCATCTGCTGATGGCGCTTGCCGAGGACAAGGGCGAGGCGGGCCGCGTGCTGCGCGACGCCGGCGTCACCAAGGAGCGCATTGAGCAGGTCTACGAGGAGCTGCGTGGCGATGACCGCGTGACGTCTGCCGAGGACAAGACTCAGTTTGAGGCACTGGAGCAGTACGGCCGCAATATCTGCGACCTTGCCCGCGCCGGCAAGCTTGACCCGGTCATCGGCCGTACCGACGAGATCCGTCGTACCATCCAGGTCCTGTCCCGCCGCACCAAGAATAACCCCGTGCTTATCGGTGAGCCGGGCGTCGGCAAGACGGCCATCGTCGAGGGCATCGCTCAGCGTATCGTGGCCGGCGACGTGCCGAGCACCCTGCGCGACCGCGACCTTATCGAGCTCGACATGAGCGCGCTGGTCGCCGGTGCCAAGTACCGCGGCGAGTTCGAGGACCGCTTGAAGGCCGTGCTCAAGGAAGTGCAAAAGTCCGAGGGCAAGGTCATCCTGTTCATCGATGAGCTCCACACCATCGTGGGCGCGGGTGCCACCGAGGGCTCCATGGACGCCGGCAACATCCTCAAGCCGGCGCTCGCCCGTGGCGACCTGCACGCGATCGGCGCGACCACGCTCGACGAATACCGCAAGTACATCGAGAAGGACGCGGCGCTCGCCCGCCGTTTCCAGACCGTTATGGTGAGCGAGCCTACCGTCGAGGACACCATTTCGATCCTGCGTGGTCTGAAGGAGAAGTACGAGATCTTCCACGGCGTGCATATCACCGATAGCGCGCTCGTGGCAGCTGCCGACCTCTCCGATCGCTACATCGCCGACCGCTTCCTGCCCGACAAGGCCATCGATCTGGTCGATGAGGCGGCAAGCCGCCTGCGCATGGAACTCGACAGCATGCCGGTCGAGATCGACGCCACCACGCGTCAGCTCACCCAGCTGCAGATCGAGGAGCAGGCGCTCATGAAGGAGACCGATGACGCCTCCAAGGAGCGTCTGGAGGCCCTGCGCCAAGAGATCGCCGAGGTCCAAGAAAAGCTCAACGTGCAAAAGGCCGGTTGGCTCAACCAAAAGAACGCCATCGACCACGTGCAGGAGCTCAAGGGACAGCTCGACGAGGCCAAGAGCGAAGAGGAGCGTGCGACGCGCAACGGCGATTTGGGCCGTGCGTCCGAGCTGCGCTACTCCGTGATTCCGGGTCTG
>CABUCQ010000156.1 GCA_902490095.1 uncultured Collinsella sp.
AAAGGGAGGGGGCGGGGCATGCCCCGCCTCTTACACCACATCTCTGCGCGCTACCCGCTCATGTTGCAAACGTCCGTTTTTCCACGCTCGTATGTCCAGATTTCCACGCTCATTCGGCAAGCGTCCGATAATCCACGCTTGTATGTCTGAAAATCCACGCTCAATCAACGCGCGTCCAGATTTCCGCGCTCGTGTGTCCGATTATCCACGCTCGTGCAGCTTAACGCCCCGCAACCGCCTCAACATGCACGCGGCACGCCGGCAACTTTGAGCTTGCGATCGAGCTTTGCCGGATCCCTCAGATCATCCCAGCACAAGCGCACGATCCTGCAGTTATCAAGCAGCGAAAGCCTCGACTCGCGCTGGCGCTCATCAAACTGCGCCTTTGCGAGCTTGCCCTCCTCCGCTGCCTTCTCGCTTTTAACGAATCCGTCAAATTCCCCGATGATCAGCCGATCTTCCACGCGCCACAAGTAGTCGACGCGATACGGCCGTCCCGGCTCAACCGGGTCGAACAGCTCAATTTGCAGCTCCGGCGTCTGCCAGCCGCGCTCGATCATCAGGGCGCGCGCCTTGGACTCGCCACCGCTTTCCGACAGGCCATCGGCATACCGTGCAACCCTGCGCGCCGTCACAACACCGCGACGATTTAAGCCAAGCTTGTTGACTGCCTCAACGAGATGCTCCTTCGACAACAGCTGCTCATGAAGCGCCGAGTCCGCAATGATCAGTCCCTCGACAAACGATGCATCGACCAGGCAATCCGTAATCGTTTGATCGATATCGGTCACGGCAATGTCCATCTGGGTGGCCCGTGTTTGACGAACATAACGATGGCGAACGACCTGAGAGCCCGGCGTCGTTGATTGCGCCGGCATCGCGGCGATATGGATGTGCGTCAAATTGGCATGCGAAACCGAAAGACCATAGATAACAGCCGCCGTATAGGAGCAAAACGTCCAGTCGGGATGCTTTTGCGCAAGGGCCCGCACCCGATGCAGATAACGCTGTCGAAACTTGAGTTCGGACCAATATTCCGGACGCGCATACAGCCCTGGCATGACCGCCTCGAGACTTCCCGCCGCCACCCGTCGCTCAATCTGCTTTGCCTCCGCCGCAGTTCGCGCGTACACGCAGCTCATCTGCTGCTCGCACGCTTTAATGTGACCTGCAAGTCTTTGATTCGCCGTCATGTTTGCCATGTCGCCTCCAAACTCTTGGAACGGCGCCAACGTACCAGACGGTTTCATGCGAAGTCTGACCAAATGCTGTCCAGCAGCTGACCAAATGCTTGACGGTTTTGGACGTTTTAGGCCAATGCTCTATATCTGCAGGTAGAGCGGTTGTCCAGAGGTCCCTGTCTCCACATCTTTATGCCTCAAAAGCCGTCGATTTCCTTAAAAGAAAATATGCTGTGGCTCGAAACTACCTAGTTTGCGATGCTGTCCGTAAACACTCGACGCGTGGTGCTGCCGCCTACGACAGCCGCAGAAAAATCGAGCGTGGAAAATCTCCCACTTTGGGCCTGTTCCTCGACCAAAAGTGGGAGATTATCCACGCTCATTCAACATGCGTCCGATTATCCACGCTCGTCGCGTAGCGGCCACGGTAACCGCCGCAGCCACAGCCACGACAGCGGCCTAGTGCTCCTCGCCGGCGCGAGCCAGGTCGTAGGGCGTGGTCTGGTAGACGTAGTAGTTGAGCCAGTTGGTGTAGAGCAGCTGAGCCTGGCTGCGCCAGACGTTGCGCGGATCGGCGGAGGGGTCGTCGCCCGGGAAGTAATGCGCCGGCACCTGAGGGTTGAGGCCGCGCTTCACGTCGCGCTCGTACTCCAGGCGCAGCGTGTCGGTATCGTACTCGGGGTGACCAAAGACAAAGAAGCGACGGCTGTCGGTCGACTTGACGATGTACAGGCCCACCTCGTCGGACACGGCCACAACCTCAAGCTGCGGCTCGGCCTCCACGTCCTCGCGGCGCACATCGGTGTTGCGCGAATGCACGGCATAGAAACGGTCGTCGAAGCCGCGGACCAGCGGGCTTTGCGGCTTCACCAGATAATGCTCGAACACGCCGCTCGCCTTTGCCGGCAGGTCGTACTTCTGGATACCGTAATGATGGTAGAGCCCCGCCTGCGCGCCCCAACAAATGTGCAGCGTGGAGTGCACGTGCGTGGTGGACCAATCCATGATCTGGCAGAGCTCGGGCCAGTAGTCGACCTCCTCGAACGGCATCTGCTCCACCGGCGCGCCCGTGATGATCAGGCCGTCGTAGTGGATGTCGCGGATGTCGTCGAACGTGCGATAGAACGTCTCCAGGTGGCCGGCGCTCACGTGCGTGGCCTCGTGCGTTTTGGTGCGCAGCAGGTCCACCTCCACCTGCAGCGGCGTGTTGGAGAGCTTGCGCATGATCTGCGTCTCGGTGGCGATTTTGGTGGGCATGAGGTTGAGGATGAGCACGCGCAGCGGACGGATATCCTGGTGCAGCGCGCGATACTCGGTCATGACAAAGATGTTCTCGCTCTCGAGCTGCGCGGCGGCAGGGAGGGCGTCGGGAATGCGAATGGGCATGGATGCTCCTTACGAGTCAGTTGCAGCTATGGTACAACGACCGGCCCCATCCGCGCGAGCACATCGCCCAGCGATGCCGTCAGCGGCCCAGATCACTCCAAAAGTAGAGATTAAGGCATGTCCCAAAAATCTACCGCGCTTTAGCCTGGCAAAGTGGCGGCAGGAAGCTACAATGGTTCGACGCGAAAAACTCGGCCGAAAGGATACGTATATGTACCAGACGCGTAAGATCGGTGTGGTCGGCCAGGGCCACGTAGGAGCACATGTCGCCAACAGCCTGCTCATGCAGGGCATTGCCGACGAGCTGTACCTGTGCGATATCAACGAGGCCAAGGTGACGTCCGAGGTTCAGGACCTGCGCGACTCCCTTTCGTTTGTCCCGTACAACACCAAGATCGTCAACTGCTACGACCACTACGAGGAGCTTGCCTGCTGCGATGTCATCGTCAACGCCGCCGGCAAGGTCGCGCTGGCCGCCGGCAACCGCGACGGCGAGCTGTTCTTTACCACCGACGCCGCCCGCACCTTTGCCAAGCGCATCGTCGACGCCGGCTTCGATGGCATCTTTGTGAGCATCTCCAACCCCTGCGACGTCGTGTGCACCGAGCTGTGGCACCTGACCGGCTACGATCCCAAGAAGATCATCGGCTCGGGCTGCGGCCTGGATTCCGCCCGCCTGCGCACCGAGATCTCCAAGAAGGTCGGCGTGAGCCCCAAGTCCATCGACGCCTACATGATCGGCGAGCACGGCTTTAGCCAGCTGGCCGCCTTTAAGTCCGCGACCATCGCCGGCAAGAGCCTCAACGAGCTTCAGGCCGAGAACCCCGACAAGTACGCCTTCGACCACATGGAGGTCGAAGAGCTCGCACGCAAGGGCGGCTATGTGACCTACCAGGGCAAGCAGTGCACCGAGTACGCCGTCGCTAACTCCGCCGCGCGCGTCTGCGCCGCCGTTCTGCACAACGAGCACGCCGTGCTTTCGGCCTCTACGCTTATGACCGGCCAGTATGGCGAAGAGGGCATCTTTACCTCCCTGCCGTGCGTGATCGGCGCCGAGGGCGTCGAGGAGGTCTATACGCTGGACCTGTCCGAGCACGAGCTCGAGGGCTTCCACAAGAGCTGCCAGCATATCCGCGACAACATCGCCCAGCTCGACTGGTGGGATGCCGAAGGCGTTGTCGGCAAGTAGACCGTCAATCGCCGCAATCTCGCGAATCTAAGTGCGATACCAAGCGGGCCGCGCCGGAATGC
>CABUCQ010000157.1 GCA_902490095.1 uncultured Collinsella sp.
CGCTTCACGCCGGCGAGCTGATGCAGCGGCCACGTGGGAACCAGGCCGATGATGGTCGCGCAGTTGGGATTGGCGATAAGGCCGTGATGCCACTTGATATCGTCGGCATTGATCTCGGGCACAACCAGCGGCACCTCGGGATCCATGCGGAAGGCATGGCTGTTGTCGACCACGACGGCGCCGCGTTTGACGGCCTCGGGCAGCAGCTCCTTCGCGATATCGTCGCCGGCGGCTCCAAGCACAATGTCACAGCCCTCAAAGGCCTCGGGGCAAGCCTCTTCGATCACGATCTGCTCGCCGCGGAACTCAACGGTCTTACCCGCGGAGCGTGCACTTGCCAACAGTTTGAGCTTGCCGACCGGGAACTCCTGCTCATTGAGGCACTCGAGCATCTGGGTGCCCACGGCTCCCGTCGCGCCCAAAATAGCAACCGTGTACTGTTTCATGCTTCCCCCTTTAAAGGTTATGGCTTTTGCCCGCACGCCGAGCAGGCCGATTATTGTTGCCAGTGTATACAAGAACGAGGCGGGCACGAAACCCGCCCCGTCGAAACGAAACCGAAACGAAACGCCCCGCGCTAGATTTTTGGCACTTGTCCCAATAATCTAGCGAGATAGCGGCTACTTGTGGAGCGCGGCCAGGGTGGGATCGACCGGCGTGGGAGCCTCCAAGTCGGAGACCTTCACAATGCCGTTCTCGTCGGAGAAGGCACGGTAAATGGTCTGAATCGCCAGGTCGAAGTCTTTCTCCTCAACACCGATAATGATGTTGATCTCGTCGCAGCTCTGCGAAATCATGCGCACGCTCACGCCGGCCTGGCCAAGCATGCCAAACAGGTGGCCCGAGATACCCGCGCGGCCGCGCAGGTTACGACCGACGGTAGCGATGAGCGCCAAGCCCTCGACAACCTCGATCTCGAGCGGCTCGACCTCCTGTTGAATGTCGCCCACGAGCGAGTACAGCGAATCGTGAACGTCCTGCTCCTGCACCACAGCGCCAAAACGGTCGACACCGGTGGGCATGTGCTCGACGGAAACGTCATAGCGTTCGAACACCGAAAGCGCGCGGCGCATAAAGCCAACACGGGGCTTGGTGCGGTCGCGGGCAACGTTGATGGCGACAAAACCGCGCTTGCCGGTCACGCCGGTAATGATGGGCTCCGCCTCGCCCTCGTCAGCCGTCTCGCTAATGATGGTGCCGGGGTCCTGCGGCGCATTGGTGTTCTTGATGACCAGCGGAATGCCTGCCTCGCGCACGGGGAACACGGCTTCCTCGTGCAGGACGCTTGCGCCCATGTACGAAAGCTCGCGCAGCTCCTCGTAGGTAACGCGCGCAATGGGCTGAGCCTCGGGAACAATACGCGGATCGGCAGAATAGAAGCCCGAAACGTCGGTCCAGTTCTCGTACAGATCGGCGCCAAGGCACTTGGCCAGAATCGAGCCCGAGATATCGCCACCGCCTCGATCGAGCAGCTTGATCTGGCCCTCACGCGTCGCGCCGTAGAAACCAGGCATAACAAAACCGCCCTGCTGGCCGTACTCCTGCACCAACTCGGAGGTGCGGTTCATGCTGAGCGTACCATCGTGATGGAACGCCACAACCGTCGCGGCGTCCAGGAACGGCAGGCCCAGGTACTCGGCCATCAGGCGAGCGGTGAAGTACTCGCCGCGGCTCACGAGCTCCTCGGTAGAGTAGCCGCCCGAGCGGGCGCGCTCGGCAAAGGCCGCGAACTCCTCGCGTATGGGATAGGTGAGCTCCAGCTCGTCAGCGATATCAAAATAGCGCTGACCAATGTCCTCGAGCAGCTCCTCGCACGACACGTGATACTTAACGTGCGCGTTAACCAGGTAGAGCAGGTCGGTCACCTTGGTGTCGCCCTTAAAGCGGCGACCGCAGGCGGAAACCACCACAAAACGGCGGGCAGGGTCGGCATCGACGATGGCCTTGATCTTCTTGAAGTGTTCGGCGTCGGCGACCGACGAGCCGCCAAACTTGGCAATTTTTATCATGGCGTGGAGGTTACCTTTCTAAAAGCCTCTGCAAACCTGTTTTGCGCGCTCTGATACCATGGTTTCACCGATTGGGACCAAGGTATCCGAGGAGCACTGTTATATGGGAACTTATCATAGTACACGAGGACGCACTTTATCATGCTCAAGTAAGGTGGCAATCCGTACCGGCATCGCTCCCGACGGGGGTTTGTTTGTCTCGGACGAGCTTGGCACCCAGCAGGTCGATATCAGCTCGCTTGCTGATAAATCGTACTTTGAAATCGCTCAAAATGTGTTGGGAATGTTACTGAACGATTACACGGACGAAGAAATTTCGGCGTGTGTCGACGAGGCATACCGCGGCACGTTCGCGAGTGAAGAGGTCACGCCTCTCGTCAAGCTCGACGCAGCACCGGGCACCGACGCCCCTCAGACCTATGTGATGGAGCTCTTTGGCGGCCCCACGAGCGCCTTCAAGGACGTCGCCCTGCAGATGCTCCCCCGCCTCATGGCCCGCACCTCCGCCCAGGACGGCGGCGCCGAGCGCATCATGATCGTCACCGCCACGTCGGGCGACACGGGCAAGGCAGCACTCGCCGGCTTTGCCGACGCCCCGGGCACGGGCATCACCGTCTTTTATCCCGAGGGCAAAGTCAGCCGCGTACAGAATCTGCAGATGTCCACTCAGGAGGGCGATAACGTCGCCGTCTGCGGCATCCGCGGCAACTTTGACGACGCCCAGAGCGCCGTCAAGCGCATCTTTGCCGATAAGGAGCTTGCCGAGCGTCTGGAGGCCGCAGGCACGGTGCTTTCGAGTGCCAACTCCATCAACGTCGGCCGTCTGGTACCGCAGGTCGTCTACTACTTTGCCGCCTATGCGCAGCTGTTGCGCGCCGGCGCCATCGAGGCCGGCGACGCCGTGGAGTTCTGCGTACCGACCGGCAACTTTGGCGATATCCTGGCCGGTTACTATGCCAAGCGCATGGGTCTGCCCGTCGCCAAGCTCATCGTCGCGAGCGACAAGAACAACGTGCTGGCTGACTTCCTGACCACCGGCGTCTACGACCGCAACCGCCCGTTCTTCACGACCATCTCGCCTTCGATGGACATCCTCATCAGCTCTAACCTGGAGCGCATGCTCTACTTCCTGTCCGATGGCGACTGCGAGCTCGTTGCCGGCCTTATGGAGCAGCTGGCACAGACTGGTCGCTACGAGGTTCCCACCGACCTGCTGGCAAAGATTCAGAGCGTCTTTGGCTGCGGCTGGGCCAGCGAGGACGAGGTCCGCGCCGCCATCAAGAGCTGCTGGGATGCAAACGGCTACGTGATCGACCCGCACACCGCTTGCGGCTATCACGTCTTTGAAAAGGTCGCTCCCGCCGAGGGCGCCAAGGCCCGCGTGCTGCTTTCGACCGCCAGCCCCTACAAGTTCCCGCGCGCCTGCTGCGACGCCCTGGGCCTCGACGTTCCCGAGGACGACTTTGAGGCCATGCGCGTGCTCGAGCAGGCAACCAACACGGTCGCCCCAGCCCAGCTCGCCGAACTCGAGTCCAAGCCCGTCCGCTTCGAAGACGTCTGCGACGTCGATGAGATGGCCAACTACGTAGAGCAGGCTGCAAAAAAGATAGCAACCAACTAAACCCCTTATAAGGCGCCGGCGAAAGCCGGCGCACCTTCTTTTATCAGATACCTACCGGGATGATGACGAACGTGCATAGCGTGCCTGGCTGTTTAGTTCGTCGCGAGTTCCGCACGCAAAGGAAAGCACTTAATGTGCTTTCCGTCTTGCGCAGGACTGTAGAGCAGCAAACTTAA
>CABUCQ010000158.1 GCA_902490095.1 uncultured Collinsella sp.
AAGCTCACCTCGCTGACGAAGGTCACCATGCCCAAGGACGCCGTGTTCCCCCAACTTGTCGAGGACGACGACACCACAGAGTAGTCATTGGGTAGTCGTTTAAGAACGTCCCCAATGGCTATGTCACGGATACGCCAGCGTTTGGTATGCCTGCAATGTGCAGCGCATAAATTCGATGGCGCAGGGCGATGCTGATGCTATAGTTACTGCGGTTAATGAGGGTCAAGAGAAAGGTTACAGGTGAAATCCAAACCTCGACCATACAGTCGATGACCCCATGCAGGTGCTTTTTGCGCATGCACGGGGTGTAAGCGTCGAGCGGCGTGCCGCCCGCGCATGCGTATACATATCCAGAAGCCCCCGGACGTCGCATATGCGGCCGCGTTCGGAGGAATAATGATGGGGAGCACCATTGAATTATCTGAGTGAGATGCTCAAATTGCCGGTCTTGGACGTCGACGGCGAAAAGCTCGGCGTGGTGAACGATTTTGGTATTGCTACCGGCGAAGTTTTTCCGCACGTGACGTCGCTCGCGTTTCGCGGACCCGGCAAGACGCCGTTTATGATCAGCTGGCGCAAATGGGTCGACCGTATCGACGAGACGGGTGTACACCTTAAGACGTCGGCCACCGAAATCCGTTTTTCGTACCTGCAGCCGACCGAACTCTTGCTTGCCCGCGACGTGCTCAACAAGCAGATTGTCGACACGCAGGGCATGAAGGTCGTGCGCGTCAACGACATCAAGTTTTCCATGTCGGGCGAAAACCAGCTGCGCCTGCTGGGCGCCGAGGTCGGTGCTCGCGGTCTGCTACGCGCCATCAGCCCCGCGCTCGAGCATATCGTCGAAGGCTTTATGAAGCACCTGGGCAAGCCGCTCAGTGAGGACATCATCGCTTGGTCCTACATGGACCTGCTCGACCGCTCGACCAAGAACATTCAACTCTCGGTGTCGCACAAGACGCTCGGCGAGCTGCACCCTGCCGACATCGCCGACATTATCGAGCAACTCGACCCGCGCCTACGTGCGCAGGTGTTCGCGCAGCTCGATACTGCCCAGGCCGCCGAGGCCATCTCGGAGTTCGATGACGACGAGCTTATGACCGAGATGCTCGAGGGCCTGTCCGACACGGACGCATCGTCGATGCTGGCCATGATGGACCCGGACGATGCAGCCGACCTGATCGACGAGCTTGATTACGAGAAGGCCGAGAAGCTCCTGCGCCTGATGGGCGTCAAGGAGGAGAAGGCGATTCGTAATCTGCTGGGCTACGAGGACAACACCGCCGGCCGCATCATGACCTCGGAGTTTGTCTCGCTGCCCGCCACGGCGACGGTCGGCGACGCCATCGAGGCGATTCGCAAGCTCGACGAGGACTTTGAGAGCGTCTATTACGTCTATACCGAGGACCCGAGCGGCATGCTGACGGGCGTGCTTTCGCTGCGCACGCTGATCGTGGCCGACCGCGACGCCACGCTGGGCCAGCTCGCCTATCGCGATCTGGTCTACGTGTCACCCGACGAGGACCAGGAAGACGTGACGGACGAGATGACCAAGTACGACCTGGTTGCCATCCCTGTCTGCGACGAGAACCGTCATATCCTGGGCATCGTGACCTTCGACGACGCCATGGACGTTATCGCCGAGGAGCATCAGGAGGACCTGCAGATCGCCGGTGTCGGCTCGGGCGATAGCGCGTCGGACGACTCGACGAACGTGCTCAGCTGGTTCGTGCATCGTCAGTACTGGGTCGTCGTGTGGGGCATCGCCTCGTGCATCATGGCAACGGTGCTGGGGACGGCGCTGGGCTCCGCGCATTTGGTGGTGTTCCCCATGTGCGCCATGCCGCTCGTGTTGCTGGCTGCCTCGCGTATGGTGTCGTTCGTCAAGAACTACTTCCTGGAGTATGACGGTCACGACGACGAGCCCAAGCCGTATCTGGGGTTCTTCTTCCAGAGCACGGGCATGGGCCTGATTCTGTCACTCGTGACCTATCTGTGCGCCCAGCTGGTGCGCACCGCCGCGTTCCCCGATGCGCCCATGTTTGAGGAGCAACTCTTTACCGGGTGCTTTAATATCGCTGCCATCATTTGCCTGGTTGGCAACATGAGCGCCGTGATTTACCTGATGGTGCTGTTCTGGCGTGACGAGCATGACCTCAACACGTCGGGCACCGCCATGAACGTTATTGCCGTCATGATCTCGTGCGTAGCGTACTGCGCCGCTGCGGTGTTGCTCACCATGTCGGTCATGGGTTAGGTGGTCGCGTGCAAAATACCAAGCAAAAGTCGGGCACCAAGCAAAAGTTGACCATCGCGGCCATCTTTGGCGCTATGGGTCCCGGTCTGCTGGCGGCGCTTTCGGGCAATGACGCCGGCGGCATTGCAACGTATTCCAGCGCGGGCGCCAGCTATGGCTACAAGATGCTCTGGATGCTTCCCGTCATGACTGTGCTGCTCATCGTGACGCAGGAGACCGCGGCACGCTGCGGCTGCGTCACGGGCAAGGGCCTGGCATCGCTCATTCGCGAGCGCTTTGGCGTGCGCAAGAGTGTACTTGCTATGGCGGCGCTGTTGATCTCCAACACAGCCGTGACCATTTCGGAGTTTGCGGGTATTGCGAGCGGCCTCGCCCTCTTTGGCGTGCCGGCGAGCATCTCGGTGCCGTTGGTGGCGCTGCTGGTGTGGATGCTTACCATGTCGGGTAGTTTCCAGCGCATCGAGAAGATTCTGCTGCTGGTGAGCTGCGTGTTCGTGACCTATATTGTCGCCGCGTTTATGGCTGGCCCCAACTGGGGTGAGGTCGCGGTCGACCTGGTCGTGCCTAACATTCAAAATGACCCCAGCTACGTGTCGCTCGTGGTCGCGACGATTGGTACCACCATCGCGCCGTGGATGATTTTCTTGGCGCAGAACAACGTGGTCGATAAGAACGCGGGCGAGGACGATATCGTGCTGCAGCGCATCGATACCGTGAGCGGCTCGCTTGCCGCCGATGTCATTGCCGGCTTTATTATCATCACGACCGGTACGGTGTTGTTCCCGGCGGGTATTCAGATTAGCGATGCCGCCGATGCTGCCCGCGCGCTGGAGCCTATTGCGGGTCAGTGGTCCACGGTACTGTTTGCCTCGGGCCTGGTCGCGGCGAGCTTCTTGGCTGCCTGCGTGCTGCCGGGCGTTACGTCGAGCGCTATCTGCGAGGCATTTGGCTGGGAGCGCGGTGCCGACCGCAGCTGGGACGAGGCCCCGGTTTACCGCGGCATCATTACGGCCATCATCGGCATTTCTGCCGTGTTGGTGCTCATGCCCGGCGTCGATCTGTTCCAGATTATGATGACCTCGCAGGTCATCAATGGCGTGCTACTGCCCGTGGTTCTGGTGTTCCAGGTGGTTATCGCCGCCGACCGTCACATCATGGGTGCCAACCGCAATGGCCGCGTGTGGAACGTGCTCACTTGGGCGACTATCGGCGTGATTACGGTGCTCACGGTTGTCATGTTTGTCCTGCAGGCGATGGGCTACAGCGCTTAGCGCCTCTTTTGGACTCCAAACAGGCCGCAGCGATGGGCTACGGCCTGTTTTTGTCTGCTATAGGGTGTTAGTTATATGGCGGTGGGCAATAAATGCCAAATATGAGTACTGTTGCTAAGTGAATAGCATTTACATTCAAGAAGATAATAAACATAACCTATAGTATGTGGTAGCGCGCAGAGATGTGGTGTAAGAGGCGGGGCATGCCCCGCCCCCTCCCTTT
>CABUCQ010000159.1 GCA_902490095.1 uncultured Collinsella sp.
CTTAGTGGGAACGGGTGACTCTGGTGCCGAGGCCATTTCGACGGGTGTATTCCGTCCCGGCGATATGATGGTTCAGTTGGGGAGCACGGCGTATTTCATCTACCTAGCTGATCATATGGTCGATGATGCCCGCCTGTGGCCGGGGACGTTTATCATTCCCGGAACTTACGGGATTTGCGCGGGGACCAATACGGCGGGTGCACTCACATCGTGGCTGCGCCAAGAGCTGTATCGCGACGCCGTAGAGGCCGAGGGCCACGGTGGCCCCGATGCATATTCGGTTATGGCGCATGATGCCGCCGATGTGGCGTCGGGTGCCGATGGGCTCCTGTGCCTGCCGTACTTTGCGGGGGAGCGTACTCCGCTCAACGATCCCGAGGCGCGTGGCGTCTTCTTTGGCCTGACCGGAAGGCATACGCGAGCCCATATGGTTCGCGCCGCCTTGGAAGGCGTCGCGTATACCGTTGCATCCCATGTCGACATTATCGAGCGAGAGCATGGACTGCCAATTGGGCGCATTATGCTTGTCGGAGGCGGAACCAAGAATCCAGTTTGGATGCAGACTATCGCCGACGTATGCGGGCGCGAGGTCTCGGTTGCCAAGGTTACGGTGGGTGCATGCTTCGGTGATGCCATCATGGCAGCTCTCGCAGGTGGCGCCTACGCATCATGGGATGAACTCGCCCAAGTCCTTGGCGTTGCGCAAACAATCGAGCCCGATATGGCTGCCCACGAGTTATATGCGTCGCGTCGTCATATCTTTGACGAATTGTATGCACGCAACCGTGATCTCATGCACGAATTGGTGTAAAGCTGCCGAATTGTACTGCCTACCAATAGGGACTGCGTTGTGCGATTCGCATGTCCCTTGGCATTTTTTGCCCACAGGGGTTAGCGAAGGTCAAAAACAGAGTGCGCATTTGCTAAAACTGCCGACTCGATGCACTCTGCGTCGCGGTTTTTGAGTGAGGCGATGCGTTCTGAGGTCCATGTGAGCGATCTGATAAGCGACTGTGCGCTTGTTTCGGTGTTTGCCTCCGCCGGCGCATCGGTCTCGAGCAGTAAACGATCGAGTGGGATCTGTCGGGCGTATTCGCGACCGCGCTTGGTGGCGAGCATCCGCTCGTTCACGGAAAAATAACAGCCCGCATTACGCGCGCGGACGAGTTCGTCCGAAGTACCGCTAAACCAGTGGAAGATGATAGCGGGGGAGTCGGGGTTTGGGATGAGTAGTCCATGCGATTCGAGGACGTCCAGTACGGCTCCTGCTGAACGAACGTCGTGAATTGATATCACACGCCCGGTAAGAGGATGTTGCGCGAGAGCCTCGCAGAGCCGGTCAAGTGCCTGTGTTTGCAGCGGCTCGCTTCCGGCAAAGCGCGCAGAAAAGTCGAGTCCCACCTCGCCGATGTAGCGCTCTTGGGCTGCAACTTCGCAAAGCAGATTGATTTCGGCAGGACCGCAGCGACCGTCGGCAAGCCACCAGGGGTGAAGCCCAATGCCGGCGATGATGCTTGGTTGGCGATGGGCGCGCTCGTTTGCGGCCGAAAAGTCACGTGGATCGACGCCGCAATCAAATAGGCCCAAGCCCAGTGCCGTCGCCTCATCGGCAACGGCGTCCGGGTGAGCCATCAAATCAAGATGGCAGTGTGCATCAAATAACCGGGGCTCCATCTCGGCGCACTCCGCTAGTCCAGGCGTTGGCCGTCGGCGCGCACACGCTCGGTGCCGCGTCCACTGATCTGGCGGATAACCTCGCCGGCAATCATCTGACCCATGATGGGCGGCATAAAACTAGCGGTACCCAACTCGGTACGCTCGTGGATGTTGGACGGGTCGCGGGGTTGGGTCTTAACCGATTCCTCGCAGCTAAACAGCACGTGCAGACTCTTGATTCCGCGCTTCTTACATTCTTTGCGCATGATGCGGCTCATGGGGTCGCGTACCGTATCGAAAATGTCGGCAAAGCGGAGGCACTCGGGATGGAGCTTGTTGGCCCCGCCCATGGAGCTGACCAAACGAATGCCGCGGTCCTGAGCATATTTGGCAATGGTGAGCTTGGCCGAGATGGTGTCGATGGCGTCGACGACGTAGTCGAGCTTGCCGTCCGTCTGCTCCAAAACGCTCGCGAAGAACTCGTCGATGTTGTCGCTCAGCAGGTATTCGGTGCGTTTGATAACGGTGGCGGTGGGATTGATGTCGTGGATCATGGCTTCCATAACATCGACCTTGCGCTTGCCGATGGTGCTGTGAAAGGCGATAGCCTGGCGATTGATATTGCTGGGCGCGACGATGTCCTTGTCCAGAATGACGAAATGACCAATGCCGCCGCGGGCGAGTGCCTCGCAGCAGTTGGAGCCCACGCCTCCGCAGCCGAGCACCAACACCGTAGCATCGGCGAGCTTATCGAGTGCCTCGCGGCCCATGATGATCTCGAGCTTGGTGTCGCGTGTCTCGATGGGAGTTGCGGCTGTGGTTTCGGTCATAGATATCCTCCGATGGGGAAGCAGGTCGTGTTTTAGCTATCGCCATTATAGGTAATCGCCCATAGGTTGCGATGGCGTTTGCTTTGATGTGGTTTGAAGCATTGCGATTAGATAGTTAGACAAACATCTAAATATTGAGTATAGTGTGCACGTCATGAGAGATGATGAGAGGAGGTCTTATGCCGGGAGAGGGTTTTAAGGCGCTGGCCGATCCTACACGGCGTCACATTTTGGAACTGCTGCGCGAGGGCAATTGCACGGCGGGGGAGCTTGCCGAGCATTTCGATATCAGTAAGCCGTCGCTGAGCCATCACTTGGCGACGCTCAAAAACGCCGGGTTGGTGACCGACGAGCGCCATGGCCAAAACATCGTATACAGCTTAAACACCACCGTCATGCAGGACTTGATCGGTTGGTTTATGGGCTTTACAAACACGGAAGGTGATAAGGATGAATAACGAAAACAAGGGTATTCACGCCACGGGGGTATCGCGGCGTGTGTGGATTGCGCTGATCGCTCTGTGCGTCGCCAATGTCGTAGCGCACCTCATGGTGATGCCGAGCTTGCCTGCGCAGATTCCCACGCACTGGGGCTCGAACGGCGCTGTCGACGGTTGGGGTCCTAGCTGGATGGCCTCCGCGCTCGGCGTGCTGCCTCTGGTGCTTCTCGCAATGTTCTGCGTGGTGCCGCGCATCGATCCCAAAGGTGAGGCATATCGAACCTCGGGCAAGTTCTACCAGGGCTTCGTAATCGCCTTCACCTTGTTCATGTGCGCCATAAGCTGGCTGGGAGAGCTTACGGTCTGGGGCGTGGTGCCGGCGGTCGGTTCGGTCAACGTGCTGATTTCCGGTGCTATCGGTTTGCTGTTCATCGGCGTAGGCAACTACTTGCCGCGTGTGAAGCAGAACTATACGCTCGGTATCAAGACGCCTTGGGCGCTTGCCGATCCCGAGAACTGGCGCCGTACGCAGCGCTTTGGCGGTGCCTGCTTTATGGTGCTGGGTGTTGGCCTGATTGCGATG
>CABUCQ010000160.1 GCA_902490095.1 uncultured Collinsella sp.
ACCCTTTCCAAAAAGTTAACCACGTGTTAGTTTACTAAAGCGAACATAGACGTGGTTAACTTTTATCGCGTCGATGTTGAGGACGAACTGACGTTAGGAGCAACTCATGTCTTGCGGACCGCAGATGCCGGCCATGCCGCTTTCGATGGTAAAAGCGGGCGAAACCGTGCGCGTGTCTCGTGTAAAGGGCAATGAGGACATGAAACACCACCTCAAGGACCTTGGCTTTGTCGAGGGCAACGAAATCCACGTGGTGAGCTCGAGCGGTGCCAATATCATCGTCACGGTGCTGGGCGCACGCTTTGGCATCGATTCCAAGGTTGCCATGCACATCATGACCGTCGGTTAGTTCGCAGCATTTCATAAAAACCGAAAGGGGGACAAGAGGATGAAGACATTGGGTGACGTTAAGGTGGGCGAGAGCTCCACTATCGTCAAGCTTCACGGTGAGGGCGCACTTCGCCGCCACCTTATGGACCTGGGCCTCATCAAGGGTACTTCGTTCAAGGTCGTGAAGGTTGCACCGCTCGGTGATCCGGTCGAGATCAACGTGCGCGGCTACGAGCTTTCCATCCGCAAGGAGGAGGCGGCCGTCGTCGAGGTCCAGTAAGGGCTCGCGACGTATGTTTTTGCAGATAAAGTTAGGTTTTTCTAACTTAATGCTGCAACTTTGAAGCACATTATCCAGCCTGCGCGGAGAAGGCAGCGCGGGCACACAAGGAAGAAGGATTGAATGGCGGATTCTCAGATCCATGTCGCGCTGGCGGGCAACCCCAACTGCGGCAAGACCACGCTTTTCAACCTGATCACCGGCGCCAACGGCTACGTTGGCAACTGGCCCGGCGTCACGGTTGAGAAAAAGGAAGCCAAGCTCCTAAGCGACAAGAACGTTACCATCACGGACCTCCCCGGCATCTACTCGCTTTCCCCCTACAGCCCCGAGGAGCAATGCTCGCGCGATTACCTCATGAGCGGCGAGCCCGATGTCGTCGTCCAGGTGGTCGACGCCACCAACCTTGAGCGCAACCTGTACCTGGCGCTTCAGGTTATCGAGACCGGCCTGCCCGTGGTCGTCGCCCTCAACATGGCCGACTTGGTCGAGAAGAACGGTGACAAGATCGACATTGACAAGCTGTCCAAGAAGCTCGGCTGCCCGGTCATGATGATCTCGGCTCTTAAGAACAAGGGCATCACGGAGCTGTTCGCGCAGGTTAAGAAGTCCGCTGCTTCCAAGGGCGAGATGCCGGAGCACAAGTTCGACTCCTCCATCGAGGACGTTCTGACGCACATCGAGAACAACCTTCCGGCGAGCGTTCCCGCCAACAAGCGCCGCTATTACGCCGTCAAGCTGTTCGAGCGTGATGCAGACGCCTGCAAACTCATCAACCTCACCAAGGAGAAGGCCGCTCGCGTGGAGGAGCTGGTCGCCCAGTGCGAGCAGGATTGCGATGACGACGCCGAGTCCATCATCACCGGTGAGCGCTATGGCGTTATCGCGCACATCATCGATGAGTGCCTCACCAAGGCTCCGACCAAGATGAGCACCTCCGAGAAGATCGACCGCGTGGTTACCAACCGTATCCTGGGCTTGCCGATCTTTGTGGTCATCATGTTCTGCGTGTACTACATCGCCGTTTCTACCTTGGGCGGCACGGTGACCGACTTCACCAACGACCAGTTCTTCGGCACCGACGGCTGGTATGTGCTCGGTCAGGGCCGCGACGCCTACGACGCGGCCGTCGAGGCTGCGGGCGACAATGCCGACTCGGTCGACCCGGCACAGTACGGCCCCTATGTCCCCGGCATCACCACTGTGGTGCACGACGCCCTTGTGGCGGGCGGCACCGAGGACGGCGGCCTGGTCGATTCTCTGGTCTGCGACGGTATCGTCGGCGGCCTGGGTGCCATCTTCGGCTTTGTGCCGCAGATGTTCCTGCTGTTCGTCATGCTGTCCTTCCTGGAGGACTGCGGCTATATGGCCCGCGTCGCCTTCATCATGGACCGCGTGTTCCGCCGCTTTGGCCTGTCCGGTAAGTCCTTTATCCCCATGCTCGTGTCTTCGGGCTGCGGCGTTCCCGGCGTCATGGCCACCAAGACCATCGAGAACGAGAAGGACCGCCGCATGACGGTCATGACCACCACGTTTATTCCCTGTGGCGCCAAGCTGCCGATCATCGCCCTGCTCATGGGTTCCATCATCGGCGATTCTTCCACCACCGCCGCGTGGATCAGTCCGCTCTTCTACTTCCTGGGCGTCTTTGCCGTCATCGCCTCGGGCCTCATGCTCAAAAAGACCAAGCTCTTCGCCGGTCGCCCGACGCCGTTTGTTATGGAGCTTCCTGCCTACCACTTCCCGGCGATCCGTTCTTGGGCGCTGCACGTGTGGGAGCGCTGCTGGGCCTTTATCAAGAAGGCCGGCACGGTCATCTTCGCGTCTACTGTCGTGGTTTGGTTCCTGTCCAACTTTGGTAGCTACAACGGTTCCTTTGGCTACCTGCCCGCGATGGACGGCATCTCCGAGGAGTTCATGGACTACTCCGTGCTTGCCATGCTCGGCAACCTGGTCTCCTGGATCTTCGCCCCGCTTGGCTTTAGCACCTGGCAGGCAACAGCGCTGTCCGTCTCGGGCCTTGTCGCCAAGGAGAACGTCGTCGCCACCGCCGGCTCGCTGCTGTCCGTCGCCGACGCGGGCGAGACCGACCCGAGCCTGTGGACCGCGTTTGCCGGCATGTTCCCCACCATGGGCGCTTGCGTCGCCTTTGGCGCGTTCAACCTGCTGTGCGCTCCGTGCTTTGCTGCCATGGGTGCCATCCGCAACCAGATGGATTCCGGCAAGTGGTTCGCGATTGCCATCGGCTACGAGTGCGCCTTCGCTTGGGTGATCGGCCTGTTCATCAACCAGTTCTACAACCTACTTGTCCTTGGCCAGTTTGGTATTTGGACGGTTGTAGCCATCGTTCTGCTGGTTGCGATGCTCTTCCAGATCTTCCGTCCCATGCCCAAACATGCATGGACCGACGAGGATGAGACCAACACTGCTTCCGCCGCAGTTTCCGCTTAAGTCCGAATAAGGATTAACCCTTTTCCACGAGCCCGGGTGTCCCAGCGACACTCGGGCTTTTTGGTGAGGGAGATGTGGCGTTTCCGCAGATAAAACCGACCAAAATAAACCTGTCCCTTTTTGGCAGGTGGAGAATGGGGTAAAGTAAGTGATGGTTAACTAGAGGAGGCTTGCTATGGCACCTATCGATATTGTTGTACTGGCTGTTATCGGCATTGCGTTTGCCGCCGTGTGCGTGCGCATCTACCGCAAGGGCACCTGCGCCGACTGCGCTCAGGGTGGCGTTTGCACGGG
>CABUCQ010000161.1 GCA_902490095.1 uncultured Collinsella sp.
GGACGCAGAACCTCGGGGATCGTGATGGTGCCGTCGGCGTTCTGGTAGTTCTCCAGAATGGCGGCCATGGTGCGGCCGGCCGGCAGGCCGGAACCATTGAGGGTGTGCAGGTAGCGCGAACCCTTGAAGTTCTCGGGGTCGCGATACTTGATGTTGGCGCGGCGAGCCTGGAAGTCGCCGCAGTTGGAGCAGGAGCTAATCTCCTTGTAGGCGTTGTAGCTCGGCAGCCAAACCTCGACGTCGTAGGTCTGACGAGCAGAGAAGCCCAGATCGCCGGTGCACAGGCTAATCACACGATACGGAAGGCCCAGCTGCTGCAGCAGGTACTCGGCCTCGGCGGTCATGCTCTCGAGCTCCTCGTCGGACTCCTCCGGCTTGGCGAACTTGACCATCTCGACCTTGTCGAACTCGTGCTGGCGGATGATGCCGCGGGTGTCGCGACCAGCGGAACCGGCTTCCTCACGGAAGCAAGGAGTGAAGGCGGTGTAGCGGCGCGGCAGGGTGTCGGCGTCCAGAACCTCACCGGCATGCAGGTTGGTGAGCACGACCTCGGCGGTGGGGATCAGGAAGTTGTCGCCCGAGACGTGATAGGCGTCGTCCTCGAACTTGGGGAGCTGACCCGTGCCAAACATGGTCTGACGCTTGACGACGATGGGCGGCCACCACTCCTTAAAGCCACGGCTGGTGTGCGTGTCCAGGAAGAAGTTGATGAGAGCGCGCTCCAGGCGAGCGCCGGCGCCACCGAGAACGGTGAAGCGGCTGCCGGAGAGCTTGTTGCCGCGCTCGAAGTCGAGGATGTCCAGATCGGTGCCCAGATCCCAGTGCGGCTTAAAGTCGAAGTCGAACTCGCGCGGGGTGCCCCAGCGGCGACGCTCGATGTTCTCGTCCTCGTCCTTGCCGTACGGGGTGGCCTCGCACGGAATGTTGGGCAGGTGAGCCATGAAGTCGTACTGCTCCTGCTCGAGGGCAGTGCGGCGCTCGGCCAGACCGTCGATCTTCTCGTTGACGGCGCGCACGGCCTCCTTGGCGGCCTCGGCCTCGTCCTTCTTGCCCTCCTTCATCAGGGCGCCGATCTTCTTGGACTCGGCATTGCGCGTAGCCTGGAGCTCCTCGACCTCGGTGATGACGGCACGGCGCTCGTCGTCGAGCTCAAAGAACTTCTCGCGATCCCAAGACGTCTGGCGGTTAGCCATGGCGACATCGATGGCATCGGGGTTCTCGCGAACAAACTTGATATCAAGCATTAGATCCTCCGGCGATATACATTCCATTTAGGTTGCAACCTTGTACATGTATGGGCAAGTATATACTTATGAGCGTTTACGACCCAACTCAACTACGCAAGAAGGCACCCAATGGACGCAGTTTTTTCCTTTTTGTTTGGCACCCGCACCGGTTTTGCCATCCTTTTCGCCGGCGGCATCCTGTTATTTGCGATTCTTGCCTTTGTAATGGAGAAGCGTACCCATAAGATGTACGTCGACCGCGGACCCAAGTCCGAGGATGAGGAAGACAGCTTCTGGGACTAACCTGCCAAAAAGGGACAGGTTTATTTTGGTCGGTTTTATCTGGGCAAACGCAAGCGCCCCGCAACCGGTAACGATCCGGTTGCGGGGCGCTTTTCGCATATACGACAAAACCGCAGGAAAAACCTGCCAAAATAAACCTGTCCCTAAATGGCAGGTTTTACTGGAGAGTTGCGTCGATGGCCTTGACCAGGGCGCTGCGCATGCCGGCATCCTCGAGCGCGATGACGCCCTTGATGGTGGCACCGCCGGGCGAGCATACGGCATCCTTCATCGCCGCAGGATGCTGGCCAGTTGCAAGCTGCAGCTTTGCCGTACCCAGCACCATCTGGCTCACAATGCGATAGGCATCGGCACGCGGGATACCGTGCTTGACCGCTGCATCGCCCAGGGCCTCGATTGCCATGGCGACAAATGCCGGAGCGCAACCACCCACCGTGCCGCCCACAAACAGCAGGCTCGTATCGAGCTCGACCACCGCACCGAGCTTGCCAAGCAGATCAAGCACCACTGCGCTCTGCTCATCACTAAGCGTGGAAGCCTTCTCGCAAGCGATGACGCCCTCGTCCACCGAAACCGGTGTGTTGGGCACCGTCGAGATATGCGCGACGCCCGGCAGGACCTGCTCCCACTTGGCACTGTCCCAGGTCCAGGCAACCGACAGAACGACCTTTTCGGCAAGAGCATCCTTGAGCGGGGCGAATACCTTCTCGATCATGTACGGTTTGACCGCAGCGACCACGATATCGGATGCGGCGACGACCTCGGCGGCATCGTGGCAGGCGACCATGCCGCGCGCCTCGCAGCGCTCAACCAGTGCGTCGTAGCGACCCGCGCAGGCGCACATGTCGCTCGCAGCTACACCGGCAGCGATCCAGCCATCGGCCATAGCGCTCGCCATATTGCCAAAACCGACAAATCCAATCTTCATATCTCATAAGTCCTTTCAGGCACATTCCTCAAAACGAAAGGTATTGTCCCACGCCATTGTTTCGTATTGCCGACCTATTTGTGATACGGCTCGCCACGGCTGATCTTGCAGGCACGGTAAATCTGCTCTAGCAGCACCACACGCGCCAGGTTATGCGGCAAGGTAATGTGTCCAAAGCTGAGCATCTCGTCGGCGCGGGCGCGCACCTCATCACTCACGCCGTCCGAACCGCCGATTACAAAGGCAATGTCGCTGCTGCCTCGCAGCATAAGATCGTCGAGTCGCGCCGAGAGCTCCTCACTCGAACGCTCCTTGCCCTCAATGGCCAGCAAAATCAGATGCGCTCGAGGCGGCAGAGCGGCAAGAATCGCCGCCCCCTCCTTGTCGCGCGCGGCATCCACGCCGCCCGCCTTGGCCGGATCGATATCGGCAACCTCGCGCATATCCACCTTGGCATAGGCGCCTAGGCGTTTGGTGTACTCAGCGCACGCGTCCTTCCAAAAGCGCTCTTTGAGCTTGCCAACGCAAACAACGGTGTATTTCACGCGCGCCTACTCCTTCGAATCGTTTTGAACTTTGCCGGCAGCCAGCATCTGCTCGAACATAGAGGCCGACTGCGAGAAGTCGCTCGGCAGCACGACCGTCGAGTTTTTGCCCGTACGTGCGAACTCCGTCATCATCTCGGACCACTGCGTAAACATAAACAGCTGGTTGGCCTCGTCGTTACCGACGCCCGTCTCCTGGATAATCTCGAGCGAATCCTTGATGCCCAGCGCGATGGCCTTGCGCTGGTTGGCGATGCCTTCGCCTGCCTTTTCCATCGCCTCGGCCTCGGCGGTCGCCTCGGTGACGCGCTTGATGCGATCAGCCTCGGCGAGCTCCT
>CABUCQ010000162.1 GCA_902490095.1 uncultured Collinsella sp.
CGGCGCTGACTTCGCTGTGGCGTGTCAACAAGGCCAAGCGTGCGCTCGCCAGTCATTTCTCAAAGGTCGGTAAGCCCGATGCCGCCATCGGTTTCGGTGCCTATGTCGAGGTTCCGCTGCTGGGGTGGTGCAAGGGCGCAGGCGTCCCGTATCTGCTGCATGAGCAGAACTCTGTTCCGGGCCTGGCCAACAAGATGATGAACTCCCACGCCGCCCGCGTGTGCATCTCGGTGCCGGCAGCGCGCTCGGTCTTTGAGCGCGAAGGTGACCCCGGCCACGTGCTCATGACCGGCAACCCCGTACGTCGCTCGGTGATCGAGGGCGATCGCGCTCGCGGCCGCAAGGCACTTGGCGTTCCCGAGGACGCTATGCTGCTGCTCGTCTTTGGCGGTTCACTTGGCGCCCAGCACCTCAACGAGCGTGTGGTTTCGCTCAAAAACGAGCTGCTTTCGCGCAAGAACCTCTATGTGTTGCATTCGACGGGTGCCGACGGCTTTGAGGAGACCGAGCGCGCTTTGGCGCTGACGCCTGAGGAGGCGAAGCGTTACCGCGTCCAGCCTTACATCGACAACATGGGCGATATGCTGGCTGCTGCCGATTTGGTGCTCTCGCGTTCGGGCGCATCGAGCGTGGCCGAGATCGCGGCGCTCGCCGTGCCCTCGGTGCTCGTGCCGTATCCGCATGCGACGGCCGACCACCAAACCACCAATGCCCGGTATCTGGTCGACGCCGGGGCCGGCGTGCTCTGCGCCGATGCCGATATCGACGGTTCTGCCTTTGCCGATGAGCTGCTGCACCTGGTCGATGACGCGGCGGCGCGCGACGCCATGCGTCAGGCGGCGCGTGGTCTGGCTCAGGATAGGGCCGCCGCTCTTCTGGCCGATGCGGTAGAGGGTTTGCGTTAGTTAGACGGGATATCGTCGGTCGCCCTCGCGCTGATGCGGTAGGTGCGGTACAGTTAACGGGTTACAGGCAGTGTTTACGCAAGGAGTACACGAGCACATGGCTGATTCCCAGACTGCAACCTCCGCGCCCGAGTTTAAGAGCGCCCACTTTATCGGTATCGGCGGCGCCGGCATGAGCGGCATCGCCCTCGTTCTGCACGAGCGCGGTTATGCCGTTACCGGCTCCGATCTTAAGACGTCACGCTATATCCGCCAGCTTACCCGCGCTGGTGTGAAGGTGCATGTGGGCCATGAGGCCGCCACGATCGACGAGGTCAAGCCCGACGTGGTTGTTGTCTCCACCGCTATTCCGGAGTCCAATCCTGAGCTCGTGCGCGCTCGTGAGCTGGGCATTCCCGTGTGGCCCCGTGCCAAGATGCTCTCTGCCTTGGGCCACGGCTACACTACCGTCGCTGTTGCCGGCACGCACGGCAAGACCACCACGTCTTCGATGTGCGCCACCATGCTCGACCGCATGGGTCTGGATCCGAGCTTCTTGATCGGTGGCATCGTTGAGGGCTATGACACGAACGGCAAGAACGGCTCTGGCGACTACTTTGTCGCCGAGGCCGACGAGTCCGACAGCTCCTTCCTGTTCCTGAACCCCAACGTAGTCATTGTGACCAACGTCGAGGCCGACCACCTCGATCACTACTCGGGTATCGAGGAGATCGAGGCGACTTTCGCCAAATTCATGAGCCTGGTGGGCGAGGACGGCACTGTCATCGTCTGCGGCGAGGACCCGCATCTGGTCGAGCTCGCCAAGTCGACGGGCCGTCACGTGCTTTCCTACGGCTTTGCCGAGGGCAACGACATCGTCTGCATGCACCCGGATGTCAAGGGCATCCAGAGCGACTTTATCGTTCGTTTTGAGGACGGCACTGAGCATGCTGTGGAGATCAAGAGCAATCCCGGTCGCCACAACATGCTCAACGCCACGGCGGTGCTCACCGTCGCCCATGTCCTAGGCCTTGACATCGACGCCGCCGCCAAGGCGCTCTCGAGCTTTGAGGGCGTCCGCCGTCGCTTTACCCACGTGGGCGATATCGATGGCATCACCGTGGTCGATGATTACGGCCATCACCCCACCGAGATCAAGGCGACGCTTGCTGCCGCTTCGTCGCTGGGCTACAAGCACGTCGACGTCGTGTTCCAGCCGCACCGCTATTCGCGCCTGCAGGCCCTGTGCGACGACTTTGCCGATGCATTTGCCAATGCCGATAAACTGCTGCTGATTGATGTGTTCTCGGCTGGCGAGATGCCCATTCCGGGTGTCACCTCTAAGATGCTCGCCGATACCGTGCGCGCCAAGCATCCTGGCAAGGAGGTCGTGTACTGCTCCAGCCGTCTTGAGCTCAATCAGGAGCTCGAGCAGATGGTGGGCGAGGGCGACCTGCTGCTCACCATGGGTGCCGGTGACGTTACGACCGTCGGTCCTGAGTTTATCGAGTATCTGACTGCCAAGAAAGACGCTTAAGTCTAATGGGTCTGTTTAACGCCGTCATGGCGCTCTCGGGCATGATCGACACGGATGTCATCGAGGACGAGCGCCTTGCGCGCCATACGAGCTATCGTATCGGCGGCAAGGCCGACCTCTTTGTGACGTGCCATAGCTATCATGCCCTTCGCCGCGCCGTGGCGGTGCTCGATCGCGAGCAGGTGCCGTGGGTCATCATCGGCAAGGGCTCCAATCTGCTGGTTGCCGATGGCGGTTATCGCGGTGCCGTCATTTCGCTCGGACGTGAGTTTCAGCGCACGGTTGTTGCCGATGACGGTTGCACGCTGACGGTCGGAGCGGGCGTGATGTTTGCGCGTCTGGTCAACGATGCCCTGTCGCGTAGCCTCTCGGGCCTTGAGTTTGCCGTTGGCATCCCTGGTTCGGTCGGCGGTGCGATATCTATGAATGCCGGCACACGGACCGAGTGGATTGGCTCGCTGGTTGAGGATGTCGTAACGTTTGACCCGGCATCCGGTATCAAGCATTATGCGGGGTCCGAGATCACTTGGGGCTACCGCGAATGTAGCCTTCCCCGCAATGAGATCATCCTCGAGTGCGTGCTCAAGCTTAAACCGGCGCCCAAGGCCGACATTCGCGAGTGCATGGAGCGGTACCTGACGAGGCGCAAGCGTACGCAGCCCATGGGTCGCGCATCCTGCGGTTCGGTCTTTCGCAACCCGCCCGATGCGAGTGTGGGCAAGCTTATCGAGGATTGTGGATTAAAGGGTTTTTCGATTGGCGGCGCGGAAGTTTCGCCCGTTCACGCTAATTTTATCGTTAATAACGGAACTGCCTCGGCCGATGACGTTGCCGCGGTTATCAGACATGTGCACGGAAAGGTGAGGGAGGCGTATGGCATCGAGCTCAGACCGGAAGTT
>CABUCQ010000163.1 GCA_902490095.1 uncultured Collinsella sp.
GACAACCCGGCGGCGCTCGCCGACCCGGAGGCGGTTGCGCGCGCCCTGTCGCTCGAGGGCGGCACCCGCCGCGTAAGCCTGACACGCACAACGCCCGATGGCACGGTCATCTACTACTACGCGCTCTTTGGCCTGGTCGCGATGATGTCTGCCGAGTTTGCCGCCTTGAGCGTCGTCGACCTGCAGCCCAATCTGTCGGGCCTTGGCGCACGTCGCTGCGTGGGCGGCCTTTCCAAGACGGCGTCGCTGGCCGGTATCTTTATCGGCTCGTGGCTGGTCTCCTTTGCCTCGATGGCGATCGCAATCGGCTACGTGCGCCTGGTCGTGGGCGTCGACTTTGGCGGGCGCGAGGGGCTGTGTCTGGTGGGCGGCGCCGCTTCCGCGCTTGCCGCCACGGGCCTGGGACTCTTTGTGGGCACGCTTCCCGTTAAGGGCGGCAAGGCGTCCAAGTCCGGCATCCTCACGGGCTTTGCTACCACGTGCGCCCTGTTCGCCGGCCTCTACGGCGAGCCGGCGATGGCGCTTGCCGACGACGTCGCCCGCGCCTGCCCGGCCGAGTGCTGGTTCAACCCCGTCAAGCTCATCTGCGACATGTTCAATCGCCTGTATTTCTTTGAGAACCTGGGCCCCTTTGTCGTTCGCGCCGGCGCGCTGGTCCTTATGGCGCTGCTGTTCGTTGCCGCCGCCACGCTGACCTTTGGAAGGAGCCGCTATGAGCACCTTTAAGACTGCGCTTCGCATGGCGCTGGCGCACCCGTTCTACCTGCTCATCTATACGGTGTTCATCTCGCTCATGGGCGTATTCATCGCGGCATCGGTGAGCTGGAACTCGTCGCAGCTCACCGAGTACGAGCCCTACGATGCCAACGTGATCGTGGTCGACCGCGACGACAGCGACCTTTCGCATGCGCTCACCAAGCACCTGGGGTCGCGCTTTGAGTTGGTCACGGGCGTCGGCGACGATACCTACGATCTTGCGGACGCGCTCTCCAAGAGCAACAGCGCCAAGGGTAGCGCCGACTGCGTGTTCTTTATCCCGGAGGGGTTTGAGAACGACCTGGTCGCGGCCGCCCGCGCGGGGGAGGCCCTGCCCAAGCTCGATGTGACCTACGGTGCCGGCACCATGGCGGCGGCGCTTTCGTCTGCTGAGGCCTCGCGCTGGATTTCGCTCGCGGGCGCTGCAGCGGCCCTAGAGCCCGCCGCCTCTAATGGTAGCGTCGCCAAGGCCGCCGAGCATGCCGCCGCCAAGCGCGCCGAGGTCCAGATTGAGCAGGTCAAGGTTGGTTCGACTGCCGCCGCCATGCTCAAGTCGTATTTCAACTTTGGCGCGTACGCGATTATCTCGTCGGTCATCGTATCGGTGGGGCTGGTGTTCTCGGGCATGAACGAGCCCGAGCGCGTGCGTCGTATGGATGCCGGCCCAATCTCCGAGCGCCGGCGTTCGCTCGCCGTGTTTGCGGCCGCCACTGTGATCACCGTCTGCATCTGGTTTGTGTCGAGCATGATGGGCGTCGTGGGCTTTGCCGGCGCGGTTGCCGAGGTCGGCGTGGGTCGTGTGTGCCTGGCGCTGGCGGCGACGTTTGCCCTGGCGTGCACGCCTCTGGCCGTTGGCTTTGCCCTTTCGAGCCTGGGTGCGCGTGAGGAGCTGCTCAACGGTGTGGGCAACCTGCTCGGCATGCTCATGACGTTTTTGGGCGGCGCCTGGATGCCGCTGTCGCTGATGGGCCCAGCCGTGCAGACCGCGGCGCATTTTGTGCCGACGTATTGGGTGAACGACGCGATTGGCAAGGCGCTCGCCGCGGACCTGACGTCCACCGTGCTGGGCGACATCGCTTGCGATCTGGGCGTCACAGTGCTCTTTGCCGCGGCCATCGCCGCCGTAGGCCTAGCCCTCGCCCACAACAAATCCCACGCCTAGACACCTACTCATTGGGGACAGACTTAAACGACCAAAAGTATTCATTGGGGACAGACTTAAATGACTAGCCATCGGGGGCAGATAAGGAGCGTCCCCAACTGCCGGGTGGCGAAAGAGCGTCCCTTGTGACTGGTCATTTAAGAACGTCCCCAATGACTAGTCTGAAACAAATCCCCACTCTCGCCCCAAAATAGTTCGCCAAGGTTTACTATTACGTTCATAAAGTAGTACGAGGCTAACAATGGGGGATGCCATGGCAACGCAGAAAGCCTATGTCCAGGTCAAAGGGCTCAAAAAGCACTACGGCGACGGTGATGCGCGCCTGACGGTACTCGATGGCATCGACACGTCCATCAACCGCGGCGAAATCTGCGTCATGCTGGGTCCCTCGGGCTCGGGCAAGTCGACCTTTCTCAACCTGATCGGCGGCCTGGAGGATGCCGACGCCGGCTCCATCATGGTGGACGGCTGCGACCTCACGGTGCTCAAGCCCGCCGACCTGGGCGAGTATCGCCGCCGCGAGCTGGGCTTTGTCTTCCAGTTCTACAACCTGGTGCCTGATCTCACCATCAAGGAAAACATCGAGGTCACGGCGCACCTGTCCAAAAACCCGCTAAGCGTCGACGACCTGCTGCGCTCGCTGGGCCTCTACGAGCACCGCAACAAGTTCCCGCGCCAGGTCTCGGGTGGCCAGCAGCAGCGCTGCGCCATCGGCCGCGCACTCGTCAAAAACCCGGGCCTGCTGCTGTGCGACGAGCCCACGGGCGCGCTTGACTATAAGACGTCCAAGGAAATCTTGCAGCTCATGGAAGATGTCAATCACGAGTACGGCTGCACCATCATCATTGTCACCCACAATGCCGCCATCGCGCGCATGGCCGATCGCGTGCTGCGCCTGCGCGACGGGCGCATCGTCGAGGATGAGCTCAACGAGTCGCCCGTCTCGGCCGCCGAGCTCGATTGGTAGGCGGCGCCATGACACCTCTCGCAAAACGTCTCCCGCGCGAGCTGCGCCGCAATATCGGCAAGTACCTGGGCATCTTTTTGCTTATGTGCGGAAGTATCGCTCTCACCTCGGGCTTTTTGCTCGCGGCGCATTCCATCGGCTGCCTCATCGATGACATGCGCGATGCGTACACGATTGAGGACGGCCGCGTGACCACCTCCTTCGAGGCGACCGAGGAGCAACTCAAGGCAGCCGAGGACGCGGCCGACGACGTCGGCGGCGTCACGCTCTACAAGAATTTCTCCATCGACGCCATCATCAAAAAGACCGCCGGCGACGACGGCACCAAGCGCACGCTGCGCACCTATGCGCACCGCACCAAGGTCGATATCGCGTCCTACTG
>CABUCQ010000164.1 GCA_902490095.1 uncultured Collinsella sp.
CGTTGGGGCCAGGCCCGATTTTGCCTCTTGACAATGTCCTGCTCATATTAAAAGGAACGTCCCCATCTGCCGGATTAGGAGAGACTCTCCAGCACGCGACGGAGCTCCTGCTGGACGGCGTGGTCGCGGTTACAACCCACCACGCGATCGGCCACCGCCTTAAGCGCGGGGCGCGCGTTTTCCATCGCGCAGCCCGTGCCGACAAAGCGAATGATCTCGTAGTCGTTCATCGAGTCGCCAAACGCCATGACCTCGTCGCGACCAATGCCGTAATGCTCCGCGAGCTGCGCGATACCCGAGGCCTTCGACACACCGGGCTGCATGGCATCGATCCACGCGTTGCCCGAAGGCGCAAAAGTAAAGAGCTGACCAAGTTCGCGCTGTAGCACGTACGCACTGTCCATAACCGCACTGTCGTCGCAAAAGATACTCGCTTTGATGATATTTACGCTGGGATTGGGCAGCTCCCAAATACGCTCGGCATTGGGAAGGTCCTTATCGACCTCACGCACGAACTTGCACTCGTCATCGAGCAAGAAGGACTTGGTTCGGTCAAAGAGCGCAAGATGCAGATTGGGAAATGTCCTGACGGCCTGGGCGAGCCTTCGAATCGCCAGGTGGGAATACACCTCACGGTCTACCATCTTACCGTCGGCGTAGACCTGGGCGCCGTTAGCGGCGACAAAGTCCATCTTGTCGCGAACGGGCGCAAAGAACTCGCACAGGCGATCGTAGCGACGACCTGACGATGCGGCGAAATGCACGCCATGCTCGTGTAGCGCCAGAATCAGTTCGTAGGTCTCGGGAGGCACCCGGCCGTTTTCGTCAAGCAGTGTGCCGTCCATATCGGATGCAATCAGTTTAAACATAGAAAAGCTCCCTTCGGGCTTGATGGAATCGGACGTATATCCAAAATCACCGTACCCAAAGGGAGCTCAAATAAGACTCCGCGGGCGCAAACGTTACAAGGACCTAGCAAATAGCTCACGCGCGCCAGAGGCCCCACGGTCGCGGCGTCACGCGACACGCCAAAGAGTGTCCCCGACGACTAGTCGTTTAAGAACGTCCCCGATGACTAGTCGGCGTAGGTGAAGGTCGTGACGTCGAACATGCCCTCGGGGCGGATGCGGAGCGTCGGGATGACCGGCAGGGGCAGGAAGATGATGCCCATGATAGGGTCGAGCGGCGGCTCAATACCCATGGCGCGCGCCTTGACCATAAAGTCGTCGTGCTGCGCGGCAACGTCCTCGGCCGTGCCTTCGCTCATCAGGCCACCGAGCGCCAGCGGAATGCGCGCCACGACCTCGCCGTTGCGCACCAGCACGTGACCACCTTGGCCCACGGCCTCAACGGCGGCCATCATATCGGCGGCGTTGTCGCCCACCACGCACACGTTGTGCGAGTCGTGGCCGATCGTGGAGGCAATGGCGCCACCCGTGATGGTGAAACCGCGCACCCAGCCGCGACCGATATGCTTGCCGACCAGGCCCAGGCCAGCGGGGCCGTCGCCGTCGGCGCCCTCGGCCTGCAGCGACACGCCGCGGCCATGGCGCTCAATCAGCATAATGCGACGCAAGTCCTCGTCAGTCTCGGGACGAACCATGCCCGTGATGGCCTTGCCCGGCACCACGTCAATCACGGCCTCGCCCGGCTTAAAGGCATAGTCGAATACGTCGAGCGAAAGCTTCGGCAGCTTAACGGAGGCACGCAGCTCATCGGCAAGGGCCGCAACCTCGGCCATCTCGGGTGCGATCTCGCCCACAAAGGTACCGTCCTGCGCCACCAGAGCACCGGCGGCATATACGCGATGCGGAGCCGTGGCAAACGTCAGGTCATCGAGCAACAGCAGGTCGGCGCGTTTGCCCGGGGCGATCGCGCCACGGAGCTCATGCGGGTCGCGACAGCCGTGGTCCAGGCCAAATGCCTCAGCCGTGGAAAGGGACGCCATAGAGATGGCGACCACCGGGTCGATGCCGGCCTCGATAGCCACGCGGCAGGCGTTGTCGATCATGCCGGTTGCAAGCGCATCGGAAGGGGCGCGGTCGTCAGTCGCAAAGCAGCAGCGGCGGGCGCGCGCGGGATTCTCCAGCAACATCGGAGACAGGTTGGCCAGGTCATGGCTGCACGTACCTTCGCGCAGCATCACATACATGCCGCGAGATAGCTTGTCGAGTGCCTCCTCGGGAATCGTCGACTCATGGTCGGCGATAATGCCCGCCGCGGCATAGGCATTGAGGTCCTTGCCGGCAACGAGCGGCGCATGGCCGTCAACCTGCCTGGACGGCGTCTGGTTGGCAGCATCAATGCGAGCACAGGTCTCGGGATCGGCCATAAAGACGCCCGGCAGGTTCATCATCTCGCCCAGACCAAAGACATCGCCCGGATGCTCGGCAAAAAACGCCTGCATATCGGCAGCCGAAATAACGGCACCGGCCTGCTCGTCGGGCAGCGCGGGCACGCACGAAGGCATCATGTACTTGATGGAGATGGGTGCGCGGCGGCCATCCTCAATCATAAAGCGCAAGCCGTCGAGACCGGCAACATTGGCAATCTCGTGGCTGTCGGCAATGGCGGTGGTGGTACCGCGCGTCGCGGCCATGCGAGCATACTCGGCGGGACGGATGTTCGAAGACTCGATATGCAGATGCCCGTCAATAAAACCGGGAGCGAGATAGCGACCCTGGCAGTCGATGACCTCAGTTGCCTCGTAGGTGCCAGCGGCATCGTCGCGACCATCGTAGAGCACGCCGACGATCACACCGTCCTTGACGGCAACGCTACCGGGCGCCACACGCTGGCCATACACGTCGACGATCTGCGCATTGGTAAACAGCGTGTCGACGGGCACGCGCCCCTCGGCAGCATCGATCACAGACCTCATGACCTCAACGGACATACATACTCCTTTAACTGTAGAAATAACTGCGGAGCGGACGAGCCTTCACCGCAGCAAGCCAACAGCCATTGTATGCCCAAACGATGGGTCAACAATACGCCTCTCCGCTTAATGGCATCCGCCACTTGGTGCAATGAGGAGAGGTTGCTTTGCACCAATGACAAGGAGCGTCCCAAAGTGCCGGCACAAAAGGAACGTCCCCAAGTGCCAACAACGGAAGCGCCGATGTTTTGGCATCGCCAGCGAGCGGGTCGCATTTGAGACAAGGTGACGTGAAACGAAAGGGCGCTGACCTTCTGGTCGCGCCCTTGAAGTT
>CABUCQ010000165.1 GCA_902490095.1 uncultured Collinsella sp.
CCAGACGCAGCAGCTCTAAGCGATGGAGCAGATTCGCCGCCGGTTAGTATACCCGCACTCCGTATGCCCCCACGTAAACCACAGATGACGAGGCGGACGGGGCGGGCCTGGCCGATTGTCTCAATCTGTAACAGATGCAGGGCAAAACCGGGTCCAAATGTTACAGAACAAGACAGAGGGGGATTTCCGTCCAGTCCAAACCAAATCTCTCAGTCTTCCTGCAATTTCGAACATGTGGCCTATAATGTTGCTTTGGTTACGCTGTATATTGCGCAGCCATTTAATACGTCGCCCACCGGGAGCCATTAATTCCTATCGCCATATTGGCTAGGAAGCAATCAAAGGAGGTATCCGTGGCAGCAGAGACGCCTTGCTCGGTCCTCTATAACGATATCCGCTCGTTCGGCGGTCTTAAACATCTCGAGATCGCCCGAATGCTCATCAATGGAAACTCTTATCTCGGCAGTACCCTGCTCGAGAAATGCTCTTCCAACCGCTCGTATCTCACCCGTTACATCGTCCATCGCAAGCCTGACCAGTGCGCGCCCGCCATCTACAGCGACTTTACCGTCACCACGCTCAACCTTTCCGCGGCAATCTGCAGCAAGCTCGGCGGCGGCGAGTCCGCCTATCGGGCAATCGCCGAGCACTATCGCGGTCCGGCCGCCAACGAAATGATGTCGGCTCTCGCCAGCTACAAGCTGGACAGCCGCCTATATGCAAATGCCCTCAATCGCATCGACAACTTTGACGGCAATGCCGTGCGTGAGAAAAGCACGCTTTACCTTATGCTCTTTGTGGCAACGGGGGCGCTCGCCGATCCCGTTCAGGGCGTGGCCACCGTCGAGCGCTTTTGCGACAGCAAGACGGGTGGGCACTTTGGCACCACCGAAACTACCGTCGGACGTGGCTTTATGGGCAGTCTGGATCAGCCGCACGCCGTCGCTCCCAACCTCGGTCTGCTCAGGACACATGCCGACAACTGCGTCGACATGCAAATCCATCCCCTCACACGCGATCCGCGTGGCACGGTAATTGGATCCTTGCCCAAAACCTCGCCCAGCATCACCGATGTGGGCGCCGACGCATCGCGCGAACATCTTCGCATTTGGCTTGAGGGTGAGCACTGGTACGCCCAGGGCCTTGGATCGACCAACGGCACGGTGCTCGAATCGGGCGCGGGCGACGGCGATATCGTAATCGAGCCGCCGCGCGACCTACGCGAGCCCGGCAAGATCTATCCCCCAGTGGAAATCGAAAACAGCGACAGGCTCCATCTGGGTCTCTACACGACATTCCTTGTCATTGTGGACTAGCGCGGACGGCGATCGAAAGACGGTCGCCGTCCGTCTTTCGTCTTCTACCTTCTGCGTCGTAAACGACAATGCTCAGCGGTATACGTGGGCAGTGCGGCTATCATGGTACTTTACCGATATCCGCACTGCTCGCGTAAACGTGCGGCAACCCATGCCAGACAAAGGAACGCCATGGATACTACCGATAGCGCCTATGGCGACAAACTCGTCCGTCTCGATACGTTCGATACCGCCGTGGCGGTCGACCCCAGCGCCGAGGACGACGCCAAGCGTCGGTTTATGACGCTTATTCTCCAGACGGCCCACCGCAACAACGGCAACATCGGGCACGTGCTGCGCGCGACCAACACGAGCGGCGAGGTCTTTGCCGTCAAGCTACTCAAGGACAATGCCATCCTTTCCGGCCAAGCCCCCGACCGCTCCGCCGAGCAATCGGCAGCGCACCTGGCCAGCACCGCCGCGCTGTTCGAGGAGTACCGTCATCTGTGTACCGTCTCGCACCTGCGCGGATTTCCGCGCGTCTATGGCTACGGATCGTGCGAGGATGACCCTCTCATCCTCATGGAGTGGGTCGAGGGCACCTCGCTCAAGCAGGCGCTGCCCCTGCTTCCGCACGACGCCTCGGGCGGGCTGACCACCCAGATGGTCGCCGCCGTCGGAAACGCCGTGCTTCGTGCGCTCTTGATGACCCAAGGCCTCGTGAATCCGGTCATCCATCGCGACCTATCGCCTGCCAATATCATGTTCCGCACCACCAGCCGAACACTCGAGCAGCAGATTGCCGATTGTTCCTTTGACCCCTGCCTCATCGACATGGGCTCCGCGACCATGGCTCTCGGCGACGACACGATCACCCGGCGCGCCGACATCTGGCGCTTTGCCACACCCGCATACGCCGCGCCCGAGATGCTCACGCAGGATATCGAAGGCATCGCGGCCCTTCGCCGTTCGCCCGCGATCGACGTCTATGCGCTTTCGAGCATTCTGTACCAGCTCTACAGCGGTCGCAAACCGTTTGACTTTGAGTCGACGGACGCCGCTGCAACCGGCTCGTTCTATCTCGTAAAGACCAAGACCAAGCCGGCGCCGCTCGAGCCGCGCTGCGAGGGCGATGAAGCGCTCGTCCAAATCATCATGAAGGGTCTCTCAGTCGAGCAGTGCGATCGTCCCACCGAGCAGCAGATGCTCGAGGTGCTCTCGGCATACCTCACTGATGCCGAATCCGAGGGCCGCGAAGGCACAGGAGACGAGGCCGCGATTGATATCGATTCTGGCACGCACCTTAAGGTCGACGTCGCCGGCGAGCGCGCACGAGAGATCCTGAATCAGGCCCGCCACGATGCCATGACCCGCCGCCGCTTTATTATCGGCGGCGCTATCGCAGCCGTTGCGGGGCTCAGCGTTATCGGGGCGGCAACCCATGGCTTTGGCATCCCCGACTACCTTGACGGCATCCGCGGTTCACTTGACGACTACACCTGGGATCAGCTGCAGGAGATTTCGCTCAAGATTAAGGCCGCCGAGACCCGTAGCGAGGCACGCGAGATTGCCAAGCGTTACCACCTGCTCGACGCTGATGGGCATATCCCCTATCCGTGCACCAAGCGTGTCACGCTCACCAACGGGCTGGAGGTCGGCGCGCAGCTTGTGGGCATCCGTCACGATGAGCTTCTGGACGGTACGGGCAAGGCCGGGCTGACGTTTATGTTCGACGCGGGTATTGCCGAGCGCAACGCTGCAGCTGAACCGCCGAGCGCCGGCTGGGCAGATTG
>CABUCQ010000166.1 GCA_902490095.1 uncultured Collinsella sp.
TGGTGATCACCGGCACCAACGGCAAGACCACCACCTCCAACCTCATCGCCGACGCCGTTGCCGCTAGCGGCGCCACCGTGGTATGCAACCGCGCCGGAAACAACATGGAGCCGGGCGTGGTGGGTGCACTGCTCGAGAGCCGCAGCGATCTTAAGCGTGCCGGCAGCGGCAAGCGCGTAGGCGTCTTTGAGTGCGACGAGCTCTACACGGTGCGCGTCCTGCCCAAGCTCAAGCCGACCTACTTTGTGCTGCTCAACCTGTTCCGCGACCAGCTGGACCGCTACGGCGAGATCGACCACACCCAGGACGTCATCGCCCACGCACTGGAGCTTTCGCCGGCAACGACGCTCATCTATAACGCCGACGATCCGCTGTGCGCCTCGATCGCCGCGCGCGTCCCCAACATGAGCATCGCCTTTGGCATCGACGGCGCCACGGGCACCGAGTCCGATCGCATTAGTGACTCGCGTTTTTGCTCGCAGTGCAACGCGCCGCTGGAGTACGACTATGTGCAGTACGGCCAGCTCGGAGCCTATCATTGTCCTTCGTGCGGCTGGAGTCGTCCCGCGCTGCTCCGTCGCGTGACGGACGTTGAGCTCACCTGCAACGGCTACGGCTTTGACCTGAACTTTGGACCCGATACCGACGCACCCACAACGCACATCGCCACGCGCTACAACGGCCTGTACATGGTCTACAACGTTGCCGCCGCCTTCTTTGCGGCGCGCGAGCTGGGCGTAGACGCGGCGCATCTGCAGCCCACGCTCGATGCCTATGTCCCCGCCGGCGGACGCATGGGCCGCTGGGAGATCGCCGGCCGTACCGTCGAGGCAAACCTGGCCAAAAATCCCGTGGGCTTCGATCGCCAGATCCAGTCCATTAAAACGGCAGGCGGCAGGCTCTGTGCCTTCTTCCTGAACGACAACGACGCCGACGGTCACGATGTCTCGTGGATCTACGACGTCGACTTCGAGCGCATCGCCGATACCCCAGGGCTTGTCGCCTTTGTCGGAGGTACGCGCGCGCACGATATGCAGGTACGCCTGAAGTACGCCGGCATCGACGCCGCCATCATCTCGAATATCGAGCAGGCGATCGGCGCCGTGGCAGACGAGGAGGCTGGCGATACTTTCTACGCCGTCGCCAACTACACGGCCTTCCCACCACTGGTCAAGGAGCTCGACGAGCTTAAGGGCGCCGATGCGAGCTCGGTCACCTCCCACGCCGTAACACGCGCCAATGGCAGCGCTGTCCCCACCGATATTGCGCCGGTCGAGCTTTCGCGCCCGCTGCGCATCGTCTACCTGTATCCCGATGCCCTCAACCTCTATGGCGACGGCGGCAACGTCATTGCCCTCGAGCGCCGCTGCGCCTGGCGCGGCATTCCCGCGCGCGTGGACGAGGTCCGCATGGGCGAGACGCTCGATCTCACCGACGCCGACATCGTCATGATGGGCGGTGGCTCCGACCGCGACCAGCTGGCCGTGGCACACGAGCTGTTCGCTCAAAAAGACAAGGTCGCGGCCTATGTTGAGGATGGCGGATCGCTGCTTGCTATCTGCGGCAGCTATCAGCTGCTCGGCCGTTCGTACTATATGGGCGAGAATCGCATCGAGGGCCTGGGCGTCATTGCCGCCGAGACTGTGCGCGGCTCCGACCGCCTGATCGGCAACGTCGCCGTCAAGACCGACCTGGCACCCGAGCCCTTTGTGGGATTCGAGAACCACGGCGGGCGCACGCTTTTGGACGCCGATGCCACGCCGCTCGGAACGTCTGTCGTCACGGGCACCGGCAACAACGGCGACGATGGCTTTGAGGGCCTGATCTACAAGGGCGTCATCGGCACGTACCTACACGGACCGGCACTGCCCAAGAACCCCGAGTTCGCCGACTGGCTCATCGCCCACGCCCTCGAGCGCCGTGGCGACGCACAGGCCGCCGCCCTGCTGCCGCTCAAACCCCTCGACGACACCTACGAGCACGCCGCCCACGACGCCGCGATGAAGCTCCTCCCCTAACGCCCCACCGCCACAAAGGGGACAGGCACCTTTGTGGCGGTTTTGATCTGCCACGGCAGTTTGTCTCAATCTGTAACATTTAGACCGTTAAAAGTCGTCTTACTGTTACAGAATGAGATGTTCGTCCCGATGCCCGCCGTTTGTCTCGATCTGTAACACATAGAGCCGATTTGCCCGCCCAGATGTTACAGGTTGAGATGTTTGAAGATCGGGATAGAGAGTCGGCTCCTGTGTGGTGGTTTTCCAGTTTGCCAACGATATACGCGCCGGCAAAAAAGTCTGCTATACTCTTTCCCGCTGTCCCCATCGTCTAGCGGCCAAGGACGCCACCCTTTCAAGGTGGATATCGCGGGTTCGAATCCCGCTGGGGGCACCATTTAAACTGAGAAGCCCGTTGCCCTTGCGGTAACGGGCTTTTTGCTATTCATGTGCCAGGATTCGAACCCGGCAGGGTGCGGAGCTGAGGAAACGCGGAGCGTTTTCCAGCGCAGCACGCAAGGAGCGGAGCGACGCAGCGGAAGCGGGCGGCGCCAGCCGCACGCGGACATCCCGCTGGGGGCACCAACTTTAAAATGTTCGAACCCGCCGGATGTAAGGTCCGGCGGGTTCGTTCTTTTTGCCGTTATAAAACGAAAAGTACTCAATGCCCTTGCGCTAGATGAACAGCTCGCATTCTTTTCGCTCAGAGCAGGCTTTGCTCAACATCTTGGTAGCCGCAGAGAGCATGACGGGATTTACCGCGCGAGCGCCCCGCGGACATACGGCAACGCAGCGCATGCAGGAAATGCAGGCCTTTTTGTCCACCCGCTTGGGATCGTCTTTATCGATAGCGCCAACGGGACACGCTGCGGCACAAGCCCCGCAAGCGGTGCACTCTTTTGTGGCCTTGGGCACCATACCGGTGCCCCCTGCCTTCTTATAGGGACGATCGCCCGGAATTGCCGGCTCAGAAGCATCACCTGCAGATATCTTTTGCTGAATCTGATTCGCAAACCCAGCGAGCTGCGCAGCGTCCTGTCGGTCTGGCCGACCGGCTGCAAACTGGCGAACAAT
>CABUCQ010000167.1 GCA_902490095.1 uncultured Collinsella sp.
CCCTCGGCAACCCGACGGCCAGGATCCTTGCGAGTTCCCGCCGCAGCAACCCGAGCCCGAGACTTCTTACCCATAAAAAACACCCCATCAGGTAGTAGATAAACTAAAAGTCGCTACCCAGTGTACCCCACCCATGAACGGTGCCATCCCAACCAGCCCCCATACAAAAACGTGCCGCCCCTATCGGGGCGGCACACAAACTTCTTATCAGCTTTTCAGTAACGAGCACGCGACGACCCAACGCCGGAGCGCAGGGCGGGGAAATACCTTTGCCTCGCGCGACCCTGCGGAGCCGTGAGCGAGAGGGAAAGGTATTTCCCCGCCCTGCGCTCCGCAGCAGTCAGCGCCACGCGCTAGTAGTTCACCACCTGCTCCTCAAAGTACGCCTTGGGGTGGTTACACACCGGGCACACCTCAGGCGCCTCGGCACCAACGTGCAGGTGCCCACAGTTCAGGCACTTCCACACCTTCACGCCCTCGCGCTCAAACACCTCGCCCGACTCGATGCGCTCGACGAGTTTGTTGTAGCGCTCCTCGTGGGCCTTCTCGACGGCGGCGACACCACGGAACTTCTCGGCGATCTCGACAAAGCCCTCCTCCTCGGCGGTCTTGGCAAACTCGTCGTACATCGTGGTCCACTCGTAGTTCTCACCCGCGGCGGCATCGCGCAGATTGTCCAGGGTATCGGGGACGGCGCCATCGTGCAGATACTTAAACCACAGTTTGGCGTGCTCGGACTCGTTGCCAGCCGTCTCGGCAAAGATGTTCGAGATCTGAACGTAGCCGTCCTTCTTGGCCTTGGAGGCATAGTAGCGATACTTGGTGTGTGCCTGGGACTCACCGGCAAAAGCAGTCTCGAGGTTCTTCTTGGTTTGGGAGTTCTCAAAATCCATAGGTGTACTTCCCTTCAACGCATACCGCCCGTAGGCTTCGAGCGGCCTCGTCTTTAGGATGCCCTCATGCCGGAAATCTAAACCTTACAATCCTGTTCTTCAGATTTGCACAGGCTAGATGCTCAGCCAGCGATCGCCCTCGGCTCGGCAAAAGCCCTCACGCTCCAGGTCGGCTAGAATGCCCGCGACAAGCTCGCGCTCGACCGGTCCACGCCCAGCCGCCGCTTCCATCTCGTTAACGCCCACCACGGCATCAGCAAGCGTAATCCCCGCCGGCTGGCCATCGCGCGCTGCCAGCAACATACGCACGATATGCGCGCGCTTTTGGCGACGCGAGCCCTCAAACTTGGACTGACGGCTATAGCTCGCCGAGCGCCTGGACGGATTGGGCAGCGTCTTTTTGAGATACGCGCCATAATCCAGCAGCGCGTAATACCACGCGCGCGGCGTGTCGGCATCATCGAGCGGCACGGCAAAGGGAGCGATCTCGTCGGTCGCTGCACCGGGAGCCGCCGGACAAGCAGCCTGGATCAGCGGCACCAGCTCGCGATCGGGAACAGCCGGTACATCGGGAAAGAAGTGATGCAGAAAGACTGTGCGCACATTGGTCTCCAGATACACGCCCGGAAGATCAAACGCAAACGACCGGATACCCTGCGCCGTTGCTGGGCCAATACCAGGCAGAGCGACCAAGTCACGCGTCTCACGCGGAAACTCCCCGTCCCAGTCCTCTACAACGCGCTGAGCGGCCCCATGAAGCGCCAGAGCGCGTCGGTTGTAGCCCATGCCCTGCCAAGCGTCCAAAACATCGGAAGGCGCGGCCTGGGCAAGCGCCTGCACAGTCGGAAAACGATCGAGCCACACCGGCATGCGCGCCTCCACACGCGGCACCTGCGTTTGCTGCAGCATGACCTCAGAAAGCCAAATGATGTACGGATCGCGTGTGCGGCGCCACGGAAGGTCGCGATAACGCAGGACCCCTTCCGAACGAATCATCGAACGAAAGGGGTCCTGAATCATGGCTATGCTCCTTATGCGGCGCTATTCCTCCCGGTAAGCGCACGCGCAGGTGGCGTACTCGGGAAACGCTTCGCGGTCGGCGAACTTGGGATCGACGGCCGGGAACTGGCGGTGAGCGACGATGTCGCCGAGCGAAACGGAATCGAGGTAGTCGCGCATCAACGCCTGGGCTCCGGCCCACAGGGGATGATAGCAGCACGTGCCCATGCGTGCACAGTCGCCATCGGGCGCGGTGCAATCGTTCATAACCATAGGACCCTGAACGGCCTCGACGACCTGGCGGATAGTGACGTCGTCCGGACTGACCTTGAGACGCATGCCACCGTGGACGCCACGCAGGCTCTCCACAATACCGGCCTGGACCAAACCGTGCTGAATCGAGCGGGCAAACGAATACGGGACATTGACCTCTTCGGCAGCGGTGCGAACAGAAAGCAAACGCTCCGGATCCTCGGCAAGCATCGCCAGCATGCGAAGGGCGTAATCAGTCTTCCTCGATATGTCCATTTTTCCCCTTTCAAGGAATACGAACAGCTCGAACGAGCTCCGGGGCCGAGCTTGTGTCGAGACGCTAAATGACCGCCAGGACATCCAAATGGTAAATCGGATATCCACTGAGTGCCGCGCTTGGAGCGAAATGCATCAGATGCGGCGCACAGTGCAATTTAGTATAACCTAACCCCCTGTCTCGTAGAACAGGTGTTGCGCAACAAAGCTGTTGTTCAGACAGATATACTTATTAGATTTTACTTGCGTTCCCGAAGGCGCGGGGATTCTGGGCGAAGATGCACCAGGGCGATCGTTCTATCGAAACAAAGTGCATCAAACGCAAAAAGCCACGTCCGAAGACGTGGCTTTAATTGCGTTGGCGGGAAGTACGGGGCTCGAACCCGCGACCTCCGACGTGACAGGCCGGCGCTCTAACCAAACTGAGCTAACTCCCCAGGCAGACGTTCGCGTTTGTTTCCGCTCGCGTGCGCTGCGGGGATTAGTATACACAGAAGTCTGTCCGGCACGCAACAACTTTTTTGAAAAAATTTTTCGGTCCCTCCGGGAGGGTCTCCGGGGCTGGGGGCGGGGGTTAAGTTTGCTGCTCTACAGTCCTGCGCAAGACGGAAAGCAC
>CABUCQ010000168.1 GCA_902490095.1 uncultured Collinsella sp.
CGTCCTAGTGTTCGCTTCTAATAAAAGAAGGCCAAGATTCGGGACGCAGTTCAAAACGTACCTGTCCCCAATGCCCCAATTACTTGGAGAGTTTGTCGACGACGCGTTCGATTTCGGCGAGTTTGGCGGCTTTGAGGTCTTCGTCGCCCGATTCGATTGCCGAAGTCACGCAGCCCTCGATATGCGCCTTGAGCACGTCGGCGTTAATGCGCGCGAGGAGCGCCTGTGTGGCCATGAGCTGCGTGGAGATATCGACGCAGTAGCGGTCCTCCTCGACCATCCGCAGGATGCCGTCGATCTGACCGCGTGCCGTCTTGAGCATGCGGGTCACCGATTTATGGTCTGCCATCATGGCGGGTCCTCGTTTCTGGTCGATCTTCCGGATGCCCCTCAGAAGTTGCGGTGAAATACGGACTGTTTAAGGGCCTAGGGCGGCTCAACAGTCCGTATTTCACCGCAACTTCTGAGGGGGCAGGTGGCGCCTGCTACGCGGCGGTTACGGACAGGGCATGGAATTTCTCGCCGGCGCCCTCGACGGCGGCGGCGAGCTGCTCGGCGGTTACGGTGTCGGCGCACTCCACCTGGACAGTCTGGGTCTCGTGATCGGCGTCGGCATCGGTCACGCCGACCACGTTGAGCAACGCGGTCTCGACGGTGGCATCGCAATGGCCGCACATGAGGCCGGAAGTCTTGATTGTGAAACGCATGGATATTCCTCTCTGTTGTGTCGGCTTTCCCAGGCACCCGACCTTGACCTTCAAGCCGTCGCTCGCGTACCAAAGTACGCGTCGCTCCTCTTTCAGGTCAATCTCGGGCACCTGGAAAACCCGTTCTAAATGGACTTAATGGTGATCCTATTTTGCCACTTTGGGCTTAAAGGATTTTAGGCGCAGAGCGTTGCTTACGACACATACGCTCGACAGGCTCATGGCCGCAGCGCCAAACATCGGCGAGAGATGCCATCCGGTGAGCGGGAAGAACACGCCCGCCGCCAGCGGAATGCCGATGCCGTTGTAGAACAGCGCCCAGAACAGGTCCTGCTTGATGTTGCGGATCGTGGCGCGCGAAAGCTCGATGGCCCGCGCAACATCCATGAGGTCGCTGCGCATGAGAACCACATCTGCCCCTTCTTTGGCGATGTCGGCGCCGGTGCCAATGGCAAGGCCCACGTCGGCGCGCGCCAGGGCGGGGGAGTCGTTGATGCCGTCGCCCACCATGGCGACCTTACTGCCCGCATCCTGCAGCTCGCGCACGTGGCGCTCCTTGTCGGCGGGAAGCACGTCGGCGATGACCTGCTTGCTGGTCAGTCCCACGCGGCGGGCGATGGCCTCGGCCGTCACGCGGTTGTCGCCGGTGAGCATGCGCACGTCGACGCCAAGCGAGCGCAGTGCGGCGATGGCCCCGGCGCTCGTCTCCTTGACCTCGTCAGCCACGGCAATGGTGCCGGCAAGCTCGCCGTTCTTGGCAAAGAACAGCGGCGTCTTGCCCTCGGCGGCAAATTGTTCGGCAAGACCCGCGGGCACGGTAACGCCCAACTCGTCCATCAGGCGTACGTTGCCGGCTGCAATGGCGTTTTGCCCCTCGCGCGCCGTAACGCCTCGCCCGGGCACGGCGGCAAAGTCCTCGACCATGCGCGCGACGATCCCGCGTGTCTCGCACTCGGCCATAATCGCCTCGGCCAGCGGGTGCTCGCTTGAGCGTTCCAGCGCGGCGGCCAACTTGAGCAGCGCCTTTTCGCTCATGGCGGGCGAGCCGTCAGCGCGCGTGGCTACCACGATATCGGTCACGGCAGGCTTGCCGCGGGTGACCGTGCCCGTCTTATCGAGCACCACGGTGCCCACGCTGCGCAGGTTCTCCAGCGCCTCGGCGCTCTTAAAGAGAATGCCCATCTCGGCGCCCTTGCCGGTGCCGACCATAATGGCGACGGGCGTGGCCAGGCCCAGCGCGCACGGGCAGCTGATCACCAGCACGGCGACGGCGGAGGTAAGCGCTTCGTTGACGCTTCCGGTCAGCACCATCCACGCCACAAAGGTCACGGCCGAGATCGCGAATACTACGGGCACGAACACGCCGGCGACCTTGTCGGCCATGCGGGCGATGGGTGCCTTGGTGGCGTTGGCGTCCTCGACGAGCTGGATAATCTTGGCGAGCGACGTGTCGGCGCCCACACGCGTGGCGCGGAAGGTAAACGAGCCCGTGCGGTTGACCGTGGCCGCGTTGACAGTGTCGCCGGCGGTCTTTTCCACGGGGATGGACTCGCCGGTCAGCGCACTTTCGTCCACGGCCGAGCTGCCCTCGAGCACCACGCCGTCAACGGGGATGGACTCGCCGGGGCGCACACGCAGCACCTGGCCGGGCAGAATGGCATCGACGTCGACGGTGGCCTCGCTGCCGTCCTCTGCCACGACGGTCGCGGTCTTGGGTGCTAAGTCGATGAGCGCCTCGATAGCGCCGCCGGTCTTGGACTTGCTGCGCGTCTCGAGGTATTTGCCCACGGTGATGAGCGACAGGATGGTGCCAGCGCTCTCAAAATACAGGTTGTCCATGCTCGTCATCATGGCCTCGTGCACCTGACCTGCGGCTAGCTGGTCGGCCATGATGAACATGGCGTAGAGCGACCAGGCGATGGAGGCGGTGGCGCCCACGGCAATAAGGGCGTCCATGGTGGGCGCGCCGTGCGCGAGCGATTTAAACCCGTTGATAAAGTACGCGTCGTTGACGTGGACGATGGGGATGAGCAGGACGAGCTCGGTGAGCGCGAGTGTCATGCTGTGGGTATGGTCGGTGAAAATACCGGGCAGCGGCCAGCCGAGCATGTGCCCCATGCCTATGTAGAACAGTGGGATGAGGAATACGATCGAGATGATGAGGCGGGTGCGCATGGCAGAGGCGGCGGCCTCCAACTTTTTGGTGGGCGACTCCATATGGGCGGCGCCGGACCTGGCTTGCGCGCTGCCGCTTGAGCTG
>CABUCQ010000169.1 GCA_902490095.1 uncultured Collinsella sp.
GATATCGACTGTGCGGCGGCCACCGGTTCCGAGTTCGGCCGCGTGGGCATCCTGCGCCTGGACGACGGGGCGGAGTTCTACGCGAACATCAACCCGGGCGAATAATCGGTGCAAGGGGTAGCTAATTTGGGACGGGGCTTTTTTGACTACTTTTGCCCTTCTGCCCGCTAATTGATTTCTCTGGGACGGGGATTAAATAATCATTTGGCTGCCCGCTGGCTAAGTGAGTAGACTTTTTTGGAAATGCCGAGCACCCAACATATTTGCCTCAATAAAACCGCAGGTCACAGACTTGTGCTCTGTTGGTGTGGTCGGGGATTCGGTAAAAGTCTACTCACTTAGTTTTGCGTGATGAATATTGTCCGCAACGAGACCCCAGACGGGGTGATTCCATCGCAAATTCCGGTGACCGGGCAGCTAATTAGGCGCCGTACGGATTCCGGTCCCTCTCTATGCGTTGGCGGATGCGGCGGTACTCGATTATCAGCAGCACCAGGAGTAGGGCCATGATGGCTAGGTAGCTCACTACAGCGCCCATCAGACCCAGCAGCTTAATCAGGATCACCGGCAGCACCACGCTTACGGCGAAGCAGATCAGGTAGATCTTGGTGACGTCTCCAGCGTGGCGTAGCACCGTGATGATGGCGTAGATAAAGTCGATGGCCGCGGTGACGCCGCCGGCGACGACCATCAGCAACGCCAGCGTACGGTAGCGCTCAAAGCTGAGGCCGTACATCAAGCTCATGAGGGGAATACCGGGACCTGCCATAAATGCGGCGCACACGCCGGTGATGACCACGATCAGCGCCATAACGGCAACAATAATCAAGTCAAAGCGGCGACGCTTGCGCGGGTTCGCCCAAATGCTCGACAGGCGCAGGAGCTGCGGTTTATAGATAAATCCAATGCTCAGCAGAATCGCCTGCGCGGGAAAGAACAGGGCATTAAAGTACAGCTGATATTTGTAGGCCAGTGCGCCTTCCATCACAAACTTGGGCATGCTCTCGATAAGGTTGAACAGGAACAGCGCGCCAAAGAGTGGGGCGCACTGGACAAACAGATGGCCGACCTCGCGCAGGCTCACGCGGCGCGATTTTTCGGTCTCGAGCAGGGCGAGCGGCGCGGTGACCAGCACGAGCGAGGCGATGGCCGTGATGCCCATGGCCATGGCGGCGATGGGCATGCTGCGCGTGAGGAACAGCGCCACGCTAAAGACCGCGAGGACGCCGACGGAGCGCAGCGTTTGGCTCATGCCGGCCAGATAGAGCTTGTCGGCCTGCTGCAGGCGGCCTTCGTATACGTCGGCGACGCCGTCGATCACCTTATAGAGGTAGACGCCCAGGCCGATCATGGCCATCTGCGCGTCGTAGCCGCGGACGCTGCTGTACACCAGGCCGCAGCCCAGAGCGAGCACTCCACAGATCCAGCGGTTGAGCTGGTATGAGGCGAAGCTGGTCTTTTCGTCGATGTCCGAGACCTGAAAATTGCGCACGCCGTAGTTGCACGCGATCATGATGAGCGTGCCGGTAACGAACGCGATGGAGAACTTGCCGGCCTCCTCGGCGCCCACGAGCTGCGTCGACACAATGGTGAGCAGCGGAAACGCCATGCCCCATACGGCAGTGCCCAGGGTGTTCCACAGGTAGTCGCGGCGGGTCGCGTGCTCCTCGTCTTGCGTGGAGAAGCCACCGCCGTAGACGGCGCCGAGCAGGCGGTTCCACCAAGCGTCGACCATGCGACGGATGGGGCCGGGCTCGCGCTCGTGCTCGCGGCGACGGCGTGTGGCCTGGCCGCTGTCGGGACCGCCCGCGTTGCGCTGGCTCAGTTCCTGGATGCGCGCGAGCTCCTCGGCGGTGTGCGAGGCGGGGAACAGGCCGTTCTCGATGCGTCCGCCCTGGCCGTGGGTCCCGCCGTTCAGCGCGGTGGGGTCGGCGACGCCGTTGTGGCGGGCGATGGCGCGGCGAATGCTATCGAGGGGCGTGATGCTCAAGGCGGTTCCTTTCTCTTACTGCGCTCTAGTATAGTCGCGGCGGTGTCCATTCGTGTTTTTGAACAGGTTGTTCAATAATTTCGGCGGGCGGCTGTAATTTGTCGGTAAACGTGCGGTATCCTGTTGAAGTTTTGTGACCCCCCGATGCCGCTTGCGCGGTACCAAGGAGTTTTTGCCCATGGATGTCACTGCGTTTTTGCTGGCTCTTGTGCCGATCGTCTGGCTCGTCGTGATGCTGCTGTGCTTTAAATGGCCAGCTTGGAAGGCCGCTATTGGCTCGTTCGCCCTTTCGTGCATGCTCGCCTTTGCGTGGTGGCATTTGCCGGCGGCGCAGATAGCCACGGCCTCGCTCGAGGGCTTTTTGATGGCCCTGTGGCCCATCGTGCTCGTGATTATCGCCGCGGTGTTCACGTATAACCTGTGTGTGCGCACGGGCGCCATGGACGTGATTGGGAGCATGATTACCTCTATCAGCAGCGACCGCCGTCTGCTGGCGCTGCTCGTGGCCTGGTGCTTCGGCGGTTTTATGGAGGGCATGGCCGGCTTTGGTACCGCCGTTGCCATTCCCGCCGGCATGCTCGCGGGCCTTGGTTTTGAGGCCGTGCCTGCCGTGCTGATTTGCCTGCTGGCCAACGGCGTGCCCACGCCCTACGGCTCCATTGGCATCCCCACGGTGTCCGTTGCCGACCTGGTGGGTCTGGATTCCCTGCATTTGGCTACCGTTCAGCTGGTGCAGCTCGCGCCCTTCTTTGTGGCGATGCCGCTGCTTATCGTGCTGGTTGCGGGCCGTGTTGCCGATGACCAGGGCAATGTTGCAAGCGTTGCCGAGCGCCTGCACGGCGTAGCCGGCGTGGCACTGCTTTCCGGCGTGTCCTTTGTAGGTGCGGCCCTGGTCGTTGCCATGTTTGTGGGTCCCGAGCTGGCCGTGGTCGTGGGCTCCATCGTGTCACTCGC
>CABUCQ010000170.1 GCA_902490095.1 uncultured Collinsella sp.
CGTAGACATTCCGCTCACCTTTGCCGTGGAGCAAACGCTCTACAACGGTGTTACTTTGGATAGGGCGCTCGAGATTCTCACCGATCGCGTCCCCTCTCAAGAGTTCTACGGACTCACCGACTAGCGCAGAAAGGCTACTACCATGGGTTCCATCAAAATCGCTCCGTCCGTCCTTTCGGCCGACATGGCCAACCTCAAGGGCGAGCTCGACAAGATCGCCGGTGCCGACTACGTGCACTTCGACGTCATGGACGGTCACTTTACCGGCAACCTGACCTTTGGCGTTGACATCCTTAAGGCCGTCAAGCGCTCCACAAATGTACCGGTCGACGCGCACCTGATGGTGTCGAACCCCGACGAGACGGTCGATTGGTACGCAGACGCCGGTGCCGACATGATCACCGTGCACTACGAGGCCTCCACGCACCTGCACCGCACGCTCACCCATCTGCAGCAGCGCGGCGTCAAGGCCGGTGTGGTGCTCAATCCCGCCACGCCCGTGTGCGTACTCGAGAGCATCATCGACGTCGTGGATATGGTGCTGTTGATGAGCGTGAACCCTGGCTTTGGCGGCCAGAGCTTTATCCCGGGCACCATTGCAAAGCTGCACGAGCTTACGGCCATGTGCGAGCGTCACGGCGTTTCGCCCCTCATCGAGGTCGACGGCGGCATTTCTTCCAAGAACATCGCCGAGGTCGTTAAGGCCGGCGCCAACGTGCTCGTGGCCGGCTCCGCCGTATTTAAGTCCGAAGATCCCGCCGCCGAGGTTGCGCTGCTGCAGAAGCTGGGCAACGAGGCTGCACAGGAGGCATAAACCCTTATGACCGCAGGTCAAAACCGCATACCCGTGAATCTTGACTATGCCGCCTCGACGCCCATGCGCGCCGAGGCGCTCCTTGCGCAGCGCGAATATGACGACAGCGTGCTTGCCGGCGTCAACCCCAACTCGCTGCATTCGCTCGGCCGCAAGGCCGCCGCGCGCCTGGAGGTGGCACGTCGCGAGATTGCTCGCAGCTTTGGCGCGCGCGTTCGCCCGTCCGAGATCATCCTTACCAACGGCGGCACCGAGGCCAACCAGCTGGCGCTGCTCGGTCTTGCCGAGGGCGCTCGTCAGCGCGATCGAAAGCGCGATCGTGTCATCGTTTCGGCCATCGAGCACGATTCGATTCTGGATAACCTGCCACTGCTGCGTGCCGCCGGCTTTACCGTCGACCTGGTACAGCCCTGTCGTGCGGGCTACATTGAGCCTGCCGCGCTTGTCGAGCTGCTCGGCGACGACGTGGCGCTCGTGAGCATTATGGTCGCCAACAACGAGACCGGCGTGGTGCAGCCCATCCGCGAGCTGGCCGCCGCCGCACATGCTGCCGGTGCCTTGTTTCATACCGATGCCATCCAAGGCTACTTACATATTCCGATCGATGTCACCGAGCTGGGTGTCGATGCCATGACCGTTGCCGCGCACAAGATCGGCGGCCCCGTGGCATCCGGCGCGCTCTACCTTAAGAACCACACGCCGCTGCGCCCGCGCATCTTTGGCGGCTCTGCGTACGCAGCTGGCTTTTGCCGCTGCCGCGTCTGCGTTGGCCCCCAACGTGGTCCAGGAGCGCGCGACGCTGCAGACCCTGTCCGACAAGCTTTACGCCACGCTTACGGCCCATCCTCGCATTCACGCCACGATGGGCGACTACGCGCAGGCAGACCGTCTGCCGGGTATGGTTTCGATCTACGTCGACGGCATGGACTCCGAGGAGCTCATCATCAAGCTCGATGCCGCCGGCTTTGAGGTTTCGGCCGGATCGGCTTGCTCGAGCGGCAGCATGGACCCGAGCCACGTGCTCAGCGCCATGGGCATTGGTCGCGAGCAGGCATTGGGGTCGCTGCGCATCTCGTTTGATGACCGCGTGAATCCGAGCGATCTGGACGACTTTGCCCAGACGCTGCTCTCGATCGTAGGCGCCGCATGATCGTCTCCGAGCTTGAACGTGCGCTGCTGACGCGCTACCCCAAGGCGGACGCCGAGGGCTGGGATCATGTAGGGCTATCTGTGGGTGATCCCAATGCTGAGATCACCGGTGTTGCCTGCGCACTCGACGCGACCGTAGCCAACGTGCACCGCGCTCTCGAGGCCGGCGCCAACGTGCTGCTGACGCATCATCCCATCTATATCAAGGCGCCCGAGGCGTTTTGTCCGGCGGATTCCGCGCGTCCCCAGTGCAGCGCTGCACTGTACGAGGCGGCTCGTTGCGGCGTGAGCATCATCTCGCTTCACACCAACCTGGACCGCTCGCACGAAGCGCGTACTCGCTTGAGTGAATTGCTGGGCGCTGAGCCCATGAGTTCGCTGGAGCATGTGGACGAGCCCGAGCTCACCGGTCTGGGCGCACTCGCGACCCTCCATGACGCCTGCAATCTGCGCGATCTCGCCAACCGTGCCGCCACGGCCTTTGGCAGCGACCCGCGCGTATGGGGCGAAGCCGAGCACCCGTGCCGCAGCATCGCCATTTTGGGCGGCTCCCTCGGCGACTTTGGCGAGCTTGCCATCGCCGCCGGTGCGGATGTCATCGTGACGGGCGAGGCGGGCTATCACGTGGCGCAGGACCTCGCTCTGCGCGGTCTGGGCATCATCCTGCTCGGCCATGACCGCTCCGAGGAGCCGTTCGTTGATATATTGATGAACTCTGCAGTTGACGCCGGGGTCGACCCCCGTCATGCGATTAAAATACTGAACCCTTGCCAATGGTGGACTGTGACAAAAGGAGAGAACTTATGAGCGCCGGCGCTACGCTACTCAAGCTGCAACAGATCGATTTGGAGCTCGCCCGCAACAAGAGCGAACTTGCTAATATGCCGGAGCTCAAGGAGCTCGCTTCCAAGCGCAAGACCTATGTGAAGCTCAAGTCCGAGATGACCAAGCTTTACGCCCAGCGCAAGGATCTGGA
>CABUCQ010000171.1 GCA_902490095.1 uncultured Collinsella sp.
TGCCGGTGCCGCCGACGTGTCGTGAGGCTTGGATTGTATGCCTGGCAGATAAATGGTGCGCTCTGCGCGAGACAGTCTCCGGTCGTCTGCGGCGCAAAGGCGGCGCGAACGATTCGAACGAGGGCTCGAGTGACGGCTCGAGCAAAGATTCGAGCGAAAAGAGGAGAGGGTAGACGGTGGGGACCGCGATTGATATGGCGTTTGGCGGCGCGACGCTTGCCGCCTGCCCACTCTCGGCACTGGTGCTCTCGTTTGCCTTTTACGGGTTTTGCGGTTGGGCATGGGAGTCGACAGTATGCGCCATGCTCAATCACGGACGATTTGCCAACAGTGGCTTTTTGCTTGGGCCGTGCTGCCCCATCTATGGCGCGGGCGGCATTGCCTGCTGGCTGCTGTTGCGTGGGATTCCGGATGCCTCGAGCCAGTTTGTCGCTGCAGCGCTCGTATGCAGCGTGATTGAGTACAGCGTAGGCGTGCTGTTGGAAAAAACAACGGGCGCTCGCTTTTGGGACTATTCGCACCTGCCGTTTAACCTGCACGGACGCATCTGCCTGTACTGGGCATGCGCGTTTGGCCTGGGTGCGTTGTGTATTTGTCGTTTAGTGGAGCCGGCATTGCTGGGACTGCTTGGCTATCTGCCGGTGCTGATTGTGCGGCTGTCCGCCTTTATCGTCGCGGTCGCGATGATGGTCGACGCGGTGTGCTCGTTGGCGAGCTGGCGGCGTCTGTCTGATCAGCTGGAGCGCGTCCGGGCCGACCTTGCCGACCGCATCAATGAGTCGCTTGCCGATGCCTCGGACTCAATGCTCGAACGTATTCCCGATTCGGCGATCGACTCGGTGGCACAGACGCATATCCGCAGCCGTGCCGTTAACGCATGGCTGGCGGAGCTGGGCGACGCGACGCTCGATGCCCTTCGTGAGAAGGCTTCGATGCCGACATTTATCTCGGATGGTGCTCGCGGCCTGGCGCTTGCCGCCCGCCGCGTGGCCGATGCCGCGCCGAGCATGCCGCGTCCGTCGCTCAGTCGCCGCCTTGCCGGCAAGCGCATGAGCCGTCCGGTGCCGAGCGTGTCACTCAGCCGCCGCGACCTACGCTTCTTTAACGCCTTCCCGCGCCTGCGCATCAATCGCTACGAAGGTGTCATTCGAGCAACTAATCTCCGCGACCGCGCCCACGAGCTGTTTCGTCGCTAGCCGGGATGGGCGCGCTCACGGCTCCCTTGCTCGCGTATTTCCCGTCCGTTTCGCGTCCGTTGCCGCGCCGTTTCCAAGATTGCGGCGCCGTTTCCATTCGACAACGCCGCGTTTAACAACGCCGTATCTGGTCTACACCAGTTGCCCCTCGGCCGCATTATGGGCGCCGACAACGTCCACGCGACCAAGGGAGAGCGAATGTACGATACGGGATCGACAACGTTTATGCTCATCTGCACCATGCTCGTGTTTTTAATGACACCGGGTCTGGCGTTTTTCTATGGCGGCCTGTCCAGGCGCAAAAATGTCATCAACACCATGCTCATGTGCTTTGGCGCCATTGGCCTGGTTGGTGTGCTGTGGATTGTCGCCGGCTGGTCGCTGGCCTATGGCGGTGACGGCTCAAGTCCGTTTATTGGGGGCCTTGACCAGCTGCTGTGCCTGCCGGTGCTCAACCAGGTGCTGCAGGCGGCCGAGGGCAGTGCCGCGGACGGTGCCGTCTACCCTCAGATCATTAACATTGCCTTTCAGATGGCGTTTGCCATGATCACGGCCGCTATCGTTACGGGCAGCCTGGCCGGCCGCGTTAAGTTTGGCGCCATGACGGCTTTCCTGGGCATTTGGCTGCTCGTGGTCTATGCGCCGCTCGCCCACATGGTTTGGGGCGGCGAGGGCTCCTTTATCGGCGACATCATCGGCGCGCTCGACTTTGCCGGCGGCGACGTGGTGCACATTTCGTCCGGTCTTACGGGCCTGATCCTCTGCTTAATGCTCGGCCGTCGTCGCGGCTTTGGCATGGTGAGCTACCGTCCGCATAACGTGCCGTTTGTGGCGCTGGGAGCCGGCCTGCTTTGGTTTGGCTGGTTTGGCTTTAACGGCGGCAGCGAGTTCAAGGCCGACGCCGTGGCGGCGCTTGCCATCCTCAACACCGTGACGGCCAGCGCGGCGGGCATGGTCTCGTGGCTTGTCGTCGAGCGCGTGCACACCGGCCGCCCCACGCTGGTGGGCGCCAGCACCGGCCTGGTCGCGGGCCTCGTGGTGGTCACGCCGGGCGCGGGCTTTGTCGAGCCGTGGGCGGCGCTGGTCATGGGCCTGATCGTATCGCCCGTCTGCTACCTGGCTATCAGTCATCTTAAGACCAAGTTTGGCTACGACGATGCACTCGATGCGTTTGGTTGCCACGGTATCGGCGGAATTTTGGGCGGCGTGCTCACGGGCCTGTTCTGCGTGCCGGAGCTCTCGTGGACCGGTAAGGGCGGTCTGTTCTACACGGGCGACGTGTCGCTGTTCATCTCGCAGATTTTGGGCATTGTGGTGACGGTCGCTATTGTACTGGTGCTCGATTTGGTGATCGCCGCGGTGGTCAAGGCGCTGTTCCACGGCAGCCTGCGCGTGGACGAGGCCGACGAGGCGCTGGGCCTGGATGCGAGTCAACACGGCGAGAGCGCGTATCCCTCCTTCTCGGGACTTGACTAGCGGCGCGGCTTTCCCAGGCACCCGACCTTGCCCCTCAAACCGTCGCTTGCGTACCGAAGTACGCGGCGCTCCTCTTTCGGGGCAATCTCGGGCACCTCGAAAACCCGCGTCATTGAATGGCAATTCATTTCTTTGATAAAGAGAGGAATTCATTATGAAAAAGATCACGGCTATCGTGCGCCAGGAAAAGCTTGAGGTTCTTAAAGACGCGCTGTTTGCTGCTGATGTTCGCGGTATGACTATCAACCAGGTGCAGGGCTGCGG
>CABUCQ010000172.1 GCA_902490095.1 uncultured Collinsella sp.
CTGGACAGTCACGCCATCTCAATTACATTCCCGTTAGCAGCACGATGTCGAGAACCGTTACGATGACGCCGATTCCTACGAGCAACGCGTTGAGCGGGCGCGAGTTGGCGTATTTGCCCATGACGCGGGGCGAACTGGTGAGTCGTATGAGCACAAAGACCGTAATCGGCAACTGAAGCGACAGCAGCGCCTGACTCCAAATGAGACCCTCAAAAGGATTTGGGACGACCAGACACGCCGCCACTGCGCCGGCGAAACAGGCCGCTACCCCGATCGAGGAATGTCGGTCGTGGATGTCGTATTCCTCGTCGAACATGCCCGCCGAAATGGTGCCCGCCGCCATGCCCGCCGTCACACTACTCGATATGCCCGCAAACAGCAGTGCCACCGCAAAGATAGTCGAGCTCGCCGGGCCCAAGATGGGGGAGAGCGTGTCCGCTGCGACGGCGAGGTCGTCTACGACAATGCCGTGCGCAAAGAAGGTCGTTGCGGCCAGGATGACCATGGCCGAGTTGATCGCCCAGCCCACGCCCATCGAAAAGAGCGTGTCGAAGAGCTCGTAGCGCAGACGTTCCTCGATAATCTGCTCGCCTTGGCCTTCGAAGTGCATGGATTGGATGACCTCGGAGTGCAGGAAGAGGTTGTGAGGCATAACGACCGCGCCTAGGACACTTACGATAATCGCGGCCGAGCCGGTGGGCATACTGGGCGTGATCCAGCTTGCGGCGGCTTGCGGCCAGTCGACCTTGACTAGTGCAAGCTCGGCCAAAAACGAGAGTCCTACCACGCCTACGAAGGCGATGATCCAGCGTTCGGCACGCTTGTAGGAGTTCGTCATGAGCATCGCCATCGATACTGCCGCCACGATGACGCAGCCCGCGCGCACGGGCAGCCCAAAGAGCATTTGAAGGGCAATCGCGCCACCCAGGACTTCGGCCATGGCGGTGGCGATGGTCGCGAGATAGGCGCTGCCGAGCACCGCGCGTCCCACGATGCGGGGGAGAAAGCGGGTCGTGGCCTCGGCAAGACAGGTGCCCGTGGCGATACCCAGGTGCGCCGCATTGTGCTGCAGCACAATGAGCATAATCGTGGACAGTGTGACGATCCACAGCAGCGCGTAGCCAAACTGCGAGCCCGCGGCCATATTGGAGGCCCAGTTGCCCGGGTCGATAAAGCCGACGGTCACGAGCAGCCCGGGGCCGATGTGCCGCGCAATGTCTAGGCCTCCGTGACCACCGGTGCGTCGGCAGCCAAAGTGTTGTTTGAGATGGTTGAGCATGGTGAGCTCCTGCGTGCCGTTTGTTTGACGCCGCAAAGGATACCCGTTTTAGGCTAAAAAGTTAACCAAGACTAACAAGATTGTTGTATTTGAATAGGATGGTGGAAGGGGATTGCTGAAATGTCTTGATCTGTAACAACTAGGGATGGAAATTGGACCTAGGTGTTACAGATCGAGACAGGAAGAAATGGTCCTATGGAAAATCTCGATCTGTAACAGTTGGCTGCAAAAACCGGCCCTTCCTGTTACAGATTGAGATGTTTGAAGTGGTGAGCTAACAGGCCGAACTTGGGGCCTATGTTGTCGCCCTTGAGGTCGGCGGTGTCCACTCGTGGGACGTGCGTTACGCGATTGTTTCGAAACGGGTGGGAAACACAACGGGCCGGCGATGCTCCTAGTATGCCTATTCAACTGACTGTCTAATATCTAGGGGAGGATCGCGATGCAGGCAGATTCCGCTCAGCAGCAGGGCCTTTATCGCCCCGAATTCGACCACGATGCGTGTGGCATCGGCGCGCTTGCCGATATCAACGGCGAGCGCCATCACCAGATTCTGGACGACGCACTGTCCATTCTGGTCAACTTGGAGCACCGCGGCGGCACCGGACTCGAGAAGAACACCGGCGACGGCGCCGGAATCCTGTTCCAGGTTCCGCATCACTTTTTCCGTAAAGAGGCTCAAAAGTGCGGCCAGATTCTGCCGGCAGAGGGCGACTATGGCGTGGCCATGCTGTTCTTCCCACAGGACGACAAGGGCGTAGAGGATGCCCGTCGCGTGTTTGAGGAGGGCTGCGCCGAGGCCGGCGTGCCGCTGCTCTTTTGGCGCGAGGTGCCGGTCGACCCGCACGACCTGGGCGAGACGGCCCGCGCCTGCATGCCCACTATCCTGCAGGCCTTCCTGGGCCGTCCGGACGACACGCCCGCCGGCGATGCCTTCGAGCGCCGCCTGTACGTGTGCCGCCGCACCATCGAGAAAAAGGCCGACGCCGAGTTCGCCCTGCGCGACAAGATCTTCTACGTGTGCTCCATGAGCTCGCGCACCATCGTGTACAAGGGCATGCTGGTCGCCACGCAGATGCGCCGCTTCTTCATCGACCTCAACGACGCCGCCGTCAAGACGGCCGTGGCGCTCGTTCACTCGCGCTACTCCACCAACACCACGCCCAGCTGGGAGCGCGCGCACCCCAACCGCTTTATCATCCACAACGGCGAGATCAACACCCTCAAGGGCAACGTCAACTGGATTCGCGCCCGCGAACCCAACCTGTATAGCCCCGTGCTGCAGCATGATCTTGAGCGCGTGATGCCCATCATCAACCGCGAGGGTTCCGACTCCGCGATTCTGGACAACGTGCTCGAGTTCCTGGTCATGAACGGTCGCCCGCTCACGCGTGCCGCGTCCATGTTGCTGCCCGAGCCGTGGGACCACAACGACAGTCTGAGCGAGGAG
>CABUCQ010000173.1 GCA_902490095.1 uncultured Collinsella sp.
TCGAGCACGCCCACGTTGATGGCGGCGGAGCGCTTGATGCCCTCGATATCGGCGGGCGTCTTGTAGAGCGTACGGGGCAGAACCTCCCAGCCCTCCTCCCACAGGCGCTCGAGGCGCTCGTCGAAGGCGCTGTGACATTTCTTATATTTTTTGCCGCTGCCGCACCAGCAGGCGTCGTTGCGGCCGGGTACGGGTCCTTTGTCATACATGGCTAACTTCCTTTCATCCGCAGCTAGTATAGCCCACTCACGTGTCCATAAAAGTTGCGGTGATATGGTTCCGATTTAAGCGGTTTAACAGCATAAATAGGAACTATATCACCGCAACTGATGGAGCGGGATGGCAGGCACTAGCTGCTGCGTGGTTTTGCTAGTAGCTCACCTGGCAGGGAATGCCGAGGGCGCGCACGCGCGCGGCAATGGCGTCGAGGGCCTCGGGTGCTGCTTTGGCAAGGCCTGCGACCGGTGTCTCGCGCGCCACCGTGTAGATGGTCGCCTCCTGCGGACGAATGCGCTCGAGCACCGCGAGCCAGGGGGCGACGTACTCCTCGCCGGTGTTGTCGATGGGCTTGCCCTGATACTCACCGGTCAAAAAGATCGTCTGGATAATAACGTGACCGTCAAAGCTTGCGAACGTCTCGATCTGGTGCTCGACGTCGTAGGGGCCAACGGGCTGGTCGAGCAGCTGGATAAATGCCGGGTCGACGGTATCGAGCTTAAGAATGTTGTCATCGACCATCATGAGTCGGGTCGACCGTATCGAGCTTGAGGATGTTGTCGTCGACCATCATGAGCGCGTCGTGCACCTGGGGACGGTCGGCGCGCGTGCCGTTGGAGAGCACGGCGATCTTGGAGTTTGGGGCAAGCTCGTCGCGCAGCGCGACGGCGCCGGCGATGGCCTGCGGAAACTCCGGTGCGGCGGTGGGCTCGCCGTTGCCTGCGAAGGTGATCACATCGGGGAGCTCGCCCTCGGCTGCCATCTCGCGCAGCTTTGCCTCGAGCGCGTCGAGTACCACGGCAGCTGTGTTGTACGGCTCATGGCAGGGGCGCTCGGCGTTGAGGCCGTTTTCGCAGTACATGCAGTCGAACGTGCAGATTTTGCCGCTGGCCGGCATCATATTGACGCCGAGCGAGAGACCAAGGCGACGGCTGCGAACGGGCCCAAAGATGGGGCTGGCATTCAAAAACGTAGACATAGGCATATGCTCCTCAAGACAGTTGTGCCTAAGCATAGCATCGGCTCCAAAGCAAGGTGCGGGCTCTTGCTTTACTAGTTTCGTTTTTTCACGCCGCTCATGATGTCGTGCCATGAAAAGCCTCGGGTCGGGTACAGTTAATCTGTTAACAAGGCGCAAGGCAATGCGGGTCCATCCAATCGCACTGACGTGCAACTGGATGAGCATTGATGATGGGGGCACAACATGGATTTTACGGTCGAGAATGCGGGCACCACGATTGCCTGTCGCGAATATGCCGGCCCGGATGTGTCCCCCGATGCTCTTGCCTTGGTGTGCGTGCACGGTGCTTGTGTCGACGGCACATTTTTCGACGGTATCGCTTGTGAGCTCAGTCGCAACTACCGCGTAATTGTCTACGACCGCCGCGGCTGTGGTGGCAGCAGCGAAGCGGCAGACGGCAGCTATGATCTTGCCGCTCAGGCCGCCGATCTGCAAGCCGTGATCGAACACGTCGGCGCTCCGACAAATGTGCTTGCGCACAGCGCCGGTACGTTGGTGGCGCTGGAGCTTCTTCGCACCGAACCCCATCTCGTCGCCCGTGCGATTCTGCATGAGCCGGCTGTGTCGGCCGAAGGCGTCGGCATGGGCGCAGCTCCGGTTTTGCTCGATATGATTGCGGCTGGAAAGGTTTCAAGGGCGCTCCGGCTTTTCTTGGGAGCCCTCGGCGACTTGGACCCCGAGGCTCCTGGGACGACCGAAGCGGAAGCCAAACATGCCCTGCGCAATGGTCGTTGCTTTATGGCGAACGAATATGGAACAAATATGACTTACGTTCCCAATTGGGACAGTGTCTGCGCATCGAAGTCCGTTGCTGCTGTGCTTCTCGGCGAGCTCTCGGTCGATACGCCCCGCGAGGCTGGCACGCGAGCGGCTGCCGAATATCTCGATTGCCCCCTTGTGACGATTCCGGGCGCGCATAACGGTCTGCGCGATCGCCCCGTTACGGCGGCAAATGCCGTTCGCGATGTCTTGGAGCGTTAGCACGCTCGATGACCTGCGGGGAGAGGGGTTGTTAGCGTTTCGTCATTGTTAACGAATGCGCTCATAACCGCGCGCCCGCGGCTCCATTACCGCCGCTTGCCAGGTCAGAAAAATGTAACGATAATCGCGCGTTTGCCTTCAGCTGTTAGATGTTACCCTTGTACCAATTGATATGCACCGTTGCCGTGCGTAACGATAGAAAGGGCCCCATATGCTCAATAATCACGAGGTCAATCTAACCGACGAGGAGGCTGCCGCTGAGGTCGCCCGCGTCGCGAAGACCTACCCCGTGGTGCGTTTGCTGTCGGCCGATCAGATTAAGAGCGAGCCTAACTGCCTGCTCGCCGGCGATCGCTGCCCTTGTCTGCGTCAGTCGAGTCTTGAGGCTTTGGCAGACTCCGATGAGGTGTCGGAGCAACTGCTCAACGATGGTGTTGAGTACCGCGCTCGCCTACGCCCTCT
>CABUCQ010000174.1 GCA_902490095.1 uncultured Collinsella sp.
CTCGGGTGAGTTCATCGTCAAGGGCGCCGAGGCCCTGGGCGTGCCCGTCAAGCCCGTGTGGACCGACGGTATTACGCGCGTCAATGTGTTCCTCAACGCCGGTCCCGACACCGAGTACAACATGGTCAATGCCGGTGCCGCCATTAACGAAGCCAACGAGCAGGAGATGTTTGAGCTTATCGATTCGCTCGACGACATGACCTGCCTGGTTATCAGCGGCTCGCTGCCCCCCAACACCTCCGAGGACTTCCTGGCCGAGGTACTTCGCCGCGTTAAGGCCAAGGGCGCCGAGTTCGTGCTCGACATCTCGAGCCATCAGCTGGCCGATCTCATTGCCATGGAGCCGTTGCTCATTAAGCCCAACGACGACGAGCTGCTCGACATCTTTGGTATTAAGGTGAGCGGTGGCGACGACGAGTCCGTCAAGGGCGCTATGGCCGAGCTCCATGCCAAGGGCGCCAAGAATGTGCTGCTGACCCTCGGTGGTGCCGGCGCGTACTTCTCCAACGGCGAGCATATCTGGTTTGCCAACCGTACCTTTGAGGTCAAGCTGCTGTCGACCGTCTGCGCCGGCGATTCCTCGCTCGCTGCCTTCCTGTCCGTGTGGCACGATGCGCCCGAGCGCGTCGAGGACGCCCTGCGCCTTTCGATGGCTACCGGTGCCAACGTGGTTGAGTGCCCTGGTCTGGGCGATTTTGCCAAGGTGGACGAATATAAGAAGCGCATCGAAGTTCGTCAGGTCTGCTAGTTCCGGCACCTCGCCTGAATAGTCCGATTAATTCGCATCCGTCTTAGATCAGGACGGATGCGTTTTTGTTTATCGGACTTGCGTGTGCAGTAGAGGCTGTTTCTTGCTAGACTTCTTGCAGATGCAATCGATAGCCAATTTGATAGTCGCAGGAGGCCATAGGCATGTGTAATGTTTCGCTCAACGGTACGCAGCCATCAGATGCCTCCATCCGTGTCCTGCGCGCGCTCGAGGCAGCCGGTCTTGAGGCTTGGTACGTAGGCGGTTGGGTACGTGATGCCCTGATGGGGCGCCCCAGCCACGATGTTGACATGTGTTGCAGCGGCCTGTGGCAGGAGTCCAAAGCGGCGCTCGAGGCGGCTGATATCGCCGTGATCGAGTCTGGCATAAAATTTGGCGGCATCACGGCCATTTGCGATGGCGAGCGTATTGAGGTCACCACCTACCGCCTAGACGGCTTTTACACCGACGGTCGCCATCCTCAGAGTGTCGAGCGTGCCGCCTCGCTCGAGGACGATCTGGCGCGCCGCGACTTTACCGTCAATGCCATGGCCTGGCATCCCGAGCGCGGGCTTGTCGACCGCTACGACGGCCAGGGTGACTTGGAGCGCAAGCTGATTCGCGCTGTCGGCGATCCCAAGCGTCGCTTTAACGAGGACGCCCTGCGCATGCTGCGTGCGGTGCGCTTTGCCTGCCGTCTGGACTTTATGATTGAGCCCGAGACCAAGCGTGCGCTTGCCGAGTGCGCGCCGCTGCTCGATGCCGTGGCGCGTGAGCGTGTGGGTATTGAGCTCGAGGGCATTCTTTCGACCGGTCATGGGGGAGACGCGATGCTCCGCTATCCCGAGCTCATCTGCGCCGCCGTGCCCGAGTTGGTAGCGGGTCGCGGGTTTGATCAGCGCAGTGTCTATCATGCGTTTAACGTCTACGTGCATATCGCCCGTGTGCTGACGGTGGCGGGGGAGCTCGCGCTGTGTGACGGCGTCGCGCCCTCGTCGAGCCTTATGTGGGCGGCGTTTTTGCACGATGTGTCCAAGCCCGAGTGCTTCACGGTCGACCATGCCGGTAGCGGACACTTCTACGGTCATCCCGAGCTCGGCGCCAAGAAGGCGCGCGTCATTATGGATCGCCTGGCGCTCTCGCACGACTTGGTGCGCGACGTGTGCCTGCTCATCAAATACCATGACAAGCCGCTGCGCCCCGAGCGCTCCTGTCTGCTCAATATGATGCGCGCGCTTTCGGGTGAGGGCGTCGACACGGCCCGCCTGATTGACGAGCTCATGGACCTCAAGCGTGCCGACACACTTGGCAAGGCCCCGTCGTGCTTCTATTACGTTGAGACGATTGAGGAGATGCGCGCGATGGCGCACGAGCTGCTGAGGGCGGGGGAGCCCTATACGCTCAAGATGCTCGCCATCAACGGCGGCGACCTGATCCGTGCTGGAGTCAAGCCCGGGCCGGAACTGGGGCAGCTTCTCAACTCCGCCCTCGACGCCGTGATCGAAGACAACATTCCCAACGATCGCGAAGCTCTTTTGGTCTATCTCAACTTGAATTAGCTACCTAGTTTACCTGCGTGTTCCATAACCTGCCGACAATTTTTCGGCAATTTGGAATTTCTTCTTGCGCTGACGTTTTTTGTCCCGTAATATATTTCCTCGCAGCACGGCAGTGCAGATGTCATGTGGCCCGTTCGTCTAGCGGTTTAGGACGCCGCCCTCTCAAGGCGGAGATCACCAGTTCGAATCTGGTACGGGCTACCACTTCTTTTCTGCTGAGGCTTATGGCCCGTTCGTCTAGCGGTTTAGGACGCCGCCCTCTCAAGGCGGAGATCACC
>CABUCQ010000175.1 GCA_902490095.1 uncultured Collinsella sp.
CAAGGTGCGACCGACGATGAAATTTGGCTTTGGCATTCTTTGACGATCGTGTTGTTTGATCGGATCGCGTGGCGATGCAATCTCGCGCCCGCCCGCCGGTGCATGCTCTTCCTGTTTTGTATAGCGAGAGGGGAGCGTGTATGAGCTGGCGAGGCGATATTGCGATGGGGAAGTACGGAAAACTGCCGTGTGCCCTTATAGACAACAATATGTTTCCGAGCGTAGAGGTTGATTGCGGGTCGTTTGTCGTCGCCTGTCCTTGCTGCGGCTCGCAAATACCGTGTCTCGACATTCGGTTCATCGATGCGCGCGACAGACTCAGCGACGAAGTGAGAAAACGGACAGGCGTTCATATGCCGGTGTATCCGGAGAAATGCCCTGTTTGTGGCCTCGATATCGTGTATGACGCCGGCGACGAGGGATAGGTGATGCGGAGGAGCTGGCTGTGAAGGCTTCTCCGTCTCTACAAATAAATCCCCTCACCGAGTTGCCTGTGGAACTCGGCGTGATGGTCGCGTGCCCAGGTAAAGAGCGCCTGGTCAAAGTCGGTACGCGCGGCCGGGACGCCAAAGACGCCGGCAACTTCGACGCGCACAAACTCCAGTGCCGGCAGCTTGTTGATGGCAGTGAGGGCAAATGGGGACGAGGGCTCCTCGAACAGATAGCGGCTGCCTTGCTGCGCGTCGCAACTGGTGCACGTGTTGCCGAGCGACGGGGCTTTGGAGGCTCGCGCGCCTACGGGCTTGTAGCCGCAGCGCTTATGAAGGTAGTCGCGGATCTCGCCTGGCACGCAGCCAAGAGCGGGCACGATGGCGAGTGCGTTGGCGTTGGCCGTGTCGATGGCAATGTGCCCGGCTTCGTTGGGCGCGTGCGCGATGACGATGCTTTCGTCGTTATCGGCTCGATAGGGAATGCCGAAGGCCGCGACCGAGGTCTCTTTGTGACACTTCCAGCACTCGCGCTTGCCCAGTACTAGATATATATACGGCGCTGAGGGGTCGGATCGGTCAACACCGGGCAGCCACTCGGCAAAGGGTTCGGGGCTGACGCCGCTGGGTACATACCAGATCTTCTTGGTCCGGTCCCATTTGGCGCCCAGCGCCTTGGCTTCTTCTTTGTGCGAAAAGGGGACATCGAGCTCGGTGCGCATGGCGGCTCCTTGGTGCTGCAGGTGCAAGTGGCTCAAGGATACCGCAGGGCGCAGACATCGCGGCGTTTTGCTGAGAAGTTGCGGCTCGGATGGGTTCGAGACGTGTCGGTCTCGGCCTCGGTGACTATTGGGGCGGTTTTGATTGACTGCGGAGTCAGCCGGGATAGGCACTTGGGTCGCTGACGCGGTTTTGTGTATGGGCAGGGTGGTTGCTTGGGCGGTTGGAGCTGCCAGCGGATTTGGCGGCATAAAACAAAACAGCCCAGAGACATAGCCTCTGAGCTGCGAACATTTGGTGGGCGTTAGAAGATTTGAACTTCTGACCTCTTCCGTGTCAGGGAAGCGCTCTCCCCCTGAGCTAAACGCCCGATCAAGGGTGCGCAAGTGCGCAAGGGATAATATAACGGAGCCTAAACTCGGTGGCAAGAACATTTTTAAAAATCGCTTACATTGTGGAATTCGGGGGCTTTGTCATATCCATTTCAAAAGAGTCTGCTGCCGCGATTTGGCTGTCGACTAATGCAAGGCCATTGCGGTATCGAGCTATGGAAAGACACCTGCGGAATTGTCCTACCGATAAGCGGACAAGCCTCCAGCTGGTGCCTTCGCCGTGGTAAGGTAAGCCGAATTGTTTCCAGGCTGTTTCGGGGGAGTGGAATGAGCAAAGAGTGTGTCGAGCAGGTCGAAGGCGCAGGGGCTTCGGTGCCGATGACCGATATATCGAACATTGATGTGCCCGAGGGCACCGACGAGCTCAGCCGCAACACCCGTCGCGCATGGCGCGACCGCTTGAACAGCGCTTCGACGCGCAAGATGATCACGGGCGTCTTGGCTACGCTGGTGGGCGGTTCGTTTTGGGGCTTCTCGGGCACCAGTGCGAGCTTTCTGTTCGATACCTACCACGTCGACACCTTGTGGCTTATGAGCGTGCGTCAGATTCTCGCCGGTCTACTCTTTATGGCCGTGGTTGTTACGCGCGACCGCGAGCGCCTGATTAAGCTCTGGACCACACCCGCCGATCGCAAGCAGCTGCTGCTCTTTACTGCCTTTGGCCTGCTGTTCAACCAGTTTTGTTATCTTTCGGCCGTGCGCCTGACGAACGCCGGAACCGCGACGGTGCTCCAGTGCCTGCAGCTCGTTATCATCATGGGCTACGCCTGCGCGATCGATCGCCGCATGCCGCGTACTCGCGAAGTCATCGGCATTGGCCTGGCTCTGGGTGGAACCTTTTTAATCGCCACCGGCGGCGACCCCACCAGCCTGAATATCTCACCGCTTGGCCTGGCAGCAGGTCTTATGTGTGCGGTCAGCGCCGCGTGTATGGCGGTGATTCCCGCCAAGATCCTGCCCGAATACGGTAGCCCCATCGTCACGGGCTCGGCAATGCTCACGGCGGGCGTGGTCTCGTGCGTCTTCGTGCAGCCT
>CABUCQ010000176.1 GCA_902490095.1 uncultured Collinsella sp.
TGAAGGGAGCGCTCCCGCAAACTGCCTATTGACAACTTATAGGAGCGTCGGTTTTCTTTTTGCGCTGTTCGCTGTGGTTGAGGGTAGGGGCTTAAACGTAGTAGATGGGCCAGTTTCGTGGCGAGCGGGCCGCGTGGACGCCCTCGCGAGGCGAAAATGATCCCTTTTCCTCCGTCCCCAAGGGACCAGTTGGGCTAGAGCTCTAGGGTGAGGGTGACGGGGCAGTGGTCGCTGCCAAAGATGTCGCCGCGGATGCCGGTGTCGCGCACGTTGCCGGCGATTGCATCGCTCACCAGGAAATAATCGATGCGCCAGCCGGCGTTGTTCTTGCGGGCATTAAAGCGATAGCTCCACCAGCTGTAGACGCCCTCGACGTCGGGGTTTGCTGCGCGCCAGGTATCGGTAAAACCGGCGTCGAGCAGCTCGGTAAACTTACCGCGCTCCTCGTCCGAAAAGCCTGCGTTGCCGCGGTTGGACTTGGGGTTCTTAAGGTCGATCTCCTCGTGTGCCACGTTAAAGTCGCCGCAGGTTACGACGGGCTTGCCGGTCTCGCGCTCAAGTGCGCTCAAAAAGCCGCGGTAAGCATCGTCCCAGGCCATGCGTACGTCGATGCGGGCGAGTTCATTTTGGGCGTTGGGCGTATAGACGTCCACGAACCAAAACTTGTCGAACTCGAGCGCGCAGACGCGGCCCTCGGTTGCGGCTTGGGCGACGAGCTCGGCCGTCTCGCCCTCGCCGGCGTAAGGTAGCAGCGCATCGGCGTGCAGCGTACGCAGCGGTTCCTGGCGGCTAAAGACCGCGGTGCCCGAGTAGCCCTTGCGCTCGGCGCAGCTCCAGGTTTGGTGATAGCCGGGCAGGTCGATATCGACCTGGCCTTCCTGCAGCTTGGTTTCCTGTAGCGCCAGGATATCGACGTCGAGTTCTTGCACGATCTGGATAAAGCTCGGGTCCTTTTTGAGCACGGCGCGCAGGCCGTTGACGTTCCACGAGGCGAAAGTGTAAGTCTGAGGCATGGTGTCCTTTCGACGGGGTTGGCAGGCTTAAGATTAGCGCAACAGGGGCGGGGTGGGCTCCGCGCATGCTGACTTAAAGGCCGCATGCTGGGACGTCGCCCAACGCTGCCCGACTAACAAGGACGGAGGACTCATATGACGCAGGCAATATCGGACCCCAGGCAGGCCTCCGCCGCGCTGGCGGATCTGTTTGACACCCACAAGCGCGTGGTCTTCTTTGGCGGCGCTGGCGTTTCTACGGCAAGTGGCATTCCCGATTTCCGCAGCGTGGACGGCCTGTATCACCAGCAGTTTGCCTATCCGCCCGAGACCATGCTGTCGCATAGCTTTTACGAGGCGCATCCGGCGGAGTTCTTCGACTTTTACCGCACCAAGATGATCGCGCTTAACGCTAAACCCAACCGCTGCCACACCAAGCTGGCCGAGCTGGAGCGCGCCGGTAAGCTTGATGCCGTGGTGACGCAAAATATCGACGGCCTGCATCAGATGGCCGAATCACAGCGCGTGTTCGAGCTGCACGGATCGGTCCATCGCAACATTTGCCAGTCGTGCGGCACGGTCTATAGCGCCGAGTGGATTTGCTCGCGCGAGCACGAGGATGCCGCGGGCGTGCCTGCGTGCCCCGCGTGCGGCGGCCGCATCAAGCCCGATGTGGTGCTCTACGAAGAGCCGCTCGATGAACATGTGCTGACCGGTGCCGTTGCCGCCATCGCCGCGGCCGATGCCCTCATTGTGGGCGGGACCTCGCTCGTGGTGTATCCGGCGGCAGGCCTTACGCGATACTTTACCGGCGATACGCTGGCCATATGCAACCTTGCTCCCACCGATCAGGATGCAAATGCCGACCTGCTGATTTCTTGCGACATCGCGGCCGCGTTTGCGTTCTAGCCCGCGCGCGCGGATACAATAGAAAGACTGAGTGCAAAGCGACCCCGCCGCCAGCTCCCCAAGCTCGGCGGCGTGGGCATTTTAGGAGGATGTTCATGGCGAACGACAGCAAGACATGGCGGTGCGGAAAGTACGAGCTCAGCTTTGACCGTCCGCGCATCATGGGCGTCCTCAACGTGACGCCCGATTCGTTCAGCGATGGCGGAGAGCACTTCGACCCCGATGCCGCCATCGAGTACGGCCTGGCGATGCTCGACGCCGGCGCCGACATCATCGACGTGGGCGGCGAGTCCACGCGCCCCGGCTTTACCCCGGTCAACCCCGACGAGGAGGCTCGCCGCGTGCTGCCCGTGGTGCGCGCGCTGGCCAAGGAGGGCACCATCGTCTCGATCGACACGCGTCATGTGGCGGTTGCCAAGGCGGCCGTGCGCTGCGGCGCCTCGATCGTCAACGACGTGACCGGCTTCACCGATCCCAAGATGGTCGAGTTCGTTAAGACGAGCACTTGCGGCGTCATCGTGATGCATGCCGGCGAGGTCGCCGCGCCCGTCCGCACGCACGCAACGGTGCAGCTCGATACCTCGGCAGCGGCGTTTGTTGCCGAGAAGGCGCGCGAGGCGGCTGCCGAGGCCGCGCGTGAGGCCGAGAAGCCGGCTCGCCGCCG
>CABUCQ010000177.1 GCA_902490095.1 uncultured Collinsella sp.
TACGGGCTACCAAAATTGAACGCCCGGGCCTCGTAAGAGACCCGGGTTTTGTGTATTGACCGTATATACGGCGCCTGCCGTGTTTCGCTCAGATCGAGGAGTAGCCATGGATCTGCCCATCAGCTTGCAAGACATCACATATGCCGAGAACTATCTGGCGCAGGGCGACCTGGCTACGGCGACGCCGCTGCTGGAGCGCCTGGTGGAGCTCGCCGAGGAGTATATCGACGCCGAGTGCAAGACGGAGGAGAAGCGCCAATACTTCAGCTTCGATAGCAAGTTTGAGCGCTTGGCCTATCGCCGCGTGGAGAAGGATCCGCGCGAGCTCGTGCAGGTTGAGGTGCCGTTTGACCGCCTGTACTCTGACATGGCGTTTGCCTACATTCGCCAGCAGGATTATGTGAGTGCTCGGAATGCCCTGATGCAGGCCGTGCGTTGGGATCCCATGAACTGCAACTATCGCTTGGACTTGGCCGAGCTGTTCCGCGCACTCGAAGACAAGCAGGAGTGGGCTTCGCTTTCGTTTTCGGTGCTAGAGCGCGCGAGCGATGGCAAGTGCGCCGCCCGCGCTTACGCCAATCTGGGTCAGTACTTCTTGGAGCCCGAGACTGAGAACATTTCGGCTGCCGTGGGCTGCGCACGTCTGGCGCTGCGCCTGGCGCCCAACGATGCGCATACGACGCGCCTGCTCAACAAGATCCATACTACCTATCCGGATGCCGCCGAGGAGAGCGACGAGCACGTGATGGGCGAGCTGGCGTTGCAGGGCGTTCCGACCTCACCTTCGGCCGAGATTGCCATCTGCCTGATTATGTGCGCGACTGATGCTGCAAGCGACGGCGACAAGCAGGAGGCGACGCGCCTGACGGTGCGCGCCCGCGACCTGGTGGGCGAGGAGGCCTGCGCGGCGATTATCAAGCTGGTGCGCGAGAGCGATGCTGAGCTCAATGCCGAGCGCAAGGCAAAGCGCGAGGCTGCGGGCTCAAACGCCGATGGCGCCAAGGAGGCCGGCGATGCCCAGTAAGCGCGAGCGCAAGCTCATTTCCAAGAATCGCTCGGCACATCACGAGTACTTTATCGATGAGACGTTTGAGTGCGGTATTGAGCTGAGCGGCACCGAGGTCAAGTCGATTCGCGAACGCGCCTGCCAGATCACCGATACCTTCGCGCTGATCCGCGGCGGGGAGTGCTGGCTCGTCGGCCTGCATATCCACCCTTATAGCCATGGTGGCGTGTGGAATCGCGATCCCGACCGTCGGCGTCGTCTGCTATTGCACCGCAAGGAGATCGACTTTCTTGACGGCAAACTTCGCAACCGTGGTTATGCGCTGGTTCCGTTGGAACTCTACTTTAATACCGACGGCCGCGTAAAGCTGCTGCTTGGTCTGGGCCGCGGTAAGAAGCTCTACGACAATCGCGAGGATATGGCCAAGCGCGATGTCCAGCGCGAGATTGACCGCGCCCTCAAGGAGCGCAACCGCTAGGCACTCTGCATAAGTTGCGGTGGAATACGGACTGTTTTGCCTGTTTGAGGGGCTATCCAGTCCCTATTTCACCGCAACTGCGGGTGTCTCATCTTTCTTACTGTTCTGACACATATGTCTCAAAGGCGGCGTCCGTTATGGGTGCCGCCTTTTTTGTGGGTACATACATCCATGAGGTTCCAACCCGAGCTAGGGGAGTGATCGTTATGGACAAAACTGCGTTCTTTACCATGCCGAGTGGCCTGTACGTGGTGAGCGCCGTGGCGGACGGGCTGCGTGCCGGCTGCGTTATCAACACAGCAGTGCAGGTGACATCCGCCCCGCCGCGCATCTCGATTGCCGTGAACAAGGAAAATGTCACGTCCGGCGTAATCGTATCGGCTAAGGCCTTTGCGCTGACCGTGATCGATCAGACGGTCGATATGCTCTATATCGGCAACTTTGGCTTCCGCACCAGCAGTGGCTACGACAAGTTTGCCAAGTACGAGACCCACGAGACCGCGCTGGGCATGCCCTATGTGCCCGAGCACGCGGCGGCGCTGTTTAGCTGCCGTCTGATTGATACCGTGGATGTGGGCACGCACCTGCTCTTTATCGGCGAGGTGGAGGATGCCGAGCGCTTGAGCGGCGAGGCCCCGCTGACCTATGACTACTACCACAAGGTGTTAAAGGGCAAGACGCCGCCCAAGGCTTCGTCGTATCAAGGCTAGAAATGTTCTAAAAATACTTGCATTATATTATTGAGAATATATACTAATAAGCAAGTACACCAGCAGTCACGTTCGAGAGGAGAACATCATGGCTGAGGAAAAGAAGACGTATAAGTTCGTGTGCACCGTTTGCGGTTACGAGGTTGAGGTCGACACGCCCGAGCTGCCCGAGGATTACGTATGCCCGGTCTGCGGCGTCGGCCCCGATGAGTTTGAGCTCGTCGAGGAGTAACTCGTAGACACACGGCGATTAGCCATACAGAGCTCTGTCCAAGGGCCCCGGTCGAATTCTCGGCCGGGGCCCTTTTGATTAGAGGCTTTAGCCTGTGCGGGGCGCGCAGCGCGCCGCATCAGAAACCACCCGC
>CABUCQ010000178.1 GCA_902490095.1 uncultured Collinsella sp.
CTCGCGCTGACTGCCGCGCTTGCCATGCGCGCCGAGAAGTCCGGTCACCTGGACGCGCGCTTCCATATGAATATCGAGGCCGGCGAACAGCTCACCGTTAAGTCGGCGCTTTCTGCCTGGTCGTGCTTCATCCTGATTTTTGTGCTGCTGCTGGGTACCTCCAACCTGGTTCCCGTCGTGCACGCCGCGCTCGCGCCGTTTGCGAGTCACGTGCAGGTGTATTGCGGCGAGAACCCCGGTACGCTTACGTTTTCGTGGATCAACACACCGGGTGTTTGGATCTTCCTGGCCGCGTTTATCGGCGGTGCGATTCAGGGCGCTTCGCCGCGTCTGATGGGCGAGGTGCTGGCCGCGACCGTCAAGCAGATGATGCCGACGGTAATCACGATGCTTTCGGTGCTGGGCTGCGCCAAGGTGATGGGCTATGCGGGCATGATCTCGTCGATCAGTGCGTTTTGCATTGCCGTCGCCGGTGGGCTGTACCCGATTCTGGCTCCGTGGATCGGTGCCGTCGGTGCGTTCGTGACCGGTTCGGGCACGTCCTCGGGCATGCTGTTTGGTCCCATTCAGAGCCAGGCCGCTTCGGCGCTGGGTGTGAGTGACTACTGGATGGTCGCGCTGAACGCCCTGGGTGTCGCCGCCGGTAAGATGATTTCGCCGCAGACCCTCGCCATTGGCCTTGCCGCCGTTCACGTGCGCGGTAAGGACGCCGAGCTTCTGGGCGCGGTGCTGCCCTACGCCGCCGGCATGCTGGTCCTCATGAGCGTCATCGCCATGCTCGGCCAAGGCCTGCCGCTGTAGTCGGCACTCGGGGACGTTCCTTATGTGCCGGCACTTTGGGAACGTCCCTAAGTGCCGGCATCCGGGGACACTCCTTGGCTGTTGCCTGTTCAAGTGTGTCCCCAGCGACTAGTCGTTTAAGAACGTCCCCAATGACTAGGCCGCTTGCGTGCGATTTTTGACCGTTGGGCGGGTGCTTCGTCGTTGCCGCAAAAACGTTTTTGCATATCGGGTACAACGGGCTTTACGTGAGTAAAGTGCGCGCCGCGTCCACGTGTCGCGTTTTTAAAGGAGGCCCCATGCCTGGTGTTACCCCTGCAGAAGTTTTGTCCAACTTTGGCATTACGCTGGTCGAAGATCCCGCCGAGAATCAGCCCCGTCTGCTGGTCGATCTACCCGCCGCGGAGCTCGTCGAGCACGCTATCCGCCGCGAAGAAGGCCGCATGGCATCCAACGGCGCGCTGGTGATCGAGACGGGGGAGCGTACCGGCCGTTCCCCCAATGACCGCTTTATCGTTGACACCCCCGATGTTCACGACAAGATTGCCTGGGGCGCCGTCAACCGCCCGCTGTCCGTCGAGAGCTATGAGGCCATCAAGGCCGGCATCGTCGACTATCTCAACGAGCACGACGTGTTCGTCACCCGCGGCATGGCAGGCGCCGACCGCAACCACACGCGTCGACTGCTCGTTGCCTGCGAGCGTGCCAGCCAGGCGCTCTTTATTAAGCAGATGCTCGCCCGCCCGCTCGCCCGCGAAATCGCGCGCACCGGTGAGCCCGACTTCTGCGTGCTCGCAGCGCCCGGTTACCAGTGCGACCCCGCCATCAAGGGCCTCAATTCCAGCGCTGCCGTGGTCATCAACTTCCAGGAACGCGTGATTCTGGTCGCCGGCACCGGCTACTCCGGCGAGATTAAAAAGTCGATCTTCAGCGTCATGAACTACCTGCTGCCCGTCGAGGACGACGTACTGCCCATGCACTGCTCGGCCAGCATGGATCCCGTCACGCACGAGACCGCCGTGTTCTTTGGCCTGTCCGGCACCGGCAAGACCACGCTTTCGGCCAATCCCACACGCCTGCTGATCGGCGATGACGAGCACGGCTGGTCCGATATGGGCATCTTTAACGTCGAGGGCGGCTGCTACGCCAAGTGCGAGGGCCTGGACGCGTTCCACGAGCCCGAGATCTTTAACGCCGTCCGCTTTGGCGCCATCTGTGAAAACGTGGTACTCGATGAGAATCGCAAGCCCAACTACGACGACGTCTCGATCACGCACAACACGCGCGTGGCCTATCCCGTCGAGCACATTCCCAACGCGTGGACCAAGGGCATGGGCACTACTCCGAGCGTCGTGCTGTTTTTGACCTGCGACGCCTTTGGCGTGCTGCCGCCCATCTCACGCCTGACGGCCGATGCCGCCATGTATCACTTTGTAACGGGTTTTACGGCCAAGATCCCCGGCACCGAGGTCGGCGTCACCGAGCCCACGCCTACGTTCTCGTCGCTGTTTGGCGAGCCGTTTATGCCGCTCGACCCCATGGTCTACGCCAAGATGCTCGGCGAGCGTATCGCCGACGGACGCACGCGCGTCTACCTGGTCAACACCGGCTGGATTGGCGGCGGCTACGGCGTGGGTCATCGCATCGAGCTTGCCTATACGCGCTCACTGGTCGCTCGCGCCCTCGACGGTACCATCGAGGACAGCGAGTTTGTGCACGACGACATCTTTAATGTCGACATTCCCACGACGTGCCACGGTGTGCCCGACGGTATCCTG
>CABUCQ010000179.1 GCA_902490095.1 uncultured Collinsella sp.
CCGGCGGACTTGCCGCCATGGCCGAGCGCAACTGGACCAAGGCTAACCTACTCTACAACCTGCTCGAGCACAGCGAGCTGTTCCATGGCACCGCGCAGGCCGACAGTCGCTCCATCGCCAACGTCACCTTCCGCACCGACGAAGCCGAACTCGACGCGGCCTTTGTCGCAGGCGCGGCCGAGCACCAGATTCAAAACGTCAAGGGCCATCGTCTGGTAGGCGGCATGCGCGCCAGCGTCTACAACGCCGTAACCATGGAAGACGTGCAGGCACTGGCCTCGTACATGAAGGACTTCGAAACGCAGCGTAGTTTGAGCCCGCGATCTAACTAGCCCGCAACGCGCGGGCCGACCAGCCACTTCAAACCACCTGTTTAAACCAAACCTGCTAAGGAGTTTTTCATGCGCAAGATTAAGACCATCGACGACATCACCAAGGACGGCAAAGTCGAGTTTGGCGAGGGCTACGAATTTGTGAGCACCGCCGAGGAGGCCGACGCCATCCTGATGCGCTCGACTGACCTGCACGGCTACGAGCTGCCCGAGGGCATCCGCGCCATCGCCCGCTGCGGCGCCGGCGTCAACAACATCCCCGTCGAGGAGTACGCCAAGAAGGGCGTCGTCGTCTTTAACTCCCCCGGTGCCAACAGCAACGCCGTTAAGGAGCTCGTCCTAGGCATGCTGGTGCTCTCGAGCCGCGGCGTGGTGCAATCGATGAACTGGGTGCGCGACAACGCCGACGACCCCGAGATCCAGGTCGACGCCGAGAAGGCCAAGAAGGCCTTTGTGGGCCGCGAGCTCAAGGGCAAGCGCATCGGCGTCATCGGTCTGGGCAACGTAGGCTCCAAGGTCGCCAACGCCTGCGTCAATCTGGGCATGGACGTCTACGGCTACGATCCGTTCATTTCCGTTGAGCACGCGTGGGTGCTGAGCCGCGAGGTGCAGCGCGTGGGCACGCTCGAAGATCTCTGCCGCGGCTGTGATTACCTCACGGTGCACGTGCCCAGCAAGGCCGACACCATCGGCATGATCAGCACCGAGCAGATCAACCTGCTGGCCCCGGACGCCGTGCTCATCAACTACGCACGCGAGACCATCATTGACGAGGATGCCGTTGACGCCGCCCTGCGCGAGGGCAAGCTGAGCTGGTTTAGCTGCGATTTTGCCACGCCCAAGACCGTCAAGATGCCCAACACGTTTATCACCACGCACTCGGGCGCCGGCACTGGCGAGGCCGAGGCCAACTGCGCCGACATGGCCATCAGCGAGCTTAAGGATTACCTGGAGAACGGCAACATCGCGCACAGCGTCAACTACCCCGCCTGCAGCATGGGCAAGGCGCGCGCCGCAAGCCGCATCGCCTGCCTGCACGCCAACGTGCCCAACATGATCGGTCAGATCACGGCAACCCTGGCCAAGGACAATGCCAACGTGCAGCGTATGACCAACGAGTCTGCCGGCGAGAACGCCTACACCATGTTCGACACCGACGAGCACCTGGACAGCAGCACCATCGAGGCGCTCAAGCAGATTCCGTCGATGTATCGCGTGCGCGTGATCAAATAGCGCCGGCTGATCTGACGGGCAGTTCCCCATGTGGCCTGCCCGTTACTGACATTGAATGCCCGCGGGGGCGCCTTTCGCACGAGAGGCGCCCCCGTTTTTGTGAGCGCTCCATTAAATGCACCGAGCCGCTTCTTGACATACAATTTGTATGTTGACCTAACTATCTGTGAGGTGCCTATGGTTGATACAGATTTTGCTTGGCGGCTTACGCAAGGGCTCGTGCGGATCGACAGTTCCGACCCAGGTGCGTATGAGGGCGAGATTGAACGCTATATCAAAGTGTTGGTTGAGGCTCAATTGGAGCGGTTGAGTCATCCGGTGCTCCATGCCGTGCAGGTTGAGGAACTCGAGGTGCTGACCGGACGCCGCAATCTCATGGTCACCGTGCCCGGTTTGAGCGACGAGCCACGGCTCGTCTACATCTGCCACATGGATACAGTCACCTTGGGCGACGGCTGGGACGCGGACATTACGCCGCTCGGGGCGGTCGTGCGCGACGGCAAGCTCTACGGCCGCGGCGCCTGCGATATGAAGGGTGGCCTGGCCTGTGCCATTGCCGCACTGGTCCATACGCTCGAGCGCGTGGCGGCGGATGGCGCGCTGCCCCGCCGCGGCTTTTCGCTCATCTGCTCGGTCGACGAGGAAGACTTTATGCGAGGCTCCGAGGCAGCCATCGATGCCGGCTGGGTCGGTTCGCGCGAATGGGTGCTGGACACCGAGCCCACCGACGGACAGATCCAGGTGGCGCACAAGGGGCGTACGTGGTTCGAGATTGAAATGGATGGCGTGACGGCGCATGCAAGCCGGCCCTGGAAGGGCGCGGATGCCGTCGCCGCCATGGCCGAGGTCGTGTGTTCGCTCCGTCGCGCGTTTGTGGCGCTGCCCGCGCACGATGAGCTGGGGCCTTCGACCATCACGTTCGGCCAAATCGAGGGCGGATATCGCCCCTACGTCGTACCCGACCGCGCCAAAGT
>CABUCQ010000180.1 GCA_902490095.1 uncultured Collinsella sp.
CGGCGACGAAGCCGCGGCGGTCGAGAACGACCTGCTGGGAGAGGTTCTTGCTCATAGGAGAACACCTTTCTCAAAAAATCCTAGTGGTTGAGTAGAGTTATACCCTATTGCGCTCGGAAGGGTCAACACGAAATAACTCAGAAACATACTTGCCTTATGGGTAATTCTACCTACCACAAAGGGACAGGCACCTTCGTGGTGGTTTTGGCCGATGCGGCGGCATGCCTTGTTGCTTTGTCTCGATCTGTAACATCCACAGCCATTTTTGCCGAGTAACTGTTACAGATCGAGATTTTCTCTTCAGGGGGATTCGAATGTCTCAATCTGTAACATCTGGACGGCCAAAAGGTCTCTATCTGTTACAGATTGAGACAAAGGTCAGGGACTACGACGTCTTATCTAGATCTGTAACAGTTAGACGGAAATTCGGGCCCTAGATGTTACAGATTGAGATAATCGCGTCGCGAAAATAAAAACCTCCGCAGGGGTGCTTCTCTTGCGGAGGTTTTCTTACTCGTTCAGTAGCCTTACGGCTTCGGCGGCCATGTTCTCGACCGTCATGCCGTTCTGCGCGAGCAGTTCGTTGGGATCGTAGCGGTCGGGAAAGCCCTTGGCGATGCCAAAGGTGCGCGTGCGCAACGGCGTGCATGCCAGATAGCATGCCACGCGCTCGCCCCAGCCGCCGTCCAAGATGCCGTCCTCGAGGGTGACGACAACGCGATGCTCGGCGGCAAGACTGTCGAGGAACTCGCGGTCGAGCTCGGTTGCAAAGCGCGGGTTGACGAGCGTGGCCTCGATGCCGTACTCGGCAGTCAGACGGTTTGCCACGCGCTCACCCAGCTCAAAGAAATCGCCAAGCGCGAGCACGGCAACGTCGCGGCCCTGACGCACCACGTTGTAGCGAACGGCGCTGTAGTCGGTGTCTTCGGCGGGCGCAAGGTCGGGGTGGCTTACCAGGCCGATGCCCGGTACGCGGATTGCCACGGGATGCTCGCGGTGGTCGAGCGACCAGCTCAGCATGGACAGATATTCCTCCATGCAGGCCGGCGCCAAGTAGTGCATGTTGGGAAGACCGCCCAGCATGGAAATATCAAAGAACGAAAGATGCGTCTCGGACGTGGTGCCAAAGATTGACGCACCAAACACCAAAATGGTTGCGGGGGCGTCGTTGAGGCATAGGTCGTGCCACAGCTCGTCGTAGGCGCGCTGCAAAAACGTACCGTACACACCAAAGACTGGCTTGGCGCCCGAGCGCGCAAGCGCGGTGGCAAAGGTCACGGCGTGCTCCTCGGCAATGCCCACATCGACGAACTGTTTGCCGGCGGCAGCGCGAAGCTCGGGTGTAAAGCCCATGATGTAGGGTGTGGCGGCCGTGATGCCCACGACCTGCGGATCGCGCTCGATGGCGGCGCTGAGCGCCTCGCCCGTAATGTCGGCATAGGTGCGCGGCGAAGGCTCGCTCGGATGGCCCGGGCAGAGCTTGCGCCCGGTTGCCATGTCAAACGGACCCACGTGATGCCAGCGTTCGGGGTCGTTCTGGGCTGGCTCAAAGCCCTTGCCCTTGGCGGTGGAGACGTGCAGCACGATGGGATGATCGATACTGCGCAGTTCCTGCAGCGCGTCGACTAGGGCCAACACATCGTTACCGGCGTCCAGATAGCGGTAGTCGAGCCCCATCGCGCGGAAAATGTTGCGCTCACAGGCGCCGTTGCTGGCGCGCAGCTCGGCCAGATTGCGATACAGGCCGCCATGGTTCTCGGCGATGGACTGGTCGTTATCGTTGACGATGATGATCAGGTTGCTATCGAGTTCGGCGGCATTGTTGAAGCCCTCAAACGCCAGGCCGCCCGAAAGCGAGCCGTCGCCAATGATGGCGATGACGTTGTATGCATCGCCCGCCAGGTCACGAGCGTGCGCCAGGCCGCAGCCCAGGCTCACCGACGTGGAGGTGTGCCCCATGGCAAACAGGTCATGCTCGGACTCGTCGGGATTGGCAAAGCCAGAAGCCTCACCATAACGCTCCGGATCGATATAAGTGTACGCGCGCCCCGTCAGCGCCTTGTGGGCGTAGGTCTGGTGCGAAACGTCAAAGACAATCTTGTCGATGGGGGAGTTAAACACGCGATGAAGCGCAACCGTAAGCTCAACGACGCCCAGGTTGGGGGCAACGTGCCCGCCGACGGCGGCGGAGCTTTCGAGGATTGCCTGGCGGATCTCGCCGCAGAGCTGCGGGAGCTCGGCGCGATTAAGAGCCTTGACGTCCTCGGGCGTTGTCGTTTGCGTAAGCAGCATCGTTGTGGGTTACTCCATGCGAATCGAGCGCCGGCGCTCCCTCGGCCGGCACAATTGCACAAAACAGTCTCGCACATTTTGGCGTTTGATATGTGACGGCGGCGCGGTAATTCGCCAACTGGCGGGGCAAAACGTTTTGTCCGATGCCATACTGATAGATTCGATGATGATTTTATTCAATACGTGCAGGCCGTGGCTTGCCGCCGTGAGCCGCTGGAAGGAGGCA
>CABUCQ010000181.1 GCA_902490095.1 uncultured Collinsella sp.
CAAGCTGGCGTAACTGGTTGGTGCCGGTGTTTTTGTCGCGCAGGATCGACAGCTTGTGCTGGACGAGCGGGTGGTCGACAAGCGTCACACGGGACGCGTCGTAGGTGACGGTCATGGGTTGATTGCCCCTTTCGTTGCGGCCGGAAGATGGCTTTGCTGACAAGGCGCATGGCGATGTTGTTGCCGCGCGCCGTGCATAAGTTTAGCGGTTTGTTGTATCGAGCAGCCCATCGCAGCCCTACTGTGCGGTACTGAGCGAGCGCTTGACTGCATCACGCCAGCCCGCAAGGTTTTGCTCGCGACGCTCGGCGGACATATGGGGAAGGAAGGTCCTAACGATCTGAGCATTTTGCTCCAGCTCTTCAAGGTCTTCCCAATAGCCGACGGCAAGACCCGCCAAGTACGCGGCACCGATTGCCGTGGTCTCCACCGTCTCGCATTGCAGCACGGGGATATCCAGCAGGTCGGCCTGGAATTGCATGATGAACTCGTTGCGCGAGGCGCCGCCATCGACGGACAGGCGCTCAATCGAAAGTCCCACGTCCTGCTCCATGGCGCGCAGCACGTCATAACTCTGGTAGGCCATGGACTCGCAGGCCGCACGCACAATGGTCGCGCGAGTCGAGGCACCGGTCAGGCCGCACACGATACCGCGGGCACGCGGGTCCCACCAGGGAGCGCCCAGGCCAGCGAAGGCGGGGACGAAGTAGCAGCCCTCGTTGTCGTTGATCGAAGCGGCGAGTTGCGCGGACTCGCTCACACTCGAGATGATGCCCATGTTGTTGCGCAGCCAGTTCATGGTTGAGCCGGCGGCAAAGATAGAACCCTCGAGCGCATAGCTGATCTTGCCGTCCGCGGCGATACCGATCGTGGAGACCAGACCGTTCTTGGATTCGACGACCTCGTCGCCGGTGTTCATGAGCATAAAGCAACCCGTGCCATAGGTGTTTTTGGTCTGGCCGGGATGGAAGCAGCAGTGGCCGAACAGCGACGCCTGCTGATCGCCCGCCACGCCCATGATGGGCGGCATGTTGGTCATGATGTCGCTCGCGACGCGGCCGTAGTCGCCCGAGCTCCAACGAACCTCGGGCATCATGGAACGTGGAACGTCAAAGAGCGCCAGCAGGTCGTCGTCCCAATCGAGCGTATGGATATTAAAGAGCGCCGTGCGGCTGGCATTGGTGTAGTCGGTGGCAAAGACCTGACTGCCGGTGAGGTTGTAGATGAGCCAGGTATCGATGGTGCCGAACATGAGGTCGCCCGCCGCCGCGCTCTCACGCGCACCGTCGACGTTGTCGAGGATCCACTGCACCTTGGAAGCCGAGAAATACGGATCGAGCGTGAGTCCCGTACGGGAGCGCACCAGCTCTTCTGCGCCCCGCTCGACCAGCTCGTCGATCAGAGGTGCGGTGCGACGGCATTGCCACACGATGGCGTTATAGATGGGTTGGCCGCTTATGCGGTCCCACACCACCGTGGTCTCGCGCTGGTTGGAGATACCGATGGCGGCGATGCGGTCAGAATGGATGCCGCTCTTAAACTGGACCTCCATCATCACGCCGATCTGGCTGGCAAGCACCTCCATGGGGTCTTGCTCTATCCAACCGGGACGCGGGAAGCTGGTTTTGACGCTACGACGTGCCTGCGCGACGATGCAGCCGTACTCGTCGACGATCGTCGCAAGTACCGAGGTGGTGCCGCAGTCGAGCGCCATGATGTAGGAACCGCCAAAGTTAAACGAGGCATCTTCCATGCCCAGGCTGCCCAGATTCAACGACATCGCTTACACCTTTCTATTGCATCGGGTCGGACAGGACCCGTTCGATCTCTGATGCGGGAAGTGCGCCTTGGCGCAGGATCTGGAGCCCGCCGTGCTGGAACGACACGATGGTCGAGGCGTCGCGACACGGGGTCTCGCCGGCGTCGACGGCAACATCGACCCCCTCCAGGATGCGCTCCTCCACCGTGACAAAACTTGCCGGCGCGGGCGCGCCATGCGTGTTGGCGCTGGTGCAGGCAAGAGGGCTGCCGCAGGCGCGGATGAGCGCTTGCACCACGGGCGAGGCCGAAGCGCGAAGTGCCACCGTGTCGTCGGCGGCGCGCATAAAGGTCGGCACGCAGGGGGCCGCCTTGACCACGATAGTCAGGGCTCCCGGCCAGCATCGTCGCGCGAGTACGCGAGCCTCTTCGGGGATATCCACGCCATAGCGGTCGAGTGCTTCGGCATTATCAACCAGCCAGGCGACCGTTTGGGTGAGCTTGCGCTGCTTGAGGGTAAAGATGCGGCGGTAGCCGGTACCGAGCGCAGGGACCGCGGCGCCATTGACGACAGCCTGCGGATCGCGCGGCCACGATGGGAATTCGCTTGTATCTTGGGGTACGGCGTCCGAGAAGGCGTTGACTGCCACGGCGACACCATAGACGGTCTCGGTCGGGATCAGGGCCAAGCCGCCACAGCCGAGCACCTCGGCCGTACGCTCGA
>CABUCQ010000182.1 GCA_902490095.1 uncultured Collinsella sp.
TGAAGCCCGAGACCTGGCAGTACATCAACTTCCAGCCGCACCTCCTGCCCCAGGTCCGCGGTATCGAGGTCACCATCTACGCTACCTGCGACAGAGACTTCACCAACGAGGAAGTTTACGAGCTCTACAAGGACTTCTACAAGGATGAGCCCTTCGTCAAGGTCTTCCCGGCGAGCCTGCCCGTTCAGACCAAGTGGGTCTACGGCACGAACTTCTGCGAGATGACCCCGACCTTCGACGCGCGTACCCACCGCCTGATCGTCTCCTCCGTGATCGACAACATCGGCAAGGGCGCAGCCGGCCAGGCCATCCAGAACATGAACCTCATCATGGGCCTGCCCGAGACCACCGGCCTCATGATGCCCCCGATGTATCCGTAATTTTCGGTTCGACGAGTTTCGACCCGATTTAGGCAAGAATGCTGTTAAACTAACGTTAAGAGAGGAGATCCCCCCACATGTCCAATCTGAAAAAGATCGAGGGCGGCGTTACCACGCCGCAGGGCTTCACCGCCGGCGCGGTCTACACCGCCATCAAAAAGCGCGAGAACAAGAAGCCCGACGTCGCTGTTCTCTACTCCGACCTGCCCTGCTCCTGCGCGGCCTGCTTCACCACGAACAAGTTCTGCGCAGCTCCGGTCATCCTTGACCGCGAGATCCTGAAAAAGGGCAAGGCCCGCGCCGTCGTCATCAACTCCGGCAACGCCAACGCCGCCACCGGCAAGCAGGGCATCGAAGACGCCCGCACCGTTGAGCGCGAGGCGGAAAAGCTGCTCGGCCTCGGCGAGGACGAAGTGTTCGTCTGCTCCACCGGCGTCATCGGCCAGAGACTTCCGGTCGACAAGGTGCTTCAGGGCATCCGCGAGATCATTCCCGCAAAGCTTGCCAAGGAGAACGGCTCCGAGGCTGCCTACGCCATCATGACCACCGATACCGTCCGCAAGGAGTGCGCCTATGAGCTGCAGCTCTCCACCGGCACCGTGAAGATCGGCGCGATGGCCAAGGGCTCTGGCATGATCCACCCCAATATGGCGACGATGCTCGTCTACGTGACGACCGACGCCAAGGCGGATCCCGCAGACCTGCAGAAGATGCTCTCCGCGGCTGTGGATAAGAGCTTCAACATGTGCACCGTCGACGGCGACACCTCCACGAACGACTCGATCTTCCTGCTCGCCAACGGCGCTTCCGGCGTTGAGATCAAGACCGAAGAAGACAAGAAGGCGATGGCCGACCTCGTGCTCGCCATCTGCACCGATATGGCCCGCCGCGTCGCTTCCGACGGTGAAGGCGCGACCCACCTCATCGAGGTCGAGGCCTACGGCCTGCCCACCGAGCACGACGCGCGCCTGGTCGCCAAGTCCATCGCGGGCTCCATGCTCTTCAAGGCTGCCGTCTTCGGCCGCGACGCCAACTGGGGCCGCATCATGGCCGCTGCCGGTTACTCGGGCGCAGACGTAGACCCGACCCGTGCCGACTGCATCATCAAGAGCGCTGCCGGCGAGGTGCAGGTCATGAAGGACGGCTTCGGTGCCGACTTCAGCGAAGAGCTCGCCAAGAAGGTGCTCACCGAGCATGACATCACCGTTATCGTCCGCTTCTATCAGGGCGACGGCGAGGCCAAGGCCTGGGGCTGCGACCTTACTTACGATTACGTCAAGATCAACGGCGACTACCGCACCTAATTTTCGAAGGAGGGCACACCCATGAGCGATATCGCAAACAAGGTCGAAACTCTGATGGAGGCGATGCCTTACCTGCAGAAATATCAGGGCAAGATCATCGTCATCAAGTACGGCGGCAACGCCATGATCAACGAAGAGCTCAAGGACGCCGTCATGCACGACGTGGTGCTGCTCAAGCTCCTCGGCATGAAGCCGGTGCTGAGCCACGGCGGCGGCCCCGGCATCAACAAGATGCTTGAAAAGCTCGACATTCCCGTCGAATTCATCGACGGTCTGCGCTACACCTCTGCCGACATCATGCGTGTTGTCGAGATGGTGCTCGTCGGTCAGGTGAACACCGAGCTCGTCGGCTTCATCAACAAGCTCGGCGGCAAGGCGGTCGGTCTCTCCGGCGTCAGCGGTGACATCTATCACTGCCACCAGCGCGATGAGGTGCACGGCTACGTGGGCGATGTGGATTACGTCGACCCCAAGCCCATCTTCGCCATGCTCGACGCGGGTTATATCCCTGTTGTCGCTCCCGTCGGAACCGATGGTCAGGGTCACACCTTCAACATCAACGGCGACACCGCCGCAGGCAAGCTTGCCTCTGCGCTCGGCGCTGAGAAGCTCGTGATCCTCACTGATATCGAGGGTCTGTGCAATGACATCAAGGTCCGCGACGTTATCAGCTACCTGAACATTCAGGACGTGAAGGCGCTCAAGGACAAGGGCACGATCGCCGGCGGCATGATCCCGAAGGTCGACT
>CABUCQ010000183.1 GCA_902490095.1 uncultured Collinsella sp.
CGGCTGTGCCACCAGCGCCGCCGCGAAGACCCACACGGCAAGCCAAAAGGCGGCGACGGCACCTGCTGCCGCCACCGCCTTCATACGCTCTGTCATTTGTCGAGCAAACACACGCACGGGCTACTCCATGTAGTAGAAATCGTCAGCCGGAAGTTTACCACCCACGGCGCTCGCGTCCGCGTCGGCCAGCACCTGCAGATACCCACTAAGTGCCGCCTTCATATCCTTGCCCGTCTGGCACACAAGCATGCACCCGGGAATCGCCCTCTCGGCAATCTTGGCGTTGTCCACGATGCCAGCATCGACCACGGCCTGCGCCCAGTCTGCCGGCGCCGCATTGACGGCCTTAACGCTCGCCGCATGGCAGCGCAAGAATTCCGCCACGGCCTCGGGATGCTCCTCGGCAAAGGCACGGCGCACCACGGTTACGCCCGTCAGCAAACGGGAGCCCGTGTCGCCCGCCAGCTCATCCCACACATCGGTCAGGCTTACCGGCGCCGACAGCTTGCCTCCGCTCTTTGCAATGGCAGCGGTCTTGAAGGGCTCGGGCAGCACGCCCACAGCAGACGGATCGGCAAGCAGCGCCGAGAGCACCTCGGTGGGCTCGCTCTTAAACTCAAGCGCCACCTGACCGGTCAGGCCCGCGCGCTCCAGCAGATAGTTCATGACGTACTCCGGTGTGGTGCCCTTGCCCGTCATGTAGACGGTACGACCCGCCAGGTCACCAAACGAAGTCACGTCCGCGTCGCCCGTCACCACGCTCAGCACGCCAAGCGTATTGATATCAATGACCTGTACCGCACCCTCGGTCTTGTTGTAGAGAACGCTCGCCACGTTGGCGGGTACCAAGGCAATGTCGACATCGCCCTGAATCACCTTGGGCACGATCTCGTCGGCGGCAGTGTTGATCGCAAAGTCGAACTCATTGTCTGTCTCGCCATCGGCTGCCTGGTCCATAAACTGCACCAGACCGATCGACGTCGGACCCTTGAGCGAGGCGACGTGCACCTCGACCGGCTCTGCGGCAGCACCGGCGCCGTCCGTGGCAACCGAGCCCGCGGCGGACCCGGCACCGGCAGCCCCGCCGCCACAGCCCGCGAGCGCAAGTGACAGGGCGCCCGCGGCGAGCGCCGAGGCAAACCCCCGGCGCGACATCTCAACATCAAACGCGCGCATCGCTAGCATGTCCCCTCGTTAGGCATCGTCCATGCATGATGGTCGGTATGCAGTAGCTCCTCGGCCAGCGGCGAGAGCGGCGCGCCCAAGAACTCGCGATAGCACGCCTGGACATCGGGATTCTCGTGCGAGAAGCGAATGTCCGCAGCAGCATCCAGGCCCCAGAGCACCTTGCCGCGCTCGGCCGCCAGCTCGCAACCGTCGTGGATGGGCTGACCGCCACCACCGACGCAGCCGCCCGGGCAAGCCATGACCTCGACGAAGTCATAGCTCACACGGCCGTCGCGAATCGCGTCGAGCAGCCGGGCGGCGTTGCCCAGCCCGTGCGCCACGGCAACACGCACCTGAGTGCCATCGATATCGGCGACAGCTTCCTTCCAGCCGTCGAGTCCGCGCACGTCGGTAAAGAAATCGGCATCCGGGTTCTTGCCCGTCACCAGGTAATATGCCGAGCGCACGGCGGCCTCCATCACGCCGCCCGTGGCGCCAAAGATCACACCCGCGCCCGTGCCAAAGCCCAACGGCGTATCGAGCGGCTCCTCGACCAGCGTGTCAACGCTCACGTGGCTCGCGCGGATCATGCGCACCATCTCGCGCACCGTCAGCGCAACGTCCACGTCGGGCGCGCCGCCCTCGCCCATCATGCTCGGCAGCGCACACTCGGCCTTCTTGGCCGTGCATGGCATAACGGACACCACGAACAGACGCTCGGGCTCCACGCCCAGCACCTTGGCGTAGTAGGTCTTGGCGATGGCGCCGAACATCTGCTGCGGCGACTTGGACGTGGACAGGCTGTCGACAAACTCGGGGTAACGCGCCTTCACAAAGCGTACCCAGCCCGGGCAGCAGCTCGTGAACATGGGCCAGCTGCGGCTGTCGCCCTCGCCCTTGGCGGCCTTACCCAGGCGCTCGAGCAGCTCGGAGCCCTCCTCCATAATGGTGAGGTCGGCCGAGAAATCGGTATCGAACACGTACTCAAAGCCAACGCGGCGCAGCGCGCAAGCCAAGCGCTCAACGGTAGCCTCCTCGCGAGATATGCCGAGCTCCTCGCCCCAGGCGCTGCGCGCGGCCGGCGCAATCTGCACCAGCACGATCTTGTCGGGATCGGCGAGAGCATCGAACACGGTCTCGGTATCGTCGCGCTCGCGCAGTGCGCCCGTCGGGCAATGCGTGATGCACTGGCCGCACGCGACGCAATCGGTCTTG
>CABUCQ010000184.1 GCA_902490095.1 uncultured Collinsella sp.
GGCGCCATAGACCGAATGCATGACCTCCAGGTCGGAGCTCTCATCGGTCGCCTTCTCGAGCGTGTTGGTAAGCTCGGCGTTGCTGTTGAGCACCTGGGCCGTAACGCCGGCGAGCGCCACGCGGGCGACGCCGATCGTCATGAAGATAGCCGCAATGATGCAAAACGTTTTAAGAACGCTCATGAAAACCGGGCTTACCGCCTGGTTTGCCTGACGGCCCGCGCCCGTGTAGACATCAAAGCGCGGCGTGCGCTGCTCGCGGGGAGCAACGGGGGCCTGCGGTGCCTCACGATAGGCGGGCATGGCGTTCATATCATAGGCGAGTGCTGCGTTTGAGGTGTTGTAGCCCATGATATGCCGCCTCCCATCCCGAGTACGTTGGTAGTGTGTTTAAGCTTCGTTTGTGGTACGAGCGGGAGGTCCAATATCGCGCGGTCGCGTCTACAGACGCTGCGCCACGCGGATCTTGGCTGATCTCGCCCGAGGGTTGCGCGCAACCTCATCGGGTTGGGCAACCAGGGGTTTGCGGGTGATGACCTTGAGTATCGGCACGTTGCCGCACACGCACACCGGAATCTCCGGCGGACACGTGCACCCCTGGCTCATCTCCTTAAAGTGGTTCTTTACGATACGGTCCTCGAGCGAGTGATACGAGATGACGCAGATGCGTCCGCCCGGGTTGAGCCACCTTGTGGCGGCGTCAAGCCCTCGCTCGAGCACATCGAGTTCGTGATTGACCTCGATGCGAATGGCCTGGAAACTTTTCTTGGCTGGGTGTCCGCCATGCCGACGAGCGGCAGCGGGGATACCAGCCTTGATGATCTCGACAAACTGACCGGTGGTTTCGATCGGCTCATGCTCGCGGCGGCGCACGATCTCACGCGCGATCTGCGAGGCGAACTTCTCTTCGCCATAGACGCGTAGAATCCGGGCGAGGTCGTGTTCGTTATAGGTGTTGATGACCTCAGCTGCGTTTAAGGTGTTGTTACCCGGATCCATCCGCATGTCCAATGGGGCGTCCTCGTTGTACGAAAAGCCCCTGCCAGGGATATCGAGTTGCGGCGACGAAACGCCCAAGTCGAACAGGAAGCCATCGACCCCGGGCACCTCGGCCGAGCAAAGCAGCTCGTCCAAGTCGCCGAAGTTGCCCTTCAGCAGCTGGTGCGGTACGCCGGGAACCTCGCGGTCCAGACGGGCGCCAGCGGCCTCGAGGGCCATGTCGTCCTGATCGACGCCGAGCAAAAGGCCGGTCTCCCCCACCTGCGCGGCCATCTTTACCGAATGGCCGGCACCGCCAAGGGTGCAGTCGCAGACGACGGAACCGCTCTTTAGCTGCAGCGACTCAAGCACTTCGCCGAGCATGACAGGTTCATGCCGATATTCTTGTGTCAAGATCCCACGCTCCATCCGTTACCCGTGCCTTGCCCTTACGAGAAGAAGAGGTCCAGCAGGGCCTCATCGTCATCGTCCTCATCGGCCGCGGCGCGATCCCAAACCTCAAGGTGGTCGTAGTTGCCCACAACCGTGACCTCGCGGTCGAGGTTCGCCTGCTTGCGGAGAGACTCGGAAAGACCGATACGACCGGCGCTGTCCACGTCCATCGACGTGGTGCGCTTGTTGATCGCCCTCATGAGCTTCTGGTCATTAATGTCACGCGGGTTAAAACCCTCGTGGCCCTCACGACCCGCGAAGAGTCCTTCGACCCACTTATCGAAGGCCTCGGCAGAGAACACGTACAGAGCATCGACATCCAGGGCTTTGAACACGCGAACGTGCTCTCCAAGCTCCTCGCGAAGGGGTGCAGGCAGGGACAGACGACCTTTTGCATCGAGATTGCGCTCGTATGCACCAGTCATTCCCATGTGCGCCCTCCCCTCGGTTACTCAGATGGCACGTACGCGGGGAACCACCCCGCCTGTCGACGTCATCAATAATATGGGGAACCGCCCCATTTTTCAACACCTTTCCCCACACCTTCCCCCACCCCGCCCCTCCACTCCACTCACCATATATTGCAAAACACCCCCAAGCATATGTTCGAAAACACAATATGTTGTGTTTTCAGCAAAGGCGTGATGCCACCTGTAGAACCACACCCGCGAACCTCAACCTTCAAGTTAACCTTGAGGCGATTTTTACGTCCCTTTACATGCCGTTCACATCGCCCCCAAACTCCCCCACCCAAGGCACGTGCGGCCCACCACCGCGACGCCAAGTGGCGAAAAATGGGACGGGCCCCAGATTGCCCATGCGCGCGCAAAAGCACGCCGCGGCAATCTGGAGCCCGTCCCCAAATACCTATAAATATGCAGGTCAGCGATGTGTTAACGATGTGCCAGCGGGTGCGCCGCCAAATAGACCTCGG
>CABUCQ010000185.1 GCA_902490095.1 uncultured Collinsella sp.
CTTTGTCTCAATCTGTAACGTTTGGCGGCTGTTTGGGCCCGTAACTGTTACAGATCGAGACATTCCCCTGATGTTGCTGGGGTGGGGCTGCAACGTATTCCGTCCCCCCCACATCCCCTCTTCCCTCCGTTAACCGATATGTCCGCAGCAATCCTGCCGCGCTGGATAATAATGGACAGATGTTCAAGTTTTCTGAGGGGGAGGAGCTCGATATGGCGTCTGCCGATCGTTCCACGTTGTTTATCAATGCGACCGTCCTGGATGGTTCGGAACATATGGAGCCGCAGCCCGACATGGCCGTGGCCGTTGAGCGCGGTGTCATCACGTGGATGGGGCCGAGTGCTGTGGCGCAGGCGCCCGCGGGTGCCGAGGTTATCGACCTGGGTGGTGCGTATCTCATGCCCGGTCTCATCAATATGCACGTGCACCTGTGCGGCTCGGGCAAGCCTGTCTCGGCCGGCGATGCGGGCGCGCTGATGAAGAAGCTCGATAATCCCGTGGGCCGCACCATCGTCCGCCGCATCCTCAAGGGCAGTGCCCAGCAGCAGCTAGCAAGCGGCGTGACCACGGTGCGCGGCGCGGGCGACCCGCTGTTTGCCGATCTGGCCGTGCGCGATGCTATCGATGCCGGCAAGTATCAGGGTCCTCGCCTGGTGGCGCCGGGAACGGGCATCACGGTGCCGGGCGGCCATGGTGCGGGCCTGTTCGCCCAGGTGGCCAACAGTCCCGCCGAGGCAGCCGAACAGGTGCGCGACCTGTATGCGCGTGGTGCCGACGTCATTAAGCTGTTCGTGACGGGCGGCGTGTTCGATGCGACCGAGGTGGGCGAGCCGGGCGTGCTGCGTATGCCAGTGGAGGTTGCCGCGGCGGCATGCAAGGCGGCGCACGATATGGGCCTTCCGGTTATGGCCCATGTCGAGAGTACCGAGGGCGTGAAGGCCGCGCTTGAGGCCGGCGTTGACACGATTGAGCACGGCGCTCCGTTGACACCCGAAATCTTGGAGCTGTACCGTGGCGCCGCGGGCACGCAGCTCGAGGGGCGTGCTCCGAGTGTGACCTGCACTATCAGCCCGGCGCTGCCGTTTGTATTGCTCGACCCGGAAAAGACCCATTCTACCGATACGCAAAAGAAGAACGGCGACATCGTGTGCTCGGGCATCATCGAGAGCGCCCGTGCCGCACTGGAAGCTGGCGTTAAGGTGGGCCTTGGCACGGACTCGAGCTGCCCGTTCGTGACGCAGTACGACATGTGGCGTGAGGTGGCCTATTTTGCCAAGTATGTCGGCGTGAGTAACGCCTTCGCACTGCATACAGCCACGCAGGTTAATGCCGAGCTGCTGGGGCTGGGCGGCGATACTGGCGCGATCGAGTGCGGCAAGGCTGCCGATATCTTGGTAACGCGCGAGAATCCTCTCGATAATCTGTGCGCTCTGCGTGAGCCGATACATGTGATGTGTCGCGGTGATCTGGTACGCAAGCTCAAGGTGAAGCGTATTCCCGAGGTGGACGCCGAGCTCGACGCGATTATGGCCATGCCGGCTGAGGCGCTGGCCGAGGAGCTTGCCCGCGACGGCGTGGCGTAAGCGCGCGATATGGCGATGCGAAAAAGGGACAATCCTTTTGTCATAATCAGAAAAAGCCGAGGTCCCGGTGCGAGGCCTCGGCTTTTATTTGTCCTATGGTGTAGCGGCTATGAGCGCGTCTCCATCTTGGCGTGGCACTTGGGGCAGGTGACGCGAATCTTGCCCTTGCCCTTGGGGACGGAGAGCATCTGGCCGCAGTTGGGGCACTTGAGGTATGCCGTGGTCTTGCGACCCTTCCACATCTTCTTGGCTGTGCGCTTGGCGCGCTCAAAGTCTTCCTTGCTCGTTCCGGCTGCGCGTGAGGTGCTGGCCGCTGCGGCGCCGGCGCCCAAGCTGGCGACAAACTTGCCCAAGCCGGGAACATTGGCGGTCGCGGCGACAAAGGACTCGTTCTCCTTGCGACGTGCATCGATATTTTTGGACAGGCCGCGCAGCACGCCAAGCACGATCACGGCGATGGCGATCCAGCTGAGCCACTGGATGCGGGCCATCGATCCGATCATTGCGATGACGATGCCGACAAAACCCATCACGATGGTGAGCTCGTCGGCGCCATTGCGACCCTTCATAAAGTCATTCATGCAAATTGCCTTTCGTTCGATATGCTGCACGCCTTTATACCCGATTTAGAGCAAGGGGGACAGGTTAATCTGCACCAATGTGGTGCAAACATACCTGTCCCCGGAATACCAAGACGGTGCAAATGAACTGCATCCCATTTCTTGGACTTTGAAATTAAGGTTCGAGAAAAGGGAGGCA
>CABUCQ010000186.1 GCA_902490095.1 uncultured Collinsella sp.
CACCTCGTTCTCGGACGGGCACGCCTCGTTTGAGGACAACGTCCGCGCCGCTGCTGCGGCAGGCTGCCGTGTCATGGTCTCAACCGACCACCTTACCCTGCCTGCCAGCATGGATTCCAATTGCGAGGTGCAGGTTGTCGAGGGCGACCTGCCGGCACATCGTCTGGCTTTTGAGGACGCCCGCAAGCTTGCCGCGCAGATCGCGCCGGAGCTCACCTTTATCTACGGTTTTGAATGCGATTGGTACGAGGGTTGCGAGCCTTTGGTTGAGCGCTGGTCCCAGGGCGCCGTCGTACGCTTGGGCAGTGTGCACTGGATCGGCAACCCCGGCGATATCATGGCCGGCGCCGCGGGCACGGCGGGAACGGAAAACGTCGTTCGCCCCGATACACCCGATTCCCCTTGCGGTTGGGTCGACGACGACACCAACCTGCACGTTTGGGAAAACCTGGGGGTACGCGGCGTGTGGGAGCGCTACGTCGACGACTGGTGCCGCGCTTGCGAAAGCTCACTCAACTTTGACGTGATGGCCCATCCCGACCTGGTTATGCGCTTTTCGAAGGAGGGCTTTGCGCCCGATTTTGACCCGGCGCCGTTTTGGGAGCAGATGGCCGAATGCGCCCACGATACGGGTCGCCGCGTTGAGGTCTCGACGGCTGCGCCGCGCAAGGGGCTCGACGATTACTACCCCGCGACCGGGCTGTTGCGTTGCTTCGCCCACGCCGAGGTGCCGATTACTTTTGGCTCGGACGCACACCGCGCCTGCGACATCTGCTGGAACATCCGCGAGGCCCAGGCCCACGCCTACGACTGCGGTTATCGAACCTTCGACATCCCCCACGCTACCGGAGAATGGGAGTCCACGCCCCTCGCCTAGCCATCCCTTCATAAGTTGCGGTGAAATAGGGATTGTTTTGCCTGATGAAGCACTTAAACAGTCCCTATTTCACCGCAACTTCCATGACTCCGTTACACCAACAAAGACTGTCCCAAACGACTAATCGTTTAAGAACGTCCCCAATGACTAGTGGCGGCGGGCGTTGAGTTCGCCGGCCAGTTCGTCGAGGGTGATACCGTAGCGTTCGAGCGTTACGAGCAGGTGGTAGACCAGGTCGCCGGCCTCGTAGCGGATGTGGTCGTGATCGTTATCCTTGCAGGCCATGATGACCTCGCTCGCCTCCTCGGCAAGCTTCTTGAGCAGCTCGTCCTCGACGTCGGTCAGCAGGCGAGCGGTGTAGCTCTCCTGTGGCGACGCATCGCGACGACCGTGAATCACCTCGGCCAGACCCGTCAGCGTCTCGCCGATATTTCCATCCTGAACATTTGCGGTGCGCACACCCATAGTTCAATCCTTTCCGTTTTACCGAGCGCCCAACAGGGCGCCCGCCTTAGGCGAGTTTCTTAAAGAAGCAGGTACGGTTGCCGGTGTGGCAAGCCGGGCCCGGAGAGTCGACCTTGACCAACAGCGTATCGTTATCGCAGTCGGCCCAGAGTTCCTTGACCTCCTGCATATTGCCGCTCGTCGCGCCCTTGTTCCAGAGCTCCTGGCGGCTGCGACTCCAAAACCACGTGGTCCCGGTCTTGAGCGTCAGTCCCACCGATTCCTCGTTCATCCAAGCAACCATAAGCACCTCACCGGTGTCATACTGCTGAACCACACAAGGAATCAGCCCCTTGGCGTCATATTTAAGATCCGCTGGAGTAGTAATTTCTTTCATTTCAATTCCCCAATTTAAACATCGCCGGTCGGCGAGGGTTGTCCAGGTGCCGCAGGTTGCCGCGAAAGAGGAGCGACGCGTACTTTGGTACGCGAGCGACGGTTTGAGCGGCAAGATGCGGTGCCTGGGCAAGCCGCAGCACTAGAAGTCCAACCTCACAGGAATACCTTGAGAAGCCATATACTCTTTGACTTCGCGAATGCTGAAGGTTCCAAAGTGAAAGACGCTGGCCGCCAGCACGGCATCGGCCTCGCCCTCAATCACACCCTCGGCAAAATGCTCGAGCGTACCCACGCCGCCGCTCGCGATGACGGGAATCGGTACCGCGCGCGCCACGGCGCGAGTGAGCGCCAGGTCAAAGCCGGCCTTGGTGCCGTCGCGATCCATACTGGTGAGCAAGATCTCGCCGGCGCCGCGACGAGCCGCCTCCTCGGCCCACGCCACCGCGTCGATACCCGTGGCGTTGCGGCCGCCCGCCGTGAAGACCTCCCACTTGTCGGCACCCGGCTCTCCGGGCAAACCCACGCGCTTGGCATCGATCGCCACGACCACGGCCTGGCTACCAAACGCCGCG
>CABUCQ010000187.1 GCA_902490095.1 uncultured Collinsella sp.
ATGTGCGCTATGTTCCGAGCGCTTCGGTCTGGAACTTTGATGTGACGTATCGTGGCGGTACGCAAAACCTGGTCAAGGACGGCAAGGACACCGGCAAGGGCCTGTGGACCTTCCATCATCTGCCACAAAAGAAGAATGCCTACTGGACCTTTGACATCACGCTCGAGGTGGGAAACGAAGAGGCCGCCGACACGCTCGACCTGTACGTGGACTGCGTGGATGGCAAGACGGTGACGATTCCTCTGACTCAAAAGTCGCGCGAGGGCACCCGTGTGCGCTATGTGGCGGAGTATGTGGACGAGGGTTACCTTAAGCTGCTCGACGAGTTTAACAAGGCGAATGACTCGACCTATGTGAACTGCGGCAACTTTGAGCAAATCTTTATGCCGCAGACCTACCGCATCTCCAATGCTCAGCTTATGACCATGCTGAGTTTTGACGCCAACGCTTCGGCCAAAAAGCATTCCGCCGCGGCCGAGGAGCGCCAACAGGAGTTTTCGAATGCCGTGCAGCAGTGGCACGAATATATGATGGATAACTCGTTTAATGATGTCGACGAGGCCTTTAACGACGCGATTGACCAGATGGTCGCCGATGCGTTTGCCGAGGAGGACAAGGACGGTAAAGAGGACGAAGCCCAAGGTGGAGCTGCCCGTAAGGCTCGTCGCGCCCCTGCCGCCAGCGACGGCGAGGGTGATGATGCTGGCAACGACGAGGCCGCGCAGTTTGCGGCTGAGCTCAAGGCCGCGGTCGGCGGGTCGGCGGCGCTGCTGACCCAGCAGGGCGACAGCTATGGTGTCAATGTGGACAAGATGATCTTTGAGGATGCTTACGGCACCAGCGAGGATTGGTGTCAGGAACTCGCGGCGGCCCAGGGCGCGAATGCTGCGGATGCGGCCGCCATCAAGGAGCTCGTCGACCATGCATCGCGAGCGGAGTTTATTGCCCAGCGGGCCGAGGATCTGGTGGGCCAGTCGATGGGTATCGGTCAGCTCAACCAATACGGAAGCTGGAATGACGCAACCGCTGCGGCGCTCAACAAGTGTGCGGGCATTAAGGCCAGCGAGTACAACGGCCAGTCGACGAGCGGGTTTAACGATTTGGGCCAGGCGCTCGGCAGCTCGCTGAGCTACAAGGCGGCTGACGACGATACCGTCAAGGGCTTTAAGGTCGCCGCGCCCGATGGCGAGCAGACGGCCTATATAGAGTCGGAGTTTATCGAGAACTCCAATAACAACAAGAACCAGGCGCTTCTGTTTAACTCGATCGCCATGCAGTGCGACATTCTGGACAACCTGTACGACAACTGGAATGTGGTCCATAGCCTCAACAACTCCAAGGTGCGCGGATGGCTCATGGCCTGGAAGCTCAACGGTGACGTGAGCGCCCATATGAAGCTCATCCGCACGATCCGTTCGCTCAAGAGCTATAAGATCGAGTGCGAGATGTTTGGACAGGTCTTTAAGACCGATGCGTGGAAGGCGGCCGGCCAGGCGTTTCCCGCGGCGACCCAGGGCATCGGCATCTTTACCGGCATTTACGGCGTGAACGATGCCAGCAAGAACTGGGAGAACGTGAACGTCCGCATGCAGAAGGTGAAGGGCGAGCGCGAGGGCTATGAGCTTCAGCATACGCGCTTACTTGCCAAGCCCGAGAAGACCGAGGACGACTGGAAGTGCATTTACGCGCTGCGTGACGCCATGGAGAAGGCGCGTGCGTTTGAGGATCTGCTGTATCGCCAGCTCTGCCACGACAGCACCGATGTGGCGGTGGGCTCCATTATGACAATCGCCGGCGTGTTGACGGCCGGTTCGGCGGGTACCGTGGTGGGCGCTGCCTATGACGCGGCTTCGACCAGCGTAGGTTCGGAGCGCGCGATTAAGCTGACCAATGCCGAATGCGCCTACGATGTTGCCTGCGAGCAGGTGGAGCGCGCGTGCCAGAATCGTATTACGGTCAACTGGGGCGAGCTGACCGATGCCGAGGTCTACAAGGCCAACAAGGACGGCTTGATCTCGGACGAGAAGATGCAGTCGATCTTCGAGGCGCGTTATCGCAATGTGGCTGCCAAGGCTGCACCCGACCCTGCGGGCGTGGTGTACGAGGGCCTGCTGTCCAATACGGTTGAAGGCGCGACGGTTGAGCTGTGGAGCGCCGACGATGCGGCCGGTACCAATGCGGTGCGCTGGGATGCCGAGGAGTATGAGCAGGACAATCCGCTTGCGACGGGTGCGGACGGTGCGTACAACTGGAATACGCCGACCGGCTGGTATCA
>CABUCQ010000188.1 GCA_902490095.1 uncultured Collinsella sp.
CGAGGTAGCCCTCCTGGTCGAAGTGCACGATCTCGATCTTCTCGGTCTCCTTCATTCCCGCTCCTTTCACGAGCAGTTTGAATTGTCGCACGGGTACGAACGGGCTTGCCGTCCCATTCGTCTCGCTTAATCTTGCGGTCATCTTGGCCGCAAACTCAACAATTCAAAGGTTCTTAATACCAGTGAACGATAACAGGTTAGCCGTTTTTAATACCGATTTTTCGATTTCGTTCTCCCCTCTCGGTAGACGGTCAGTTTTGGCCGCTCATCGGTCAAGCGGCACATATCCTCAAAAAACGAGCGCCCCCGCCGTGCGCGAGGACGCTCTCAACGCTAATAGTTGTAGGAATAACCGCCGGCGTCGCCGCGGGTAAAGGACTTGGCGTGCTCGATGACCTGTCCGCTCGCATCGTAGGTCAGGCATTCCAGCACAAGCGCCAAATCGCCCGCCTCAAGATCGAGCAGGCTCGCGTCGCGCGCACCCAGTGCCTCGATATCGAGCTTCTCGATCGACTTGTCCGGCTTTCGGCCGAGCATGTCGTATGTCTCGTACAGACTGAAGACCGAAATATCGACATCCTCGATACCCGGAAACAGCAGGCACGGAATCAGCGTCATCTCAATCGACACGGGCTCGCCGTCGATGCAGTTAAGGCGGCGCACAGAGTAGAGCAAGTCGTCCTCGGCGATACCGAACAGGTCGGCATAGTACGGACCGGCGTAGCGCTTGGAACGCGCCAAGATGCGCACCGACGGCGTCGCGCCCGAGGCCAGGACCATCTGACGAAAGCCGCCCTTGCGAACATGTTCGTCAAACCACTTGTGCCCCACAAAGGCACCCTTGCCCTGCACGCGACGGATCTGACCGCTCTTGACCAGCTCGTCCATGGCGCTTCGAATCGTCAGGCGCGTGGTGCCAAACTCCTCGGCAAGCTCGTTTTCGGACGGTATCATCGAACCCGTCGGATAGTCACCGCGTTCGATTCGCTCCGCAATACAACGGCGAATTTGCTTGTAGACCGGCAGGCCCTCTACTGCTTCAGCCATTCGACACCCACCTTCGTCGCAACGCCGTCCGCCTCGCCGTTATCGGCAAACCGATACTTGGTCGGCAGAATCACGGCCTTGCAGTACTCGACAAAACCATTGTTCTCGTCGCGCTCGTGCGAAGCCTTGTAGAACACCGGCGTGCCCTCCTGGGCATCAAGCAGCTTGGCCTCTTCGGCGTTCAGGCGGCTGATGGAAATATGCTCCTTGCCGTGCGTCACATGAACGTTGCCTTCTTTGAGCAAAACGTCGTAGAGGCTCTCCTGCTCAAAATCGTGATCGGGAAGCGACGGGCACAAAGACAGGTTGACGTAAGCCGTCTCGATCGACGCCGGAGAACCATTAACCACGCGCACGCGTCGAATGCAAAAGAGTGGCATGCCCAGATCGATCTGCGCCTTTTGAGCAAAATCGATATCAGCATACACGACCTTTGACCAGACCAAACGCGCAGTCGACTTTAAGCCGACCCTCTCGACGGCCTGGGTATAGTTCCATGTTTCCTGAAAGATGTTCAGCGGCTTGGGAGGGCACACATAGGTGCCCGAGCCACGACGGCTTTCTAGGGTTCCACACGAAATAAGGCGCGTAATGGCAGCGCGCAGCGCCGTGCGCGACACGCCCAGCTCCTCGCAGAGCGCGCGCTCGGCGGGCAGTCGGTCGCCACCTTGTAAGTCATAGTGTTTGATATACCAAAGAATGCCCTCAAAGGCGCGATCTTTGGGCGGAATCGCATATGGTTCGCTCGACATGGGCAAGGCTCCTCAACCGCTTGATGCTGCGGGCATCATTTCTCCGAACACCCCATGGCGTCGAAGGCTTCCTTAATCTGTTCCGCAACGTTCCGATACGACCGATACAGGCCGGAGTCTCGCTTGACTTCGCCCGCGGTCACCGGAATCTCAAGCTTCGAAATCTCATCCTCGCCGGTTTGCACGGCAACGATGACACCCATACCAAGGCACATATTACGCTTGGCGGCGTTATTTTTGGTAGCCTGAGCTGGATTAATCAGAATCTGCTGAGCGAGCTCACGATTGCTGAGCTCCGGTACATCCTCGGGATTTCCAGTCTCAACGATCTCGCACTGCAGCACATCCGCATAGTCAAAGATCTTTGGCTGCGCACCACGCTGATGCACAGCCCACTTACGACGCGTGGCATCCTGGTAGATAGCCGGCAAAAACGTAAACCGCGGCGGGTCCA
>CABUCQ010000189.1 GCA_902490095.1 uncultured Collinsella sp.
GAGAGCACATTAAGTGCTCTCCGGCTCGTGCGGAACTCGCGATCGACCTTATATATTTGCCCTCCCCGGGGCTCCCGCACAACGGGCCCTCGGTTGGGTTCTATCCCTTTGGCAGTCGCTTCGCTTCTGCCCCACTTTGCTGGTATGGCGGTTTGGCGTTGGAACGGTTCTTTCTGATATATGCTGGTTGCGGCTCTTCTTTTGGGAGGAGTCGCTTTTTTGTTGCTAGGAGGTTGGCCCGTGATTGATGGGGATGCTCGCTCTGAGCTTCTTTCTGCTGATTGGAATCAGGAGTGGATGCGTCTGCAAGCTGGTCGGCGGCGGGCTGATGATTCTTTTGAATGGGATAAGCGGGCTCGGCATTTTCGGCCGTTGGAAACTGCCCCGTATGCCCGGGACTTTATGAAGCTGTTGGCGTTAAAGCCTGGTGAATCCGTGCTTGATATGGGGTGTGGAGCTGGGTCGATTGCTATTCCGCTTGCTCAGGCTGGGCATCCTGTGATTGCGGCCGACTTCTCCCCTGCTATGTTGGGCACGCTTGATGCTGGCATTGAGTACTATGGGCTCGAGGATCGCATTACGCCGCTTGAGCTTGCTTGGGATGATGATTGGGATTTGGTTGGACCGGTCGCGAAAGCGGTGGATATTGCCTTTGCCAGTCGGTCGGTTACGACGACCAATCTAAAAGGTGCGCTTGCCAAGCTTGACCGTGCGGCTCGTCGGCGTTGTGCTGTCACGATGGTCGCCAACTCCAGCCCGCGCTATGATCTGCACCTGATGAACGCCATCGGTGCCTCGGTTACCTGCAGTAATGGCTTTGTGTATGCTTTTAATATCCTCATTCAGATGGGTGCGCTGCCGCAGGTTACGTACTTTGAATCGCCTCGTCGCGACACCTTCGATAGCCTTGAGGCAGGTGTGGCGGATTTTTCCCGTATGCTCGAACATGGCAACGAGGATAAGATCGACCGCCTGCGCGATTACATCGCCCAGCACATGATCGAGAACCCCCATGCCGGTGAGCCGGGCTCCAAGGGCGTGCCGCAGGGGCGCTATATGCTCGATCATGTCCGCAAGGTTCGTTGGGCGTTTATTGCATGGGAGCCGGTCTCTGCGCCCCGCTCGTAGCCTGTTCGCAGCCCGCACCGCCCACTCACTCGGCATCCGCATTCTTTTTGAACTGGGCAAACGCGCTCCACACCGCGCCGTTCCTGCGCTATCGTGGGACAGCTCACGTAGATTAAGGCCCCATCGCGGGGCGCCCCATAACATAGAAAGCGAGAACCCATGGCACTGACAGGAGCCCAGGTCAAGCAGCTTCGCAGCATGGCCCATCACCTCAACCCCGCCATCATCATCGGCAAGTCCGACATCAACGAGGGCACCGTCGAGCAGACGGTCGCCTACCTGGAGAAGCACGAGCTCGTTAAGTGCTCCGTACTCGATGGTTCCAGTCTTTCTGCCCGCGAGGCCGCCGAAGAGCTTGCCGATCGCTGCCATGCCGAGGTCGTCCAGGTTATCGGCCGCAAGTTCTCGCTGTATCGCGAGTCCTCGCGCAAGGACATCGAGAAGATTAAGCTCGTCTAAGAGCCAACGATCCGGCGAGCCAACATACATCAAGCTTGTGAGCGTCCGAGCAATTCGGACGCTCATTTTTTATCGCTCGACGAGCACGCGGTTAAGCCTGCCCTCGACCAAGCGCTCGTACAGACGCCGCGTCTCGGGCTCGGGCACGCCATTGACCTGCTCCCTCAGGTGATGCATATGCCCACTGTACAGCTCGACGATATCGCGTCGTCGCCCCGCCGCGCCGTAGACGCGCATAGCGCAACGCACCATGTCCTCGCGCGCCGTCTCTTGCCGCAGCCCCGACTCCACCAGCCATACCGCCGACTGCAGGTCATTTTCTTCTAGGGCGGCATTCGCGCCCCGAATCATGCAGTCGATATACTTCGATTCCATAATGCGCCTCATACGCAAAAAGTAGGTGGGATTACAGCCATTGGGAACATACAACGGGCCGGCGTAAAGCTGCTCGATCTTAAGGCACAGCTCGATCAGATGGGGCCCGCGCGCACCCGTGCGATTTCCCAAAACTTCGCGGCTTATCTGATCAAACAGCCGTACATCGGTCTTGACGTAGTCGCCGTTGAGTCCGATGCATTCATTTTGGATGAGCA
>CABUCQ010000190.1 GCA_902490095.1 uncultured Collinsella sp.
GCGCTCCCCTATGGCATGGGCCAGCGCCTCGCTCGCGTGCTCCGAGACAAAGTACAGCCAACCGCAGACCGTGCCGATCAGCGACAGGGGGATAAGCCATGCGAGCTCGAGGTTGCCCACCTCGGCAGCCTCGAACCTGGGCATGCCCATGCCGCCGCCCATAAGCTGGCCGAGCAGCAGATAGGTTCCCAAACCACCCGCGATCGCGATGCCGTAGACCACAGTCTTCTGCGCCTTGGGGAGCTTAATGGTGATCTCGTCAGACGTGGAATCCTCATCGCCATCGGCGCTGCCGGCGAGCGGGGCCACAAAGCCAAAGACGGGCGCGGTAAAGAGCGCCGTCAGCGCGGCCTGGGTACCCAACAACGTGAGCTCCCTAAACTCGGCGCCAAAGCGGCGCATGCGGTCGCCGACCCAGCTGCACAGACCCGCGATAACGCCGGTCAGGCCGGCCTCCGGTCCAATACTTCCGCCAAACAGCAGCGGCAGCAATGCCGCGAGCGAAAGCTTGCCCAGATTGTCGTACGGGTAGCGCCCGTCTTGCTTGACCTTGGCCATCACCTGGTTGAGGTCGTCGGTCTTGGTGCCGGTCAGCTTTTCGTACAGACCGATGAGCAGACCGCCCAGCAGGCAGACGAAAAACGGATACGGCAAAAAGCCGAACGGGCCGCTCGCGAGCTCGGGCGAAGCGGCGCCCAACATGTGCGGGATCTCGGTCCACAGATAGTCGATGCCGTGCTCCATCGCAAAAAAGAACAGCCAGACTGCGGCACCTGCGAACGCGCCGGTCACGGCAACGCTGACCAAAAACAGCGCGCGGTTTTTAGGTTTGGCAAGCTTATCCATCGGGTCCTCCCGTAGTCAAAGTCGACATAGATACGTTGTATTTTAAAGCGGTTGCGGCGTGAGCGCGCCAACCATCTGCACCATTAACAGCACCGTTGGGCACCGCATGCGACGAACCCGATGTCTAGCGACCGATAATTGATGCGATCTCGCACAGGTCATCGGCAAAGTAGATGCCTTGTTGGCGCTGCAGGCTCGATAGGCCCTTGTCGATCATATGCTCGAGCAGTGCCTTCAGGTCATTGTAGTAACCGTCCAGGTTGTACAAGATGCACGGCGCGTTGAGGTGCCCCAACGACACGGCAGACATAACCTCGGCAATCTCCTCGAGCGTACCCGTGCCACCCGGAAAGGCGATAAACGCGTCACCAAGCTCGATCATCTTCGCCTTGCGCTCGGCCATATCGCTCGTCACGATAAGGTCGTCGATGCCGTCGTGCTGGAACTCCGCCTCGATAAAAAAGCTCGGCTCCACACCCGTCACGTGGCCGCCGGCATCGAGCACGCTATCGGCAAGCGCGCCCATCAGGCCCGACTTGGATCCGCCGTACACCAGCGCGTGACCATGAGCGCCAATCCATGTGCCGAGCTCCTGCACCGCAGGCAGAAACGCCGGATCGTTGCCGACGCTCGCGCCCAGGTACACCGTGATATTCATATGCAATCCCCCTTGTTGCGCGATGCGCTAGCCCTAACGTTGCCGGCGACGGTACTCGCGCACGCGACGCGACAGGTCGGCGAGCTCGTCGCGGTCGAGCTCTTCCAAATGCTCCAAGTCGTCCATAAAGCGTGCCATGGTGTCCTTTTGGCGCAGCTTGATGAGCGTGTTGCAGTAGCTCACCGCAACACCCGTGAGCATGGCGATGTAGAAGATGCTGATGACGCTCAAGATGACGGTGATGGCGCGGGCAACCGGCGTCTCGGCCGGAATATCGCCAAAACCGATGGTCGACACGGTCTCAAAGCTAAACCAGAGCCCGTCGCCAAAGGTGAGGGTCGTGGGCTCGGACAGCCAGACGGCCGTTGAGCAGAGCAGGAAAAAGACAAGAAACACGCCCGTTATGTGGGCAAAGCCAGCCTGATGCAACACATCGGCAAGTGTCCTCAGCTTTTTCATCGCGACCCCTTCCGCGGACAATCATTCACATTTGCTCGATATTGTCCCACGCCTCCCCCGCAAACGGAACTAGTCATCGGGGACGTTCTTAAACGACTAGTCATTCAAGAACGTCCATTACAGTCGAAATTGTCAGCCCGGGACCGTCCCGGGCTACGATTGAGGCGCGCCCAGAACGGGCCGCCGACCGGGCGCCCGCGCACG
>CABUCQ010000191.1 GCA_902490095.1 uncultured Collinsella sp.
CTTTGAGGGCTGCGAACAACTTGACGACAATGTGGTGGCAACGCTGCCGCCTTCGGTTAAGACTATCGACTATCGCGCCTTCGCCAATTGCGGCGTACCGCAGTTCTATGTCTCGGACACAACGGTACTCACCTTTACGCAGATCAACGTGCCGGGCACGGTGGAGCGGATTGAGCGCTATGCCTTTGACGGGTGCTCGCATGTGTCGTCGGTGACGATTGGCGATGGTGTCAAATCTATCGGGGCGCTCGCGTTCGCCTCTCTTGATCCTGCGATTGCCGGCAAAGAGATTGTGCTACCCAAAAGCGTGGAAATGATAGAGTGGGGAGCTTTTGAGAACACGAGATACGGAAACGAGACGAACCATAATGCCGTTGCCCTGCGCGTGATGAACCCCGATCTTCAGTTTGGTGAGGCGGGCTATCCGGGCGACTATAATGAGCGCGTGACAATCGATGGCGTAACGTATGCGATTCCCTTTGGTGAAGGCCAGACCATCTATGCCTATGCGACCGATTCGGCTGGCAACCCCTCGATGGTCAAAAAGCTTGCCGATGCCGTGGCCGATCGCAAGGACTCCGTCGATTCCTCGAAGCCTGCCTACACGTTTGAGTGGATGGGCGAGGCGGCCCAGGTGACGGGCAAACTTCCCCAGAGCGTGACGGCTACACTCGTGCAGGCGGGGCAGTCCACGCCGCTGGCGGTTGGCGATGACGGCAGCTTTACAGCGGACGCTCTCTCCAAGACAGCAGCCACCCTGCGCATTTCGCTCAGCGGTTACTATGACATGGTGCTGGCGCGCCCGGGCGACCAGATGACGGGCACATGGAATATCGGAGAGATTAAGGCGGAGGACTTTACCAAGATTCCGACTTCGCGCGCGATTGAACTCAATGTGGCCTATCTCGAACCGGTCGCAGGCCAGGATAAGACCGAATGCATTGAGCTCGATAGTCTCGATAACATCGATCTGACGGTGAAGAGCGGCGGCAAGACGCTTAAGCCTGCCAAGGGCGACAAGGAAAACGACTACCGTATCCAGGGTACAGCGCTCGTGGTGTCGCAGGCCATTGCCGATGCAGACCAGGATCTGGAGATAACGCTCGAGCCCAAAGACAGCCTCAAGCTGGGTGGGGCGACGGCGACGGTGAAGCCTTCGGCCGGCAAGGTCGATATCGACTTGAAGCCCTGGGGCACGGCGACGGTCACGACCAAGGGCGACTACCAGGGCGCCAACCGCGTGCTGGTGTTCCGTACGTCCGACGGCAAGCTAGTTGCCGACGGTGTCACCTATTTGATGGGTTACGAAGACGATGGCACCACGCCTATCATGAAGGCCGAGACGCCGCGCCTTAAGGCCGGTTCGTACACCATCGTCGCCTTTAACAAGACGAGCTACGACATCCAAGCGACGAGCTATTCCACGTTTAGCCGCCTAGGGCTGACCGTGGGTAAGCATATCGCGCAAAAGCAGGTGAAGATTGAGGACGGCAAACAGCTCGACGTGACGCTCGACGTGCCGACGTTTGACGTGGAGACGTATCGTGTCGAGCGCGGGCTGACGGCGGGCTCGGTTATTGCCGAGTCTCCCGCAGTTACCGGCGTGGAGACCGAGCTGCGCATTCACTATGAGCTCAAGGACAGCCAGACTGCCAAGATTGAGATTCCGCTGGCCAAGGATGCCGTCGAGGATGTGTCCGCAGGCTCTCGCGAAGCCGGCGCCAGCTCCGATGCCATGTGGGCTGACACAACTTGGGAGGGCGACAACCTCGTTCTCGATATGAAAAAGAGTGCGGGCGCCGATGTGTTTGTGCGCTTTAAGCCTAAGGCCGCGGGCACCTATGCCATCTCGCCACTTATTACGCTGGGCGAGGTGACATTGCCACTGGGAAGCACCACGCTTGAGGTTAGCGGATCGCGCATCGAGGTCGACAACGCCGACGTTCACAGCCTGCTGGGCAATGTGGCCTACGTTTATGCGGCGCTGGGCAAGAGTGTGCAGCTCACCGTGGGGACGGGCTCGTCGGCTGCAAAGTACACCGGTAAGACCAACAAGCTGGGCCGTGCCAAGATTGAATACGACCTGCCGCAGGATACGCTTGCCGCCGAGCG
>CABUCQ010000192.1 GCA_902490095.1 uncultured Collinsella sp.
GCGACGACGGTCACCCGAGCCGCGCTTGCCGCCGCGCGAACCACGGCCCTCGTCCTCGCGCTCGACACGGCGACGACCGCCGCGGTCCTCGTCCTCGCGGCGACGACGATGTGCCTCGCCCTGGAACTGCTTGGCACGACGCTCGGCACGGTTGCCGCGCGGGCCCTGCTCAACAGCACCAGCGCGCTCCTCGGCAGCCACCTCGCGAGCAACGCTCTCAACAGCCTCGTCCACGCGAGCCTGAACGCCCTCGCGCACGCGGGTCTTGCCGCCGCGCTTGGGACGGCTCGGACGCTCACCGTCGCCGCGACGCTCGTCTCGACCGCGGTTGGAACGACCGGCCACATCACCGTAATCGTCGCCGTTGCGTTTGCCGTCGCGACGCGCCTGCTCAAGCTTCTTCTTGCTCTTGGACTTGCCGCGCTTGGTCTTCTTCTTCACCTTAAAGGCCGCAGGATCGCGCTCGGGGTCAACCGCGGGCGGATTGGGGCCCACATGCAGGTCGCCGGCCTCGTAGATGTCGGCGGTCTTGTCCATGAGCTTCTCGATCTCGTAGAACTCATCGACATCCTGCTCGGTCACAAACGTGATGGCCCAGCCCAGCTCGCCGGCGCGGCCCGTACGGCCAATACGGTGGATGTAGTCGGTCGGCTCGGCCGGCACGTCAAAGTTCACGACGTAGCGCACGTCGCTGATGTCGATGCCGCGGGCGAGCACGTCGGTTGCCACCAACACGTCGACGGTACCGTCGCGGAAGGCCGAAAGGGCACGCTCGCGCTGAGCCTGGCTGCGGTTGCCGTGAATCGCGGCGGCCTTGATGCCCTTGCGCTCCAGACGACGGCAGCAGCTGTCGGCGCGGTGCTTGGTGCGCATAAAGACGATGGTGCGCTCCGGGCCCTCCTTCTTGAGGAACTCGGGCAGCAGATTGTTCTTGGCCTCGATGGACACCGGGAATACAAACTGGTCGACGGTGTCGGCGGTCGACGTGGCGGGCGCGATCTCCACGCGTGCCGGGTCGCTCACCAGGTCGGTGATCTCGCCCACGGCCTCCTCGTCGAGCGTGGCCGAGAACAGCAGCGTCTGACGCTCGGCCGGCGTCTCGCGCACAATGCGGCGGACGGCGGGCAAAAAGCCCATGTCGAGCATGCGGTCGGCCTCGTCGAGCACCAGGACCTTAACCTCGTCCAGGTGGCAGGCGCCCTGCTCGATCAGGTCAACCAGACGGCCCGGCGTAGCGACCAGGATGTCACAGCCGTACTTGAGCGCCGCGGTCTGCGGCTTGTAGCTCACGCCGCCCACGACGGTCACGGCGACATGGCCAGTGACGTCGGCAATCTTGCTCGCGACCTCGTCGATCTGCTGGGCAAGCTCGCGCGTGGGGGTGATGACGAGCATCAAGGGACCGCGACCGTTGCCCTCGGGCTTCTTGGCGCCGCGACGGCGGTTGCGACCGCCACGCTCGCGCACGGGCTTGGGCGGAGCGATGTGCTCCAGGTTGTTCATGGTCGGCAGCAAGAAGGCGGCCGTCTTGCCGGTGCCGGTCTGAGCAGCGGCAAGCAGGTCGCGGCCCTCGAGCACCACGGGGATCGAGCCAGCCTGGACAGGCGTGGGCGCCGTGTAGCCTAGGTTCTCGATAGCACGAAGCATCTCGTCCGAAAGGCCCAGCTCGTCAAAGGCGGGCAGGCTCTCGGTAGCGGACTCGACGGTCTGGGCAGCATTGGCCTCATCGGCGGCATCGAAGGCAGCCTGGGTCATGGCCTCGCGGGCCTCGTCCAGAATCTCGGCGTCCGTGACGTCGGATACAGAATTACGCATATGTTGTTGTTCCTTATCTGCACGCGCAATGGGCACGGCATGCGGCCGCGCGGGCGTGCTTGGTAGTGCGCTAATACATACAAAAACAGGTGCGCACAGAGAGGACGTTGCTCAGCACGCTGGCGATCGCTTTGGCAGCCCTATCACGCGCCGTCCAGACGCAGCAGCTCTAAGCGATGGAGCAGATTCGCCGCCGGTTAGTATACCCG
>CABUCQ010000193.1 GCA_902490095.1 uncultured Collinsella sp.
CGCGATCCGATCAAACAACACGATCGTCAAAGAATGCCAAAGCCAAATACGCTAATACGGCAGAAGCCCCGCCTTTTCACGCTTCTTTTCCGAGCGATCGAACTCAATGCGATGGGCCTCAAGAAACACCGTATCGGGTCGCCACTGACGCTCATTCGGCTGCCTTAGCGTCGCACCCGCAAAGGAAGCGTAGTCGGTCTTATCCAGCAGGTACGATCCGCACAGCCGATATTCGCCGCAAACAGGCTCAAACGAAATCAGGTGAGCATCAAATAGGGAATGAAGATCGCGCCGAAGCAGAATACCGTTGCTGGCAACCTGCGATTTGGGTCCCGAGTAATTCTCGATATGTGCAGCCTCCAGAGCTTCGCTGACGCCGCAGTCCGACACCGCGCAACGGCCATCATAGGCGGCAACGAGCTGCTTGCGGAACCATTGCTGCCCCAATCGCTCGCGCCTTAACGCATAGCGGACCTTTTCGTCGTCGGTCACACCCTGTCCGGCAAACTCAATATCGACGGGTATGTGCTTCAGATAACTCATGTCGGGCGCAAAACGAGGGTCCGGTCCGCCTTTATGAACAGGACCGTGCAGAACAAACCATCCGTTTTCGGGCTCGAACCGCTCAACAAACGCAAGGCCGAGCACCTTATAGCCCACCTCGGTTGCAAATATGACTCCGACTGGGACGCCACATTCCATGCAGTTGAGCATTTTACGGTTGTAATTCTGGTCTCGAAAACCAACGGTACCCGGCGCTTGAACCGAGTACTTAATGACCCACGTGCCATCGTCCAAATAGAGCGGAGGCACATTGTTGATGCTCTCGGTTTGCCGCTGGCGCACTTGTACCCCGCTACTCCACTCCCCTGTATACTGGTGTAGCACGTGTTTCATCCGGACTTGTTGGGCCGGATTGTTCATGGGAGGGTCTTATGGCTGCTTCGAATCCGCCTAAGGGGAGCGTTTCTCCTTCGTCCATCAAGCCGGTGACGCGCAAGGCCGTGCGCTGCCAGCGCGAGGTCGCCTGGCTTGCCACGCAGGCGGCGGGCAGACTCGTGGCGAGCACGGAGGACGTCAATGCTCCCACACCGAGCTTTGTGCTGGCAGCGGCGCTGGATCGAGTACGCCAGCTGGAACTCGCCGCACAAGAAGACGGCAGCCATCTTGGCTACCAAGACGCTATGGCGCCCGACCTGTTGACCTTTTGTCACATGGCCAAGTTGCCCGCCGCACCCAATGCGCTTTCGGACGCAGGCTACATGTTTACGCTTTCGGGCGCGGACCTTATCCGCGACATCTATGCATACTGCAGCGAGCTCGCCGAGCGCCACGTCTTTGACGCGGCAGAAGTCAAACCGGGATATGTCATCAAGCTGGTTCTTAGGCTGTTCCTGATGGACGGACACGAGGCTGCGCAGGAATAAGTCGTCCGGCAAAGCCATTACCGATCCGGCGATGACGCCTTGCCGTAGCCGTCACCGCACGAGCGAAGATTTTCGGACGGTCGGATATCGAGAGTGGATATTTGGACGATTTTTGGGGCTTTTGCGGCAGATTCCGTCCAAATATCCACTCTCGTTCGATAGATGTCCGAAAATCCTCGCTCGTTTGTCCGAATATCCACTCTCGTTTGGCGAGCGTCCAATTATCCACGCTCGTGCGTCCAGATATCCACGCTCGTGCGGCGGGCGAACCGCGAGTGATCGACGATCAGCCGGCATCGTCTCCAGTTCGCCGCAGTGCCGCGGCCCCATATGGGTATACTCTCGAGGATTCGACTCGATTCGCCCCCGCTGGGGCGTCAAAGGAGACTGCATATGCCCACCACCTCAACCGACCCGCGCGCCGCAGCCGCTGCACTGCTGGTGCCCGGCACTACCTGCCACGGCTTTGCCGTCGAGCGCCGCGAGACCGTGCCCGAGCTCGACTCGGACGCTTACGTGCTGCGACACACTGCCTCGGGCGCTCGTCTGCTGTACCTGGCGTGCGACGACGAAAACAAGGCCTTTGCCATTGGCTT
>CABUCQ010000194.1 GCA_902490095.1 uncultured Collinsella sp.
GGTGGCTGCTACGCCAAATGCGAGGGCCTGGACGCGTTCCACGAGCCCGAAATCTTCAACGCCGTCCGCTTTGGTGCCATCTGCGAAAACGTGGTGCTCGACGAGAACCGCAAGCCCAACTACGACGACGTCTCGATCACGCACAACACGCGCGTGGCCTACCCCGTCGAGCATATCCCCAACGCGTGGACCAAGGGCATGGGCACCACTCCAAGCGTCGTGCTCTTCCTGACCTGCGACGCCTTTGGCGTGTTGCCGCCCATCTCACGCCTGACGGCCGACGCCGCCATGTATCACTTTGTGACGGGCTTTACGGCCAAGATCCCCGGCACCGAGGTCGGCGTCACCGAGCCCACGCCCACGTTCTCCTCGCTGTTCGGAGAGCCGTTTATGCCGCTCGACCCTATGGTCTACGCCAAGATGCTCGGCGAGCGAATCGCCGACGGTCGCACCCGCGTCTATCTGGTCAACACCGGCTGGATTGGCGGCGGTTATGGCGTGGGCCATCGCATCGAGCTTGCCTACACGCGCGCCCTGGTGGCCCGCGCCCTCGACGGTACCATCGAGGACAGCGAGTTCGTGCACGACGATATCTTCAATGTCGACATTCCCACTACGTGCCACGGCGTGCCCGATGGCATCCTGGTGCCGCGCCAATACTGGCAGAGCACCGCGCGCTACGACGAGGCCGCGCACAACCTGGCGGTGATGTTCGAGGAGAACTTCGAGAAGAAGTACTCGCACCTGCCCGAGTCCGTCAAAGCCGCCGGCCCGCACGCCCAGGTGTCCGCCGAGGCCCGTCATCGCGGCCGCGGCCTGCTGGGACTCCGCCACTAGCTTCGCCGTGAGTCCATATCCACCACAAAGGGGACAGGCGCCTTTGTGGTGGTTTTACTCGCGCGGATGACTCGGGTTACAATACGCCTGACATATTGCCCCCTTCTCCGGATGGGGGCAGCGTAAGCGCTCTTGTGGCGGCACCGTAGGACTTTGAAGGTGGCCGCTGTGAGGGCGCTTTTTGTTTAGGCGCCCGGGCTCGGGCGCACGCTATGAAGGGAGAGCATATGAAGAGTTTCGTTGCCGAGGATTCGTTTTGGGAGCTGTTTCCGCAGGCGGCGGTCGGCGTCGTGGTCGTAAAGGGCATGAAGCCCGCGGCTCAGATTCCTCAAGAGGACGTGGATGCGATTGCGGCGTTGCTCGACCGCGCCAATATCGACGCGGAGCGTCATCTGACCAGCGATACTATCAGCGAGAACGCACCGGTCAAGGCATGGCGCGAGGCTTATCGGCTGTTCAAGACCAAAAAGGGAGCGCGTTGTTCAATCGAGAATCTGCTCAAGCGCGTGCTCAAAGGCAAGCCGGTGGGCCACATTACGCCCGCGGTGGACATCTACAACATGGTTTCGCTGTCCTATGCGCTGCCTGTGGGCGGCGAGGACCTGCACGCTATCGAGGGCGACCTGCGCCTGACGGTCACCGATGGCGGGGATGCATTCCTGCCGCTTGGCGAGGAGGCGGATGACCCGACGCTTCCCGGTGAGCTCGCCTACATCGATGATGCGGGCGCCGTATGCCGCTGCTGGAACTGGCGCGACGGCGTTCGAACGGCCCTGTCCGACGATTCGGCCGATGCGTTCCTGGCAATTGAGTGCGTGGAGCCCGAGCGGATGGGGGATTGCCAGGCCGCGATCGATCGCTTGGCCGAGCTTCTCGAGCGTTATCTGGGGGCGACGGTTGTCGTTAAGACGCTTGTGGCCCGCGACAACCCGCGCGTGGAACTGTAGCCCGGCCCAAACCACCACAATGGTGCCTGTCCCCTTTGTGGTGGTTTTTATGTTGATGGGTTAACAAATAGGGTGCGCAGGGCTGGCGGCCGATAGGTACGGTTAAGATGTTTACCCGTTAGCATTATGCAAGCGAAAGGCGGTCGTCTCCCATGCAGCAGAACGACGAGACACG
>CABUCQ010000195.1 GCA_902490095.1 uncultured Collinsella sp.
GCGCGGTGCGGGCTCGCTTGGATGACCCGGGCAGAGCTTGCGGCCGGTCGCCATGTCAAAGGGACCAACATGATGCCAACGCTCGGGGTCGCTTTGGGCTGGCTCAAAGCCCTTGCCCTTGGCGGTCGAGACGTGCAGCACAATGGGGTGGTCGATGTCGCGCAGCTCCTGCAACGTGTCGACCAGGGCCAACACGTCGTTGCCGGCGTCCAGATAGCGGTAGTCGAGTCCCAGCGCGCGGAAAACGTTGCGCTCGGCAGCTCCGTTGCTGGCGCGCAGCTCGGCCAGATTGCGATAGAGGCCGCCGTGGTTTTCGGCGATGGACTGGTCGTTATCGTTGACAATGATGATCAGGTTGCTGTCGAGATCGGCGGCATTGTCGAGGCCCTCAAACGCCAGGCCGCCCGAAAGCGAGCCGTCGCCAATAACGGTAATGACGTTGTACGCATCGCCCGCCAGGTCGCGAGCGTGCGCCAAGCCACAGCCTAGGCTTACGGACGTAGAAGTGTGGCCCATGGCGAACAGGTCGTGCTCGGACTCGTCGGGGTTGGCAAAGCCGGAAGCCTCGCCAAAACGATTCGGATCGATATAGGTATACGCGCGCCCGGTCAGCGCCTTGTGGGCGTAGGTCTGGTGCGACACGTCAAAGACGATCTTGTCGGTGGGGGAGTTGAACACGCGATGGAGCGCGACCGTGAGCTCAACGACGCCCAGGTTGGGGGCAACGTGTCCGCCGACGGCGGCGGAGCTTTCGAGGATGGCGTGGCGAATCTCGCCGCAGAGCAGCGGAAGCTCGGCGCGATCGAGAGCCTTGACGTCCTCGGGCGTTGTCGTTTGCGTAAGCAGCATCGTTGTTGGTTACTCCATGCGAATCGAGCGCCGGCGCTCCCTCGGCCGGCACAATTGCACAAGACAGTCTCGCACATTTTGGCGTTTGATATGTGACGGCGGCGCGGTGATTCGCCAACTGGTGGGGCAAAACGTTTTGTCCGATGCCATACTGGTAGGTTCCATGATGTTTTTATTGATTGTGCGCAGGCCGTGGTCTGTCGCCGCGAACCGCTGGAGGGGGGCCGCATGTCCGATACCGTTCGTGCCGAGAACATCGCGTGTGAAGTTGACCGTGCCGCCCGTCAGCTGGCGCGGACGGGGCGTTTGGACCTGACGCGTAAGTTTATCCAGCACGGCGATGTGACGGTGTACGCACATGTGACCTCGGTGGCCCGGGCAAGCCTGTCCTTTGCCGAGCGCTTGGGCCGTGCTGGCATTTCGGTCGACCGTGCTTCGTTGTTGCGCGGGGCCCTGCTGCACGATTACTTTCTCTATGACTGGCACGATCCCGACCCAAGCCATCGGCTGCATGGCTTTCGCCACCCGTTTTTTGCTCTGGCGCGTGCGGAGGAAGATTTTGAGCTGACGTCGCGCGAGCGGAATATTATCGTGCGCCATATGTTTCCGCTGGTGCCGGTGCCGCCGACGTGTCGTGAGGCATGGATTGTGTGCCTGGCAGATAAATGGTGCGCGCTGCGTGAGACAGTCGCCGGCCGCCTGCCGCGCAAGGACGAGGCGGACGATGGCGTGAGCAGCGAATCGAGTGAAAAGAGGAGAGGGTAGACGGTGGGGACCGCGATCGACATGGCATTTGACGGCGCGACGCTTGCCGCCTGCCCGCTTTCGGCACTGGTGCTCTCGTTCGCCTTCTACGGTTTTTGCGGCTGGGCATGGGAATCGACAGTTTGCGCCATGCTCAACCACGGACGCTTTACCAACAGCGGCTTTTTGCTGGGACCGTGTTGCCCCATCTATGGCGCGGGCGGCATTGCCTGCTGGCTGCTGTTGCGCGGGATTCCTGACGCGTCGAGCCAGTTTGTCGCCGCGGCGCTCGTATGCAGCGTGATTGAGTACAGCGTAG
>CABUCQ010000196.1 GCA_902490095.1 uncultured Collinsella sp.
AGTGACTGCTCGGTATAGCCGGTCTCGGGGTGTACCGCCACGACCGAAAACGTGCCGTTGGTGAGCGTGCCGGTCTTGTCAAAGACGACGGTGTCCACATCGGTGAGCGTCTCGAGGTAGTTGGAGCCCTTGATGAGGACGCCCAGCTTGGATGCGCCGCCAATGCCGCCAAAGAAGCTGAGCGGGACGCTAATCACGAGCGCGCACGGGCAGCTGACGACCAGGAAGGTCAGGCCGCGCAGGATCCAGTCGGACCAGGCGCCGGTGACCAAGCCGCCGCCGAGCGCGAGTACCGCGGCAGCGCCGGTGACGGCGGGCGTGTAGACGCGGGCGAAGCGCGTGATAAAGTTCTCAGTGCGCGCCTTCTTTTCGCTGGCATTTTCCACGAGCTCCAGGACGCGTGCGACGGTGGACTCGCCAAAGGGCTTGGTGGTGCGCACGTGGATGAGCCCCGTCATGTTGATGCAGCCGCTGATGATATCGTCTCCGGTTTTGGCCGGGCGGGGGACCGACTCACCGGTAAGGGCGGCGGTGTCGAGCTGGGTTTCGCCCTCGACGATGACGCCGTCGATAGGCACGCGCTCGCCGGGCTTGACCACGATCACGGTGCCGACCGCGATGTCATCGGGGAAGACCTGCTCGAGTGTGCCGTCGGGCTGCTCGACGTTAGCGTAGTCGGGCGCGATGTCCATCATGGCACTGATCGACTTGCGGCTCTTGCCCACGGCGTACGCCTGAAACAGCTCGCCGACCTGGTAGAACAGCATGACGGCGGCGCCTTCGGCCATGTGCGGGTCGGTATCGGGGAAGAGCACCATGGCAAATGCGCCGATGGTCGCGACTGCCATAAGGAAACTCTCGTCGAAGGCCTTGCCGCGGCGGATGTTATTGAATGCCTTTTGCAGCACGTCGTAGCCGGCAATCAAAAACGGTACGAGGAACAGCATAAAGCTGGCGTAGATGTCGCCCGGGGTACCGAATGCGGCGGTGAGGGTGCCGAACTCATCGAGGGCGTACACCACCGCAAAAATGCCCAGTGCTACCAGGATGCGGTTGCGCTTATGCTCGAGTGATTCTTTTTTCTTGCGCTTCTTCTTTTTCTTTTTGGGGTCGGCGGTGGCCATGACTCGTATCCTCCCATTTGAATGTATGAACACCCGCTCATATAATTTCGCGAGCAAAGGCCGCGGCAAGCGCGGCCTTGCGGGTTGGCGTAAACTTGGGCTAGAGAATGATCTCGCAGTCCGGCTCGGCGTCGGCGGTGAACTCCACAACGCGGTCGAGGACCTCGTCGAACTCGGCTTCATCGGCCTCGAGCGTCAGCTTCTGGGTCATAAAGTTGACCGAAACGGACTTGACGCCATCGAGCTTGGCCAGCTCGTCCTGAAGCTCGCGCGCACAGTTGGCGCAGTCGATCTCATCGAGCTTAAACTGCTTTTTCATGGTGGGTTCCTTTCCCTGTATTTGCGGCTTGGGTGCAGGCCGCGCTGGTACCGTGGTTGGCTGCTATTCGCAGATGTGGCTCATGCCCTGGTTGAGCATGGTGTAGACGTGGTCGTCGGCGAGCGAGTAGAGGATATTGCGCCCGTCGCGCCGGAATTTAACCAGGTGCGACTGCTTGAGTGTGCGCAGCTGGTGCGACACCGCGGACTGCGAGGTTTCGGTCGCTTCGGCGATGTCTGCCACGCAGAGCTCGCGGCCCATGAGGGCGTAAAGGATCTTGATACGCGTGGTGTCGCTGAAGACCTTGAACAGGTCGGCGAGGTCGTAGAGAAGTTCCTCGTCGGGAAGGTCCTCGGGCGAGCAGGTGGTCGGGATCGCGGGTTCGGTGGCCTCGATGTCGGGTTTCGTTTCATCAACGCGGATGCTCATTGCAATATCCTTTCATATGAACATGCGCTCATATAA
>CABUCQ010000197.1 GCA_902490095.1 uncultured Collinsella sp.
GTCTTTGTGGTCCTTACCGACGCCACCATCGAGGAGGAGAGCGCCATCATCGGCACGTTGCTCGCCAGCGGCTATCGCCGCCGCGAGATCGTGCTGCACTACCTTGCGCTTCCCGCCATCGTGGGCGTGCTCGCGGCGCTTTTGGGCACCGCGCTCGGCGTCGCGTTCTTTACCGAGCCCATGCGCGGCCTCTATTACGGCTCGTACAGCCTGCCGCCCTTCCAGGTGTACTGGAGCTGGGAGATCTTTGTAAAGTGCGCCGTGGTTCCCGCCGCCGCGCTCATCCTCATTACGTTGGTGGGCCTGCTCCGCAAGATGGGAAAGACGCCGCTGCAGTTCCTTCGTCACGAGGCTGGTGGCAAGTCGGGCACCAAGCGCGGTTTTCAGCTACCGGAGCGCATGGGTTTCGTCTCGCGCTTCCGCCTGCGCATCTTCCTACGCAACCTGGGCAACTTCGCCACGCTCTTCGTGGGCATCGCGTTTGCCTCGCTGCTACTGCTCTTTGGCCTGGCGATTCTGCCCACGATGACGCACTACGCGGACAACCTCGAGACAAGCCTGGTCGCCGAGCACCAGTACACGCTCAAGGCGCCGCTGGAGCTCGAGGGCACTGCCGAGGAGCGCGAGCAGTGGTCGGCACTCGAGCGCTTGCAGTCGGTTGACGGCGCGCTGCTTTCTGCCGCTCAAGATGCGGACGACGAGCTTGACGACGCGGCCGATGCGGCGCAGGCGGCAGCCGATGCCGCGACCGCATCTCCGTCTGCCGAGAGCCTGACTGCGGCGCAGGATGCGCTTGCCAAGGTCCAGGACAAGAAGGATGCGCTTTATGCGCGCCTCGATGACCTTGCCGATGCCCTCGGCTGCGACCGCGACGAGGCTATCGACCTGATCGACAAGGCCTCTAAGATCGACACTGACAACGACGACATTCACCCGGTTAACACGACCGATAACGGTGCAGACAAGATTGCGCAGACCGAGAAATATGCCGTTTACCAGCTGCAATACGACCGCGGCGATGGTAATGGCGAGGAGACGATTTCCGTCTACGGCATCTCGCCCGATTCGCGCTATTGGAAAGACCTCAACGTTGGCGATGGGCGCGTCGTCTTTGGCGGCGGCCTGCTCGACAAGTTTGGCTGGAGCGAGGGCCAGAAGGTCACGCTTCGCGACAAGTACGAGGGGGAGCATTATTCCTTTGAGTACGCGGGCAAGGACTGTGCCTGGGGCTCAAAGTCGGACATGAATATCTATATGAGTATCGACGACTTTAACGAGCTGTTCGACAACGACGCCGCCTACTTTAACGGCTATGTGAGCGACGAGAAGCTCGACCTCGATGCTCGTTACTTTGCCGGCGACACCACGCCCGACGACATGCGCGCCGTGGGTGACCAGTTCATCGGCATGATGAGTAAAATGATCGGAATGATGATCGGGCTCGCGGTGTTCATCTTCCTGCTGTTTATGTACCTGCTGACCAAGGCGGTGATCGACCACAGCGCCCGTTCGATCAGCTACATGAAAGTCTTTGGCTATCGCGATAGCGAGATCTCGCATCTGTACATCCGCTCGATTACGCTGTGCGTGGTGGCGTCGCTCGTGCTGAGCCTGCCGGTCATTATTGGCTCGCTCACGGCCATCTTCCGCTCGATGCTGCTCGCCTATAACGGCAATATCGAGATCTACGTGCCCTGGTGGTCCATGGCGGCGTGCGTCGGCATTGGCTTTGCGACCTACCTGGTCGTGGCGCTGCTACACACGCGTTCTATCAAGCGCGTCAGCCTGGCCGAGGCACTCAAAGTCCAAGAGTAGTCATTTAAGTCTGTCCCCAATGACTAGGTGCCGTACTTGACTTTAACTCTGCTTTAACTGGTACCATCCTC
>CABUCQ010000198.1 GCA_902490095.1 uncultured Collinsella sp.
CTCCCAGCAGGTCGTTCTCGACCGCCGCGGCTTTGTCGCCGCTACCTTCGCAACCGTCGCCGGCCTTGGTCTTGCCGGCTGCTCCGACACCAGCGCCGAGGCCGACAAGGGCTCCGCCGTTAGCTCCTCCAAGGGCTCCGAGGATACCGAGGTTTCCGCCACGCTCGATGCCAAGGCATTCGACAAGCTCGTCGACAACGGCCCCAAGGCCGATGACGACGCCATCGCCGCCAGCACCTGGGCCACGGCCGTCAAGGACGCCGGCGTCTTTAAGATCGGTGGCGTTCAGACCTCCACGCTCTTCTCCCTCCTCAACGAGAAGGACGGCAAGACCCGCGGCTTCGATGCCGGCATCGCGCAGCTTCTGTCCAACTACATCCTGGGCGAGAACAAGGTCGAGATCACCCAGGTGACCTCGGACACGCGCGAGTCCGTCCTGCAGAACGGCCAGGTCGACGCTGTCTTTGCCACCTACACCATCACTGACGAGCGCAAGAAGCTCGTCTCCTTTGCCGGTCCCTATTACTACACGCAGCAGGCTATCCTGGTGCTCGCCGATAACGACGACATCAAGAGCGTCGACGACCTGGCCGACAAGAACGTCGCCGTCCAGTCCGGCTCCAACGGCCCCGCCATCCTGGAGGAGTTCGCTCCCAAGGCCAGCCAGCAGGAGTTCAAGACCGACGAGGAGGCCCGCCAGGCACTCCAGCAGGGCCGCGTTGACGCCTACGTCATCGATAACAACATGCAGCAGAGCGCCCTGGTCCGCGAGCCCGGCAAGTACAAGATCGCCGGCAAGCCCTTCGGCAGCAAGGAGCCCTACGGCATCGGTCTGCCGCTCGATTCCGACGGCGTCGCCTTTGTCAACGACTTCCTTAAGAAGATCGAGGACGACGGCACCTGGACTGAGCTGTGGCAGATCTGCATCGGCGACCGTACGGGCGACACCAATGTTCCCGAGCTGCCCGAGATCGGCGCCTAGGCAGCGAGCCTGGTAACGGCCGCAACGAAACCATATGGAAACGCACGATGCGCTTTATTGCGATAAACTGTTTCCTCACTGAGTTGTCGGGGCTTCCGTACACGCGGGAGCCCCTTTCCTTATCGGCGGGAGGTCCGCATGAGTCTCTCCGAACTCTGGTCGCTCTATGGCCAGAACTATATCGACGCGCTGCTAGCAACCTGGGGCATGACGCTTGAGTCGTTTGCCATCGCCATGGTGTTGGCCGTCGCCGTCACCGTGATGCGCGTGTCGCCGCTCAAGCCACTGCGCGTCTTTGGCGACCTGTATGTCCAGGTCTTCCGTAACATCCCCGGCATCGCGCTGCTCATCATCGTCGTCTATGCGCTGCCGCCGCTCAAGGTCGTTCTGCCCTACCGCGCCTGCGTTATCGTCGCCACGGTCCTTTTGGGCTCGGCCTTTGGCTCCGAAAACTTTATGAGCGGCATCAACACCGTCGGCGTCGGCCAGGTGGAAGCCGCCCGCTCGCTCGGCATGAGCTTTAACCGCATCCTCGCCAAAATCGTGATTCCGCAGGCACTGCGCTCAAGCGTATTGCCCATGACGAACCTCTTTATCGCCGTCATGCTCACCACCGCGCTCGGCAGTCAGGTGCCGTTGCAACCACAGGAGCTTACCGGTGTGGTGAGCTACATCAATACCCGCTCGCTCGGCGGCGTCGCCGCGTTCTTTATCTCGGCGCTCGGCTACCTGGGCACGGCCTTTGTGGTGAGCCACATTGGCAACTATATCGATAAGAAGGTGAGGATCCTCCGATGAGCAAGCACTCCACCTCTGCGCTCACCATGCGCGATGCGCTCTACGAGGCTCCCGGCC
>CABUCQ010000199.1 GCA_902490095.1 uncultured Collinsella sp.
GGACTTGCAGCGACGGACCTCAGGACACTCTTACACCACGTCTGCGCGCGCGACCCATGAGCGTGGATAATCTCCCGTTTTTGGCTCGTAAGGGGGCTCAAAGTGGGAGATTTTCCACGCTCATTTTTGTGGGGTGCAGCCCGCCAGCGGTTAGACGCTGATGATGTTGGGCAGCGGCAGGTCGTGGGCGTCGGAGGGGACGTGGTCGATGCGCTGTTCGTCAAAGGCGATGCCGATGATCTGGCATGTGGCCGAAAGCGTGGACGGGTAGCGGTCGTAGCAACCACCGCCGTAGCCCAGGCGCGCGCCGGTTTGGTCGAAGGCCACGAGCGGCACAACAATCATGTCGAGTGCTTCGGCGGGCACGATAGGGAAGCGGCTGCTGTCGATGTCCGTGGCCGCGAAGGCCCGCGTGGGGTGGGCGATAAACGGTGCCGCGGATGCATCATCGGCGGCAACTGCCCTCATGCACATGCGCTGGCCACAAGCTGCGGCATCAATTGCCGAGAGCATGCACGGATAGGCCACGCGCCAGCCGCGTTTGGCGGCCGCTGCGGCAAACGCGGCGGGATCTGCCTCGGAGCCCATTACGGCATAGACGGCAACGGTGTGCGGTGCTGCGGCATCCAAGCGGCCCAGCAGCTCAACCAGCCGTGCACAGATATCAGCAGACTTCGCCGCCCGCAAGTCCAAATCAAGAGCATCGCGCCGAGCAATCACCGCCCGCCGCAACTCAGCCTTATCCATTCCAGCCCCCTCTCCCAAACCTACCAAAAAGGGACGGGTTTATTTTGGCAGGTTTTATCTGGGCAAATGTCGAAACCACCACAAAGGTGCCTGTCCCCTTTGTGGTGGTTTTGCTTGCTGTGGCTAGCCCAGCAGGTCGACTACGTTGAAGTTGGCGCTGCTCTTGGCGATGACGTCTCGGCCGCCAAAGACGCAGGTGGGCGACTCGGCTGCGATGCGCGTCACGTCGGCGCCGAGCGAGCGCAGCTCACCGGGCGTGGCGGCGAGCATCTGGGCGCGACGCTCCTCGCGCGCATGCGGATCGAGCCCGGCCAGGTAGGTCGTGTTGCGGCGCTTGGTGAGCGCGTACGGCTTCACCGGCGCGTCCATGCCGCTCATGCAGCTCACAATAAAGCCCTCAAAGGCGGCCTCGTCGGGCTCAAAGCTGCCAAGCCATGCGCCCGCGCGCTCCACGCGCTCAATCGAAGGATCGATCGCCGGGTCGCGGTAGGTGTAGAACGCCGTCTGGCGCTCGCCGGCTGCGCGGAATCCGCAGCCGTACGCACCGCCCTTCACGCGAATCTCGTTCCACAGGTAATCGTAGGAGAGCGCGTTGGCAGCCACGGCCCAAGCGCCTGTCACGTCAATGCCCAGGCGACGCGGATCGCACGCACGCGCGGCAAAGCAGATGTCGCTGGGGATCACGAAAGCCTCGTGGCGGTCGCACGGCGTCGGCACCGCGAGCGCGCCGCGGTCGGCACCATCGCCCGCACCCAGCCCCAGGTCGCCCGCGGCGGCCCAGTATGCGTTAAAGTCCTCATCGCTGCCGGTAAAGCTTGCCAGGCAGCCGTCGGCCACAAAGATGCGCTCCGCCAGCTCGGCAAGCTTGGTACGCAGTTCGTCCACGCGCTCGTCAAAGTGCTCGAGCAGATCGCGCAGGAACAGGTAGAAATCCACGCCCGAAAGCTGTTCGCGCACCACGGCCGAAGGCGAGCTGTAGCTCATCGCGCGACCGAGCGCCGCCGAGTGGCCGTTGTTGATAAAGCCCTGCTCAAGCCCAATGCGAATCTGCGTGAGCACGTCTCGCACGCGGTCGGCGTCGGC
>CABUCQ010000200.1 GCA_902490095.1 uncultured Collinsella sp.
TGCGGCGCCACATTTTGTCCGTGATGGGAAACCCGTCGCGCTCGGCGCGAAACGCCCCAAACATGCGGATCTCGATATGGCCAATCACATCGACGCCCTCGGCATCGCCGGCCTGGAACAGACGCTCGCCTTCGCCCTCAAAGTCGTCACGCAGCGAATACCGCGACAGCTCGCGCACCGGGAGCTTCTTTCGAATTCTTGCAGCCGGCTCACCCAGACAATGCATCGCAAGACGCGCAAACAGCCGATACGACGGATCCAAAATCCCTGGGCGGTTCATGGACATCCAGGCTGCAAGGTCGCTATCGCGGCCCGCGGAGGCCAAATGCAGCGCCACCATCCAAGCCTCGGCACCACCGACCTGCGTCCGACTCAAATCGAGCAGCTCTGCCTCTTCGCGCACCGATACCATCGATGTATTGCGTAAGTACGCCGCGCGCTCTAGCAGCAGTGCGTTGTCGCGTATGTATCCAATCGATTCCTCGGCAAGCCTGAGCACCTGCACCGCACGGAATTTGGCATTGACCGGACGCCCCTCAGCCAGTGACTGCCAGCCTTCCAGTATCAAGCCAAACAACTGAACCTGATTGTCACGCACGCGCACGGCAAAACGGTCGAGCTCATTGAATGCCTGCTCGTCGGTCACCGGCATGCCGGCGAGCAGGCGCCGCGCCGATAACACCATGCGCACCCAGATGGCGAGCGCTCGGATTCCACGCGCTTCGAGCGCCTCGAGTGTCAGGGCCATCTCGTCATCACGCTCGTCAGTCCCTGCATACGACCCATCAAACAGCTCCGTCAACATGCGGTCCGCCCGCACAAACGTCCCCGCGATATCGAGCTCGCAATCGTAGGCCTTATCCGTTTTGAGCCCCGCGAGGATCTCGCCGCCCTTCGCCCGCTCGGTCAGCCCATGCTTTATCTCGACATGTGCGGACAGCATGTCGAGTGCGGCACAAGACGCCTCACTCTCCAACGTTGCATGGCTTGCCGGAAGCCCCAGACCACCATCTCCATAACAGGCAGCCGTAAACGCGTGCGCCACCTTCCACGACACGGGATCGAGCTCGCAAATCGCTTGCTCGCCCGCATGCTCGATAATTGAGGCCATATACCGCGCGAGCTTTGTATTGGAGACGCTCACCGCCGCCAGATAGATGCCGAGCGCCTCGTCGGGCGTCGGCTCCGATGCCTGGCCATCTGACTCGGTCTTTCCCAGCGCCGCGCGGCAAACATCCCCTCCATGCCCCGTCAGGGCCAGATCGACCCCATACTGTCCGGCAAGCTCCAACACCGCACTGCGGTCCAAAAACGCGTCAGCAAGGTCCATCGCAGTATCGCAGCGCCCCGCTTTAATCAATATACGCGCCGCCCGCACAACGAGTTCGGGGCGAATTTCGGCGACCAGCTTGCGCAATCGCAGGCGTGCGTTATCCTCGGTACCCAAGCAGGTAAAGCTCCGGTCTGCTGGATCGACGCCAAAAATGGGATAATCGCGGACAAGATAGGACTGGTCAATCGCCGAAAGCCTAACACCGCAAGCCTCGAGCTCCGAAATATTGCCCTCGCCCATTAAGACCATCAAGCATGCCACACTAAACAGAGCGTTGTTCTCGAGCGACGCCAAATCAACAAGTGCCGCACCGTAGATATTGACGATCTCGTTTTCGAGCATCTGGGCAACGTCTCCCTGCCCGTATAGTCCCGACTGCATAGCCGAGACGAGCTCGGGCACGCCCTGCGTAAGCTGATAGAAGTCGAGCGATGTGCAGATCGAAAACGCCGATGCCCACGCCGAATACTCATAGGCATGCACCTTGAGCATC
>CABUCQ010000201.1 GCA_902490095.1 uncultured Collinsella sp.
CACAACCGAAAGGAAGACATATGAGCAAGATCGCAGTCGTCTACTGGAGCGGTACAGGCAACACCGAGGCCATGGCAAACTTCGTTGCCGAGGGCGCAACCGGTGCCGGCGCCGAGGCAGAGGTCATCTCCTGCGCCGACTTCTCTGCCGACAAGGTCGCCGAATATGATGCCTTCGCCTTCGGCTGCCCCGCCATGGGTTCCGAGGAGCTTGAGTATGACGAGTTTCAGCCTATGTGGGACGAGGTCAAGGAGACTCTCGGCGACAAGAAGGTCGTCCTCTTTGGCTCCTATTCGTGGGCCGAGGGCGAGTGGATGGACAACTGGAAGGCCGACGCCGACGAGGCCGGCGTCAACGTCGTGGACTCCGTCATTTGCTACGATGCGCCCGACGATGAGGGCGAGGCGGCCTGCAAGGCCCTCGGAGCCGAGCTCGCGTAACGAAACCAGGCCTCCAAAAGAGCCTGTATCACAGCGCATCCCCATCCCTACAAAAGAGCGGGGGCTGGATTCAAGTTCAGCCCCCGCTCTTTTGTAACGGCAGTTACATCAACCGGCTACGAGATATTTCCCAAGAACGCCTTGGTGCGCTCGCTTTTGGGATGATCGAAGACCTCACTCGGCGTACCCTCTTCCACAATGACGCCGCCGTCCATAAAGACGACGCGGTCGGCGACATCGCGGGCAAAGCCCATCTCGTGCGTCACGACGATCATGGTCATGCCGTCGCGTGCCAGGTCGCGCATGACACCCAGGACGTCGCGCACGAGCTCGGGGTCGAGCGCCGAGGTGGCCTCGTCAAAGAGCATGACGTGCGGGTTCATCGACAGGGCGCGGGCGATGGCAACGCGCTGCTGCTGACCGCCCGAGAGCTGGCTCGGCATAAAGTCGATACGCTCGGCAAGACCGACCTTGGTCAGCTCCTCGACGGCAATTTTCTCGGCCTCTTCCTTGCTGCGCTTGAGCACCTTCTGCTGCGCGAGCATGACGTTCTTTTTGACTGAGAGGTGCGGGAACAAATTGAACTGCTGGAACACCATGCCCAGATGCGTGCGCACCTTGTTAAGATCGACGCCCTTGGCACACACATCCACGCCCTCAACGACAATCGAGCCGCTCGTGGGATGCTCCAGGCGATTGATGCAGCGAAGCATCGTCGACTTGCCCGAGCCCGAGGGGCCCAGGACCACAACGACCTCACCCTTGTGCACGTCCAGATCGATATCACGCAGAACCACGTTATCGCCAAAAGCCTTTTGGAGGTTCTTGATGCTGACAACGACCTCGTTGGAATTCGTTTCACTCATGACAGGACCTCCTTACAGACCGGCGATATGATCGGCAGGCGTGGCGACAACCTGCCCGGCGCTCTTGGCAGGACGCTTCTTCTTGGTTTCGGCCGTACCCAGCAGCCTCGCCTCAAGACCGCTCACCAAGCGCGCAAGCGGCAGGGTGATGACCAGGTAGAACAGGGCGGCAACCACATACGGCGTGATGGAGCCCGTCGTGGCCACGATGGTGCGGGCGTTCATGACGATCTCGACCACGCCCACGGCCGCGAGCAGCGACGTATCCTTGTAAAGCAGGATGAACTCACTGGTCAGCGTAGGCAGGACATTGCGGAACGTCTGCGGAATCATAACGTAGAGCAGTGTCTGGAAGGCATTCATGCCCAGCGAACGAGCAGCCTCGTTCTGGCCCTTGGGGATCGACTGAATACCGGCACGGAAAATCTCGCACAGGTACGCAGACGAGTTCATGG
>CABUCQ010000202.1 GCA_902490095.1 uncultured Collinsella sp.
ACGTGAGCTTGACGGCATGTGTTGGTGGCGTTCGCATTCATGGCGAGACGGTTGATGAGGGCGTTGGCTGCGCTGTCCAGTTATTGAGCCGCGCTAAGGCAAAAGCCGGTACGGTCGTGACCGATGCCGATTCCATCGAAGCCTTCCAAAGCGAAAAGCCTTCGGTGCTTATTGTCGATGACTCCGAGATGAACCGAGCCATTCTCAACGAGATGCTCAAGGACGAGTATTGCATCCTCGAGGCCGAAAACGGTCGTACAGCGCTCGATATGGTCGACCGCTATGGCGATGAGTTGTCGCTCGTGCTGCTGGACATTGTCATGCCGGGCGTGAGCGGCTTTGAGGTGCTGGCCGATCTGTCGCGCCGATCGGTTGTTGACAATCTGCCTGTCATCATGATTTCGAGCGAAGAATCCGACGATGTGGTTCTGCGTGCGTACGAGCTGGGCGCCTCGGACTATATCAGCCGCCCGTTTGACGCCCGTGTCGTGCGCCGTCGTGTAAGCAACACTATCCGTCTGTACGCCAAACAGCGCCGCCTGACGAGCCTGCTGTCCCAGCAGTACAACGAGCGCGTCAAGAACAGTCGCATGCTCATCGACATCATGGCCGGTGTCATGGAACTTCGCAATGGCGAGAGCGGCAGGCACGTTACGAATATCGAAAAGCTGACCGAGCTGCTGCTTGGCTGTCTAGTCCAGCGTAGCGACACCATTTCCCTCGACAACGAGGAACGCTCCACGATTGCCCTGGCTTCGGCGCTGCACGATATCGGCAAGATGGCGATTGACGATGCGATCCTCAACAAACCCGGGCGCCTTACGCCCGAGGAGTTCGAGATTATGAAGACGCATACCACGATCGGTGCCGACATGTTGCTTGAGCTGGGCCGCCATCACGTCGGCAATGCGCTTATGGAATATGCGTACCAGATTGCGCGTTGGCACCACGAGCGTTGGGACGGCAAGGGCTATCCCGATGGCCTTAAGGGCGACGATATTCCCATTGCCGCGCAGGTGGTCTCGGTGGCCGACGTGTACGATGCTCTGACGAGCGTGCGTGTGTACAAGGACGCTATTCCGCACAAGGAGGCGATCCAGATGATCCTGGACGGTAAGTGCGGCACCTTTAACCCGCTGTTGCTCGACTGTCTGCTCGAGGTGCAAGACCGTATTGCCGAGACGTTGGCACGCCCCGCCGACGTTGTCGCGTTTCCCACGATTTAGTTTGACCAAAGGAGATTTAATCCATGATTTCCATGCGTGAGGCGTATGAGAAGATCGGCGCTAATTATGATGACGCGTGCGCTCGGCTGATGGGCGGGGAAATGCTTGCCCACTTTGCCCTCAAGTTTTTGGATGACGAGAGCATGGACAAGCTGGAGGCCGCCATGGCGGCGGGAGACGCCGAAGGTGCGTTTATGGCGGCGCACACGCTCAAGGGCGTGAGCCAGAACCTGGGATTCGATAATCTGTACGAGCCGGCGGTTGCGGTGACCGAGGCGCTGCGCGGCGCCGATGCCGTTGACGGCGCTCGCGAGGGAATGCATGCGCTGCAGCAGCAATATGCGGCAACGATGTCAGCCCTGCGCGAGGCGGCCGAATAAGAGCTTGCGAGCCTTGGGCTGTGTGCCTGCCGCGTATAGGCAAAAGGGCGCCCCGCCGGACCATG
>CABUCQ010000203.1 GCA_902490095.1 uncultured Collinsella sp.
CCGCGGAACTCCTTCCGCGGCGCCCTTTTTATCCCAACAGGTTTTTGGTAAACGCTCACAAATCTACTAAAGAGCCCCCGCCTGGAATGTGCGTGCATTCCAGGCGGGGGCTGTCGTTAGCGTATGGCGTTGTAAGTCTTTAGGCCTCGTCGACGACCTTGAGACCGCGGGTCTGGTCGATCTCGTTGAGGAGGTTGACGCGACGCTCGTGACGACCGCCCTCAAACTCGGCGTCGAGCCACTCGTCGACAATCATCTTGGCGAGCTCGGAGCCCACGACGCGGGCGCCAAAGGCGAGCACGTTGGTATTGTTGTGCATGCGGGAGAGCTTGGCGCTGAAAGGCTCGGAGCACACGACGGCGCGTACGCCCTCGACCTTGTTGGCAGCCAGACTTATCCCGACGCCGGTGCCGCAGATGAGGATGCCCAGGTCGACGTCGCCGTTGGCAACGGCCTTACCCACCTTGTAGCCGGCGATGGGGTAGTCAAAGCTCTCGGAGGTGTCGGTGCCAAAGTTCACGACCTCGCAGCCGCGCTCCTTCAGGTGCTCGGAGATGATGTTCTTGAGCTCGACGGCGGCGTGGTCGTTACCGATACCGATCTTCATGGATGGTTCCTCTCTGGTCTGTGCGGCGCAAATGCTAAAGGTGTTTACCGCTTTCGACTGCATGATAACGCGACTCTTGCGTAAACGCTCGGGCGTTTTTTGGTCAAACGCTTTAGCATGCAACAAGATTGGCTTCTCATGAATAATGCCACCAATTTGTGCTCGAGCGCCGTCCGCCGGAACCATGGTTGCGGTTTTTGATGCATTGTTATCAAATAAAGGAGGTAACTTTTTTGAGAGCCCAGCCCGTTATGCAAGCAGGAGATACCTATGCCTACCGATTCCATCCGTGATGCCGCGTTTTGCGATGTTTTGAACCGCGAACTTGTCTGCGCGCTCGGCTGTACCGAGCCCATTGCCGTTGCCTATGCAGCGGCACTGGCGAGCCAGACGCTCGGTTGCGAGCCCGATCATATGGATGTTGCCTGCTCGGGCAACATCATCAAGAACGTCAAGAGCGTGACCGTGCCCAACTCGGGCGGTATGCACGGTATTGAGGCCGCGGCCGTGCTGGGTGCCGTGGGCGGCGACGCTAAGAGCGCGCTCGAGGTGCTCGAGAGCGTTAACGATGAAGACCGCGCTCGCGTGGCCGAGCTCCTCGCCGACGCCGGCTACTGCGATGTGTCGCTTGTCGAAGGTGTGCCCAACCTCTACATCAAGGTGACTGCGACGGCCGGGGGCCATACCGCGGTCGTCGAGATTACCGATCACCACACTAATGTCACGTGCCATACGCTCGATGGTATTCCGGTATGCGGCAAGTCGGCGGGGGAGTGTGCCGCCTGCGCCGAGCGCGTGGTGGCCGAGCGTGCGGCGGATAAGGCCGATGCCCCTATGAGCATTGAGTCCATCATCGACTTTATCGAGGACGGTGACATTGAGGACGCCCGCGCTGCCGTTGAGCGTCAGATTGAGCTGAATGGCGCGATCAGTGCCGAGGGCCTTGCGCACGCTTGGGGCGCCGAGGTGGGTCGTACGCTGCTGGGTGCTCGTGCCGATGACGTCGCCTGCCGTGCCCGTGCCCGTGCGGCCGCCGGGTCCGACGCCCGCATGAACGGC
>CABUCQ010000204.1 GCA_902490095.1 uncultured Collinsella sp.
CGTTGGGGCCAGGCCCGATTTTGCCTCTTGACAATGTCCTGCTCATATTAAAAGGAACGTCCCCAAGTGCCGGCAGTTTGGGACAGTCATTGTTGATGAGAATCGGGCGCAGCGCCAAAAGCCCCGCTCGGCGAGATGTCGAACGGAAAGGTGCCGCAGCGATTGAAGGCGGCGATGAACATGCGGATGGCGTTGGACGGCGTGGTGCCCACGAGCTGGGTTGCCGCCGCGAAGGCCGCCTTTTCCTCGGGCAAGACCTTCGCGACAACCGGGGTCATGTGTTCTGCCATGGCGCTTCCTTTTTGAAACGACGGTGGTGCGAATGGATGCGGGCCACGCGGCTGGGCGACGGGCTGTGAAGGCAACCCGATTGGCCCGCATCTGGAGTTTGTTCTACGGCGTTGGTATTACTTGGTATTCCTAAGTATTACCCCGCAGATAGAATACCATACCCGACCCCATGGGGACGGAGAAAAAACGGATCATTTTGTTGCTGAGTAAGTATTTACAGCGTGATGATGTCCGAGATATTGAGGGCCTGAGCGTCGACGGCATCGTGTGTAGCAAGCAACAGCATGCGGCCGTCGAGCAAGTCGAGCACGATCTCGGCGCATGCGTCGCGCGCAGCGGTATCTAGGCCGGTAAAGGGCTCGTCCAGAATCACTGCGCCGCCCGGACACAGCAGGGCTCGGGCAATCTCGACACGACGGCGCTGTCCACCCGAAAGCTCGGCCACGCGGGCATGCACATCGACCCCCGGCACCAGCAGGCGCAACAGGGCCGCGGCACTCGAGGCGTCCACGCGCGCGTCGGCGCACACCAGCACGTTATCCAAAGCCGAGGCGCCCTCTACCAGGCGCACATCCTGAAACACCATGGAGCACGGCGCGCACTCCCCCGCCGCCAGCGCAAGCAGCGTCGACTTGCCCACGCCCGAGGTGCCCATCACACAGATACGCCCACCCGCAGGCACGTTGAGCACCAGCCCGTCGAGCGCCGGCGCCCAGGGCGCACGATCGCCCACGGCAAGCGCAAGCTCCGCCGCAGCGCCGGCGCCAGCAGGGTCGCCCGAACGCCCGCGAGTACCACGCCCATGTGCCCACACGGCAGCACGCCACGCCGCGGGCCCCGAAGCCCGCAGCAACCACACCAGCACACGCTCGCATGCCCGCGATGCCGCCACGACCAACACGGTCCAAGCCAGCAGGTCAGCCGTCTCGATGAGCAGCTTCGCCTGATAGATGCGCTCGCCCACGGTGCCCGTCGCCATGCCGATCAGCTCCGCCGCCACGCCGGCCTTCCAGCTCATGCCAATCACGGCGCGGGCGCACGAAAGCACAAACGGCAGGACTTCGCGCCAGGTGTGGGCACAAAACAGTCGCCAACCCCGCACGCCATGCAGACGAAACATCTGCTCCAGCGGCTTATCCGCTTGCGTCAAACCCTCGACCAGCGAAAAATACACGCCCGGAAGCGCCATCAAAAAGACCGCCGCAATGCTCACGCGCGCCGACCCCAGCCAAATGAGCAGCAGGACCACCACGCAGGCAACCGGCGTCGCCTTAACAAACGAAAGCGCCGGAGCCACCAAGCGGACAAACGCCTGCGAGCGCGACGAAATTCCGGCCAGCAAACCACCGCACACCGCGGCAAGCGCCAAAC